>JADINH010000190.1 GCA_017694225.1 Candidatus Avisuccinivibrio stercorigallinarum
GAACTGCATTCTGCTCTACGGCGGCGCCAATCAGACCCTGACCACTGCAGAGATTGACGAGACCTTCTCGCACTTTGCGCCGGGCGACTTCCTCATTTTGCAGAACGAAGTCAACAATATTGAGTACCTTATCCGTGAAGGTGCAAAGCGCGGCCTTAAGGTCTGCTTTAATGTCTCCCCCTACACTCCTGAGCTGTTAAAGCTGCCCTTAGAGCTCTGCTCCTTCCTGATCGTCAACGAGATTGAAGGCTCATCCATGGTGGAGATGTCAGCTGACACCGATCCCTATGTGCTCATTAAGGCGCTCACTGACAAGTTCCCCAAGACTTCATTTGTGCTGACCTTGGGCTCTCGCGGCTCCATCTTAAAGGAGCAGGGCAAAGATCCGGTCTCCTGCAAGTCCTTTAAGGTCAAGGCCGTGGACACCACTGCCGCAGGCGACACTTTCCTTGGCTATCTCATTACCTCGCTCTGCCGCGGACTTGAAGGTGCACAGGCCGTGAAGACTGCCACTGCCGCCTCAGCCATCGCCGTGACCCGTCAGGGCGCCACCCCGTCCATTCCGCTGTGGGATGAAGTGCAGGAGTTTTTAAAGAACACTGATGTGGAAGTGCTGACTGACAAGATTTAAGCAGAATATTAAGTGATAAAAAATTCACAGGAGGAGTTTTATGAAGAAAATTGGCTGCCTTAACTCAGAGCTGTCCTATGTGATCTCAAAGCTCGGGCATTTTGACACCCTGACCGTGGGCGACTGCGGCCTGCCGGTGCCCAAGGGAGTGCAGCGCATTGATCTGGCCGTCACTTACAATGTGCCGCCATTTTGGGATGTCTTTAACGTCATCGACGCCGAGGCCAAGTTCCAGAAGGTCACCATTGCCACTGAATCGAAAAATCAGAATCCTGATTTCTACCAAAAGATTTATGCCTGGGCCCAAAAGAACGGCATTGAAGTGGTGGAAGTGCCGCACAATGAGCTCAAGAAGCTCTCCGCCTCTTCCGTGGCCGTGGTGCGCACCGGTGAGTGCCACCCCTACTGCAATGTAGTCCTTGAGTCCAACGTCTCCTTCTAATTAAGGCCGCTGCCCTGCCGCCAAAGGCAGGGCCGCCCCCGCAGCCTGCCGCTCTGCCTGCATGAACGAAAATACCTCTTCGCTGCCGCTCTCTTACGGCATTTCACTTCTGGCCCACACCCATGCCCTGCCCTATCACGTCTTTGGCGCGGACAATCACTATGTGGAGAAGTTTGACAGCAATGATCTTGACTCCTGGAATGTGCTCAAGACCGACTTCAAGCTGCGCTGCTCCATCCTGGAGCGCATCCGGGAGAAAAAGGTGGCGCTGGTCATCGACGAAAGCCCGGTGATCTTTGCCGGAGTGCAGTGCCTGGACGGGCTGACTTTGGTGGCAGGCCCGGTGGCCATGGTGCGGGTGGATCAAAACTTCATGCAGCTTTATGCCAACAAGCACAAAGCTGCAGCCTGCCCGCTGCAGTACTGTGAGCCTTCCACTTTGGCTGCCACCGTGCTTATCATCTATTCCGGCATCTACGGCAAGATGATGACGGTAAATGATCTTTTGGATCAGTACTTTCTCACCCCGGAGGTGATTGAGCTGACGCAGCAGCGCATGGCCAGCGTGTTCTCCAAGATCTCGCTGGAGGCCCGGCCGCACAATCCGGTGAGCTTTGAGCTCAATATCCGCCGCGCCATCCGCAGCGGCGATGAAAAGTTGTTAAAGGATGCGCTCAACTCCCCCTATGCCGCCATGCGCGGCACCCTGGCGAGCAACAAGCTGCGCTCGGCGCAGAACCTCGCCATCGTGGACATCACCATTGCCACCCGTGAGGCCATTGACTGCGGCCTGTCGGTGGAGGAGCTCTATCAGCTCTCTGATGCCTTTATTCTGCAGGTCGAGGACTGCCGCTACCCTGCTGACTGTGATGCCCTGGCCCGCGCCTGTGCGCTGCGCTGCACGCAGCTGGTTGCCGCAGCGCGCGAGGAAAGCCTGCATGACAGCGCAGTGTCATCAATTGTGCTGCGGGCGCGCAATTACATCGATCAGCATCTGTACGAAAAGATTGACATGGAGGCGCTGGCCTCCAGCCTTAAGATCTCCTACGGCTACCTCTCGCGGGTGTTTAAGGAGGGCATGAAGATGACCCTGGTGGATTATGCGCTCAAACGCAAAATTGAGAGCGCGGCCTCACAGCTTGAGAGCACCGACAAGAGCCTGCAGGAGATCTCCGATATGCTCGGCTTCAGCTCACAGAGTCATTTCGGCGCCGTTTTTGCCAAATACATGCACATGACGCCCAAGCAGTACCGCATGCAGCACCGTTATTAAGGCCGGCCCGGGCTTTTGCAAAATTGCCTGCGTTTTCGTTCGCAATTGCGGCCGTAAGCGTTTGCGGTGAACACAAATGCGCACTTTGTAAACTGTTGATTATATCGAATTTCTGCGCTGCAAAAAGTTTGCAGTGTGCGTGTGCATTTTGTCACGCTTAAAACTAAATCTTTGATTTTAAATGAAAAATTTACGTAAAGTCTGCGTGCACTTCTTGCGATTTTGCGACAAATGCAAAATGCCTCAGAGCGCAGAATTTAGGCCCTGCGCTGATCTTAATTTTGATATAGAGGTAAGAATTTTAATAAAACAAAAGCCTCACAATGTTTAACATAATCAACAGCAAAAGCCGAAACCTTTGTGTTTTTGCAGTGTTTTACGGAATTACGGAGACTTAAAGAAATGAAATTGAGCAAGATTTGTGCATCTTTAGCTATGTGCTGTGCTGCTGTTACCTTTGCTGCTTCTGCCAATGCTGCAGATGAAGCCAAGCGTTTAACCGGCGGCGGCTCTAATATTATGTATATCATCACTCCTTCACACTCAAATCCTTTCTTCAAGACTGAAGCTGAAGTGGCCGCCGCTACCGCTGAGAAGTTAGGCTACACCGTCAAGATGGTTTCCCATGACGACTCTCCGGTCAAGCAGTCTGAGCTCTTTGAGACTGCCATTTCTGACAAGGCTGCTGCCATCATCTGCGACAATGCCGGTGCTGATGCCACTGTGGCTGCCGTCAAGCGCGCCTATGACAACAACATCCCGACCTTCCTCATTGACCGTGAAATCAATGAGCAGGGCATTGCCATCGCCCAGATCGTGGCCAACAACTATCAGGGCGCCAAGGGCGTAGCAGAAGTCTTCGTTGAGGCCATGGAAGAGGAAGGCAAGTATGCTGAGCTCTTTGGCATCGATTCCGACACCAATGCACAGACCCGTTCCACTGCATTCCACGAAGTGATCGATCAGTATCCTGACATGGAGCTCGTCTCCGTACAGACCGCCAACTGGGATCAGAACCTCGGCTATCAGAAGATGGAGACCATTTTGCAGTCTCATCCTGACTTAAAGGGCGTGATCTCCGGCAATGACAACATGGCCGTGGGTGCTGCCGCTGCTGCCAAGGCCGCAGGCAAGAAGCTCTTCATCGTCGCTGTTGACGGCTCCAACGATGCCCGTGATCAGATCTTATCAGGTGACATGACCGCTACCGCCATGCAGCCGGCTGCCTTAATTGCCCAGATGGCTGTAGAGCAGGCAGATCAGTACTTAAAGACCGGCTCTACCGGCAAGCCTGAGAAGCAGCTTATCGACTGTGAGATCATCACCATCGACAACGCCAAGAATCTCAACAACTTTACCTTAAGCAAATAAGTTATAGATGATGCGGGTGCCGCGTTCTGCGGCACCATTTAAACCCGAAAATTTATGCATTTTTAAGGGCTGCTGAATGCAGCACGCTGCAGATGCGCCCTTAAAGTGCCCGAAAAAAGGAAGAAAGTGCGATGTCAAAGCGAAACATTATTATCGGTGCAGTGGTTTTAGCCTGCATTGCATACGGCGGTATCACAGCAACTGTCGTCCCTGAGGGCCAGGAAGCTGCACTGACCGGTGAGGTGGTGTTTGATCCTACCGTCAATGCCCAGAACTTCTGGAAGGAGCATCACAACACCTACTTTGCTGAAAATGCAGTAGATCTGGCCACCCTGGTGCAGGAAGCCAACGGTGATTTCACCTCCGTGGCCTCCAAGTACGGCCACTATTCCATGGGTGACAGCGGTGAGCTTTCCTTTATCGTCAAGGGCAGCGGCACCATTGATGTGGTGAAAAACAAGCTGCGCAGCGGCTACCTCGGCTTTACCCCTGACGGCGTGGACACCACTGGTGTCAGCTACCGTCTGCAGATCGGCCCGGTGTTTAAAAACTCCGCCGTGCGCGACACCATTAATCTTATCTCTTACCGCGATTACAAGAATCAGATCGAATGGGCCCAGGTTTCCGTGGCTTTCCACGATCTCATTTTGAAGGAAGTGCTGCAGCCCCTCAATTTTGACGGTGCTGAAGGCAAAAAGGTCGAGTTCATCGGCTGCTTTACGGTGACAAGACCGAGCCAGGTCTTAATTACCCCGGTAAGCCTTACTATCAAGTAGGAGAGTGTCATGAGCAGCAATGACGAAATTTATCTGCACGCCGAGAAGATAGACAAGATCTATCCCGGCACCAAGGCGCTTGATCAGGTGTCCTTTGACATCAAGCGCGGCAAGGTGAATGTGCTTATCGGCGAGAACGGCGCAGGCAAATCCACCCTGATGCGCATCATCGCCGGCATTGAAAAACAGTCTGCAGGCAAACTCTACCTGCAGGGCAAGGAAGTGAGCTTCAACAGCACCATGGATGCGCGTGCCCACGGCATCGCCATCATCCATCAGGAGCTGTGCCTATTCCCCAACCTCACGGTGTTCCAGAACTTGTTCATGGCCTCCGAGCGCACCAAGGGCGGCGTGCTTGATGATGCCGAACACCGCCGTCTGGCCAAGCAGGTGCTCGCCCGCTTAAAGTACCCTATTGATCCGGACACGATGGTGGGAGATCTGCGCGTCGGACAGCAGCAGATGATCGAGATCGCGCGCAACCTCTTAATCCCGAACCTTAAGATCCTCATTATGGATGAGCCGACCTCCTCCCTGTCTGAGCAGGAAGTGGATGTGCTCTTTAACATCATGCGCGAGCTTACGGCCTCCGGGATCTCCATCGTGTACATCTCACACCGTTTGGAAGAGTTAATGCGCATCGGCGACTTCGTGACCATCTTCCGCGACGGCCGACTGGTGGCTGAAGCTGCGGTAAAGGACATTGACGTCCCCTGGATCGTCAAGCAGATGGTGGGCGAGGGCAAGAGCTACCCGACCCGCAGCACTGCCGTGGACTGGTCAAAGCGCGAGACCGTGCTTGAAGTCAAGGATCTGTGCCTGCCCAAGTCTGGCGGCGGCTGGCTTTTGAACAAGGTCAATTTTGAGCTGCACAAGGGCGAGGTGCTTGGCATCTACGGCCTGCTCGGCGCAGGACGCACCGAGATCTTCGAGTGCATCATGGGCATGCGCCCGGAGCACACCGGTCAGGTGATTAAAAACGGCCAGGTGCTGAAGATTGAGAATGTGGCAGGTCAGATTGCCCAGGGCTTTGCCTGGCTGCCTGAAGACCGCCAGCGCGACGGTCTGGTGCAGGCCATGGACATTGACAAGAATATTGCCCTGTCCGAGGTTGGCGCCATGGTCACCCCTTATGGTCTTATCGACAACAAGCGCGAAAGCGAGGCTACAGATGAGATGATTAAGGACGTGCACATCAAGGTGGCTGACAAGCATCTGCCTATTCTCTCGCTATCCGGCGGCAATCAGCAGAAGGTGGTCTTTGCCAAGGGTGCGCTCACCCGTCCTGAGATCATGCTGCTTGACGAACCGTCGCGCGGCATCGATATCGGCGCCAAGACCGAAATCTTCCACCTCATTTATCAGTACGCAGAACGCGGCGTGTCCCTTCTGGTGGTGTCCTCAGAACTTGAGGAAATCATCGCCATCGCCGATCGCGTGATCGTGCTGTCAAACGGTGTCAAGACTGCCGAATTTACCGGTGATGACATCACTCAGAACAATTTGGTCAAAGCCTCTTATGTTGGTCATCAGCAGGCTCAAGATCAGGATAATGCTCAATAAGCGGAGTTTATAAAATGAACAAGAACGATCTGATCATGACATTATTAAAGGGCCGTACCCTCATCGTATTGTCCCTGCTCGTCATCTTCTTCTCATTTGCAGCAGACTCTTTCTTTACCGCTCAGTCCCTGCTGCTCGTGGCCAAGCACGTGGCCTTGTACGGCATCTTAGGCATCGGCATGACCTATGTGCTGGTAACCGGCGGCATCGACCTGTCAGTGGGTGCCGTGGTAGGCGTGGCCGGCATGGTTTCAGGCTACCTTATCAATCAGGGCCTGACCATGTTTGGTTACACCATCTACTTTGATGTGCCGACCGTGGTGATCATTGCCGTGGCCATCGGCGTCATCATCGGCGCAGTCAACGGCATCATCATCACCAAGTTTGCCGTGGCCCCGTTCATTGTCACCTTAGGCATGATGTACATCGCCCGCGGTATTGCCAACCTGATTTCAAACGGCGCTACCTTCCCGAACCTCGTGGGCAAGGAAGCTTTGGGCAACACCGGCTTTGAAATCTTCGGCCGCGACATTGCAGGCTTCCCGGTGGCTGTGATCATCCTCATCGTCATCGCCGTCATCGCTGCAGTCATTCTGCGCAAGACCCCGTTTGGCTGGCACATCCTGGCCATCGGCGGCAATCAGCGTGCAGCACAGCTCTCCGGTGTGCACGTTGATAAGGACAAGCTCTTAGTCTACATGTTCTCCGGCGGCTGCTCTGCCATCGTCGGCATCATCGCCACCTCACAGCTCGTGGCCTCCCACCCGATGACCGGCAACACCTGGGAAATGAACGCCATTGCCGCAGCAGTGCTCGGCGGCACCAGCCTGATGGGCGGTGTGGGCACCATCGTTGGCACCGTCATCGGCGCCTTCATCATCGGCGTGATTTCAGACGGCATGGTGATGTGCGGTGTGTCTGAGTTCTGGCAGATGATCATCAAGGGCCTCGTGATTGTGCTCGCTGTGATCGTCGATCAGTATCAGCGTGACCTGCAGGCCAAGATGGCTCTTCAGGCCCGCAACGAGAACAAGTAAACAAGGCGCAGAACCTGGAGGAATAATAAATGCTGTTTCGTGACAAAGGTAATGAAATCCTCGCTGCCATGAACGGCCGGGCAGTAGCCATCGGCGATGTGGAAGAACCCATCTTCGCCGGGAAGGTGGTAGGCGACGGCGTCGCCATCATCCCCGCCTCGGGAGAGGCGGTGGCCCCGATTTCCGGCATCGTGTCATTTGTCGGCGAGCAGAAGCACACTTACGGCATCACCGGTTTTGACGGGGTCGAAATCCTGCTGCATATCGGCATCGACACCGTGAAGTTAAACGGCGAAGGCTTTGAGTGCAAGGTCAAGAAAGGCGACAAGGTAACGGCAGGTGATCTGCTGTGCGTGGTCGATCTTGATCTGCTGCGCAAAAAGAATTTTGACACCACCTCACCGCTCGTCATCACCTCCGGCTCGATTGACAAGGTCAAGCGTCTGACCCTGCGCACCGGACAGGTGGCAGCCGGGCAGACGGTGGTGATGCGCTACACCCTGGCAAAGCAGTAAGAGCAATCGCACTGCTTTAAAACTCAAACGAAAAAGGCCCGGCGGCTTAACCGCCGCCGGATATTAGGATTACTAAAAACCACTGTTCAATCAAGGAATACTAAAGATGACTGCTAAAATTAAATTAGGCTTTGTGCCCACCAGACGCAGTGTTTTCAGCGCACCTGATGCCATTAAATACCGCAATTTAACCGCAGAGCGCTTAAAGGAACTGGGAATTGATTTTGTCGATATCACCGACATCAACGAAGAAGGCCTGCTCTTTGATGATTCCCATGTCAAGCCCATTGTGGACAAGTTCCGCCGCGAAAAGGTCGACGGCATCATCCTCGCCCACTGCAATTTCGGTACTGAGTACCTCTGCGCGCGCGTGGCAAAGGAACTGGGCCTGCCGGTGCTGCTCTGGGGCCCGCTTGATGAGGCTCCGCTGCCTGACGGCCGCCGCCTGCGCGACACTCAGTGCGGCCTGTTTGCCACCGGCAAGGTGCTGCGCCGCTTTAAGGTCAAGTTCACCTACTTAACCAACTGCCGCCTGTCCGATCCGGTGTTCGAGCGCGGCCTGCGCGACTTCATGGCAGTGTGCAATGTAGTGCGCACCTTCAAGCACATCCGCATTCTGCAGATGGGCCCGCGTCCTTTCGACTTCTGGACCACCATGTGCAACGAAGGCGAGCTGCTTGAAAAGTTCAACATTCAGCTCTCCCCGATTCCGCTGCCCGAGCTGGTGCGTGAAGTAAGACGCATTCAGGAGGCCGGTGAGGCTCAGGATGAGCTCAAGTTCCTCCACGAGAAGACCGTGGTCAAGATCCCTGAAAAGAAGGTCGAGACCGTGGCTGCCCTCGCTAAAGCCATGCAGAATCTGATTGCCAAGTACGGCTGCCAGGCCGGTGCCATTCAGTGCTGGACCGCCCTGCAGGGTGAGCTCGGCATCATGCCCTGCGCTGCCAATGCCATCTTAAATGACATGGGCATCCCTATCGTGTGCGAGACCGACATTCACGGCGCCATCACCGCCCTGATCGCTGAGGCTGCCATGATGAATGAGGAGCGCTCCTTCTTTGCAGACTGGACGGTGCGCCACCCGGACAATCCCAACGGCGAACTGCTGCAGCACTGCGGCCCGTGGCCGGTGTCTCTTGCCCGCGAGAAGCCCCTGCTCACCAGCCCGATCGCCTTTGACGATGACGGCACCCTGTCTGCCGAGGCCAAGGAAGGTGACAAGCTCACCCTGCTGCGCTTTGACGGCGACAACGGCGAATACTCGCTGCTGCTTGGCAACGCCAAGTCCGTGCCCGGCCCGAAGATTTTAGGCACCTACCTCTGGGTGGAAGTGCAGAATCTCAAGCGCCTGGAGGACAAGATTGTAACCGGCCCGTACATCCACCACTGCGTGGGCGTGTACAGAGACATCGTCCCGGTGCTCTACGAGGCCTGCAAGTACATCGGCATCAAGCCCGATTTCTACGATCCGATTGAAGAAGACGTTAAGGCTTACTTAAGAGGCGAATAAAAATGGAACAAAATTTAGCAAAGCTTGCCTACAAGCTGCGTCAGGATGTGGTTGACATGATTGTCAGCGGCAAAGGCGGCCACATCGGCGGCGATATGTCAGTAATGGAAGTGCTGGTGACC
>JADINH010000191.1 GCA_017694225.1 Candidatus Avisuccinivibrio stercorigallinarum
CCCCAGGGCGATGAAGTCCACCCCCGGATGCTCGTAAAAGCGCTCGTCCTCGGCGGCCAGAATAAGCTTAATGAGCAGCGGATCGACCGTATCGGGCGGGCTTAAAAAGCGCAGCCTGCCGTCAGCTGACAGGCTGTAAGCTGCAATCTGCCCGCTGCTGTCGTAAAGCAGGCGCGAGCGCTCCTGATAGAGCGTGAGATCGGGCTTAAGCGTCAGGCACAGCAGGGCAAAGCACAGCAAAAGCGCGGTAAGGCAGAGCGCGGCGGCCCCCAGCAGCGGGGCCGCCAGCGCACGCCGGTAAGTTTTAAAGGTCCAGGCGCTTGGCTGCATCAAAAGGCCGCTGCGTCTTTACTTAGCCGTAAAAGCCGCGCTCTTTACCGCCGTTGCCGCCTGCACCGCATTGTTGCTGCCAAGCTGCGCCCGGGCAGCGGGCAGGGCAAAGCTGCCGTTAAAGCCCGGCTGCTGCAGGTAGAGCAGGCACTGCTCAGTCTGATAGGTGTTAAGTATCGAGAGATACTCACTCTCAGAGATCTGTGTATTCTCCGGGTAAGACCAAACATCCCCGCAAAGCTTTTCGTGCAGCGCAGCATCAAGGCCCGAGGCTTCAGAGCCCTTAAAGGCGGTGGGCAGGGCATCGCGCACGATAAGGGTGCCCGAGGCCGGAGCGAGCAGCCGGGTCTTGAGGCGCACGATAAGCGGCTCATTTACTTTAACCGCGGCAGGCAGCGTGACGGGCTTGCCATCAAGGGTAAAGTAGTCCTTGCTCAGGGCAAGTCCGGCTGAAACCGGCTCAGGGGCACTGGCGCTCAAGCCGTAGGCGGTGCTGTTGGCATAGAGTGCGGTGCTGCTGTCATTTTTTATCTGATAAGGCGGCAGTCCTTCATGTTCCACGCTCTTTGCTGCAAGCTGTGCTCCGGCGCTGTCCATGTCTGCCGTAAGCTCTGCCTGGGCGCAGATCATGGCGGCAAGATCGGCAGCGCGGTAACTGTCAGTACTGCTCTTTAAGGAGAGCAGGGTATTGACCACGCTGCGGTTGTCCTCTGCGCTCAAGGGCAGGGTAAGCAGCAAAAAGCCGTCATGCAGCAGATCGGAAGCTGCGGACGGGGCAAGCTCAGTCAGGCGCTGGTTAAGGCGCCCGCGCTCCTCCTGCTTTTCATCCGTATAAGGCAGCGCATCAAGCTTTGCTCTCAGCTCTGCCATTTCCTTAAAGGCCTGAACGCCTGAGGCGGCAAGCTCTGCGGCCTTGGCAGCATCGCCTGAGAGCGCAAAGCAGCGGGCAGCAAGAGCCAGGGCCTCCACGCTCTTTAAGTCTTCGGAACTTGCAAAATAGTAGAGATCAGAGGGCGAGGCCTGCGCGTACTGCAGCAGGGTGTAATAGGCAAGGGCGCGGGCGCTGTCTGAGCCGTAACGTGCGGCCTTCTCAGCGGCGGTGAGGGCGCGCTTTAAGGCGTCCTCCGGCACGGCATAACCTGCGGCCTTTAAATGGCACAGGGTCAGGGCAGAGAGTGCAGTGGTGTAATAGTCCCGGGTATAGCCGTAGAGGTTGAAGCTGCCATCGCCCTGCTGACGGGAAAGCATCTTGTCTGTCAGCAGCTGCACGCTCTCAGGTGAAAGCTCCTTTGCAGACGCACCGGGCAGTCTGGCCTCAGCTGCCTTAACCATGCTCAAAACCTTGAAAGCGGTGATCATGGCCGACCAGTCAGGCTCGTCCTGAAGGCGCTGTAAAAAGAGCTCAGAGTTGATAAGAGGCAGCAGGCTGAAGCTTGTTGCTGCCCCGTCAAGCGCGGCAAACTGCACCCCGCCAAAATCAACTTCAGCCTGAGCTCCCGGCTCTAATTTCTGCACCTGACTGTACAAAGCCTTTGACCAGGCAGGCAGCACCTGCAGTGAGGCGCTGCGCTGCGTGCTGAACTTTGAGCCATTGAGGCCTTCAATCTCAAAGGATACGCTGCCAGTACCGGGGTTATCGGCAGCTGCGCTGAGGGCAAAGGGCAGGTTCTTGCTCTCACCTGCCTTTAAAGTCACTACTTGTTGCAGCGCACAGTCAAGGCTGCCGCTGCAGTTTAACTTGACCTTAAAGCTGGCAGCAGATCCGGTGTTGTGCAGGGAGAGCGCGGCCTGTGCTTCATCGCCTGCGCGCAGGAAACGGGGCAGCGCCTCTGTGACATTGAGCTCGTCCTTAAGGATGATGGCCTCGGAAAGTGCACCCAGGCCCTCTTTGGATGCGGCAGTGAGCATTAAGGTCAGCTCCCCTGAAAGCTCCGGGGCGGTGAAATTGAGCTCAGCGCTGCCGTTTTTGACCAGCACCGGCGGCAGGGCTTTGGCGTAAATCTCCCGCGGAATGGTGGAGAGGGCGCTCAGGGCCTGTGCAAAGGCTTTGAAGTTTTCATCAGCGCCATAGCCCTGTGAGTAGGGATCGGACTGGCGCAGCAGGAAGCGGTAGCTGTCCTGCAGCGTAAGGGCAGAGGCCTTGGGGCCGAACACCGCACTGAAAGGATCGGGGGTCTTAAATCCCGTCAGTGACAAAATGCCGCTGTCCACGAGATAAGGCTGCAGGTAAAACTCCTCTTTGCTATTGCTGCTGACTTTGATGTGGAGTGTGTCACCGGGCTTTGCCTCTGCGGGGGCCTCGGCCTTAAGGTTTATGCGCCGGGCGCTGTTGTCAGCTGAAACTGAGATCTGCCCCAAAGCCCGCACTGCTCCGGCCGGATTGTCCTCCAGCGGAGCGTAGAGTGAGACCAAAACCTTGATGCCGGGGGCATACTGCTCCTTAAAGTCAAAGGCGATCTGATTGTGCCCCTTCTTTACCTTGACGCTGCGGGTGTCCAGGACCGTGTCCCTGGCTGCAAGCAGGGTGGCCCAGCCCTCAAAGGGGCTGTCAAAGCTGACCTTGACGCTCTCACCTGCCTTGAAAGTTTCCTGATTTAAGGCAAGCGCAATGCGCTCGGGGCTTTCCAGTCCGGCATCGGTCATATAGCCCTGCGTAAAGTTCAGGGAGGATACGGCGCCCTGCTGATCCCTGGCCTCAATCAGGTACTGTCCGTCTGCAAGCGTCAGGGGCAGGGAGGCGCGGCCGTTTACCTCAATGGAGCCGGAGGCCACCGGATGCCTGATGCTCTGGCGGCGGTAATTCCAGCGGCCGTATTCAAAGATGTACTGGAAATTGGTTGTGAGCTTATAGACGGTGTAATCAAGCTTTCCCTGCTGTTCTTTGCCGTCACTGCCGGTGTAGACGAGGGCAATTTCATCTTTGTTAGGCTCATCCTTAAGGCCGATCAGGGCGGTCTCCGGGCTTAACTTAAACTCCTTGAAGGTTACGCTCTGCTCGCGGTTTAAGTCGTATACCGTGCCGCTAAAGGACAGTTTGGCCGCCCAGGAGAGTTTGGGAATATTCAGGGCAAAGCGCGCCTCACCGTTTTTATCTGTGCGCACAGCCTCAAGGGGCAGGCTCTGCTGCAGCTCCCAGGGATTGGCAGGTCCAAAGTGAAAATCTGCGTATTGCGCCAAAGGCTGTGGATCGGGCTCAAGTGCGGCGGTAGCGCTGGTGTCAAGGTTCTCTGCCGGCTGCCCGTAATTGAAGTCAGCCTTGAGCACAATGGCCCCGCTGCCCCCTGATTTGAGCGCACCTGCCTCACTGTCAGCGCTTAACTTTAAAGTGGCCGGCACAAAGTCTGCCACCTCAAAGCTCAGGCGCTGAAGTTCCGTCTCCCCCTGTTTGAAGAGAGCGCTGTAGCTGCCGCGGGCTGCGGCCTGCGATAGTGCATAATTTACAAAGTAAGTGCCAAGCTCATTGCCCTGCAGCAGGGTGCGGTAAAGCTCCACTCCGTTGGGGCCCTGCAAAATCAGGCTCACCGGAGCGGTGGTGGCATTGCCCTTGTCATCGCGCAGGAAGGCCGAGAGGTTAAGCTCCTCACCTGGGCGGAAGATGCCGCGCCCGGCGGTGGCAAAGACCTGCACCTGACCTTTAAGCGGCGGATTTACCCCGTTCTCTGGCAGGAAGATTTCAGGCGAGTTAAGTGACAGCAGGGCCAGATCGCCATTTTTCTGCACCATAAGGGCAGCCGGGCTGTCGGCGCGTTTGCCCTGCAAAAGTTCCGGGGCAAAAGAGACCAGGCCGTTTTTGTCCGTCTTTAAGCTTCCCAAGGCGCTGTTGTTGCGCGAGAGCAGGGTGACTTCAGCTCCGCCCACCGGCTCTGCATTCTGTAAATTGTGCACCTGTACGGTAAGCGAGCTGCCCTTAAAGCTTGAAATGGTGAAATTGGTGACGTTGATAAGCTTTGAGGCAAAGGCTTTCTGGCTGTCATAGAGATTGTAGATGCTGCCAAGGGCGCTGCCTACGTTTTCATGATTATCAAGACCAAGATCCAGCGTTGGGTCACAGGCCAGGGCCAAAATCAAACCCTGACTTTGCTGCAGGGCCCGGGATAAATCAAGGCGGGTGGTGAGCTTTTGATTGGCCGGGGCTTTAAGCTCGATAAGCTGTGAGGAGATTAAGGAGGCGTGGCTTTCGAGCAGATCGGTGAGCGTGCCGTTGTCCAGCTGATAGGACAGCAGCTGATTTAAATTGAGAGCACTGAGATCATTTAAGGAGAGCTTGAATAAATAGAGCTTTACCTGTTTGAGGTTGACGCTGTCAAGCTCAAGAAAGCTCTTGGCAGCGCGCGGCAGCAGGGTGCCGGGCTTAAAGCTCAGCTCTTCTTTGGCATCCGGGATGGTGATGTCAATGCTTTGATCCGCAGGCAGAGTTAAACCGCCGGCGGCGGGCATCCCCTGCAGCAGTTTTAACTGATAGTGCTGCCCGTGCACGAGATTGTTGACACAGATCTCGCTCTCCCCGAGGCTTACCGGGCTGTCAATCACCTGGCCGTCTTTTAGCACCTGCACATAGTTTTCAGCGCCGGGCAGCGGGCGCGCTGACAGCACCGCGCATACCGAGGGCGGAAATTGATTGGCATAATGCAGAATTTTGCCGCTTTGCAGTGCCTCAGCGGCGGCAGCGGTCTGCAGACTTAAGATGGCGGAGGCCAGCATCAGGGCTGAAGCCTTATACGGACGGGAAGATGCGGACATGGGCGGCTCCTTTTATGGCTGTTCTTGTTCTTCTGAGCATATTTGAGCTTAATGTAGCAAAAAATTGCGGCTGGGAATATGCCGCAGCCTGCAAAATCAGGAAAAATGACCGCACTGTGCCGGCCAGGCTGCAAAAACCGGCCTTCAGGGCAGCTTTTCCAGCCGTCAGGTTTACCTTTCTCTCCCGGCCTTTTGTCTGCAGGTAAAGAAAGCGGGGCAGCTGATAACCTGAGTAAAGCATGCACAAGTGGGACAGCGGCGCGGCTTAAAATCACAGGCGCTGCAGATGGCTCTTGTGCTATATTACGGGCCGGCGCGCCATGCCGCCAAAGAGCATTTTTACATCAAACGAAGTTTTGAGTTTCCCAGATAGCAAAGCCCGGAGCCGTATGCACCAAGCCTACTGCCTGCTGAAAAAATCCCTGCTTGCTGCAGCTTTAAGCGCGGCTTTAAGCACTGCGGCTCAGGCAGAGCAGGTTTATTCCGCCGCTTACGGGGGCAGGAACTTCTTTGAGCTGCACTTTTACGGGCTTGAGGATGGCATGGGCGGTACCGGCCTGCTGCAGCAGGATTATGAGCTCAGCGCCGATGACATGGAGCAGTTCAGAGCGCGTGCTGATTTCTCTGCGCAGGGCATATCGGCTGCGCTGCAGGCCGCTGAGTTATGGGCAGAGGTTTTGTCCGGCAGCTTCGCTGCGTCCTCGCCGGTGGAGCTTTCCTTAATCGCGGTTGACTGGCAGGAAGCTGCAGCAGGCTTGTCAAATAAAACTTCTGACGGCACTTTTTCTGCGTACACCACGGTGGCTGACAAGCTGCTGTTCGATACCACAATGCGCATTCCCGGCATTATTCTGATTGGTGAGCCGGGCTTTGAACTGCCTGAGCATCTCTCTGCGCTCCCGCTGGTATCAGGCTTTGATTTTACTGCCTCGATTGCCCATGAAATCGGGCATCTGCTGGGGATTGGCACTACTGAGGAGTGGCAGACGGTTTATTCTGCGCATTCGTATGACTGTTATGGCACACAGTATGATCTGTCTCTTATACACATCTGACGCTGC
>JADINH010000026.1 GCA_017694225.1 Candidatus Avisuccinivibrio stercorigallinarum
CTCGGGAGCATGTTCACAGTGCAATCCTCTTCACACCAAGCCGCTTTTCGAGCATCTGAATGTAGTCTTCGTTCTGGTCGCAGACGATGCTGCGCATGCCGTGCTTTAAGGCACAGGCGGCAGTGGTGCCGGAGCCTGCCATTGGATCAAAGATCAAATCACCCGGCTTGGCTGCCATTAAGAGCAGTTTGTCAAAGACTGCCTCAGGCTTCTGCGAAGGGTGCCCGGTTCTTTCATTTTTGCCGATAAATCCGATGATGAGCGGTGCTTCAATTACGCTTGGCAGCCCGGGAACAAAGCGCATCTTTCCGCTTTCAAAGCGCTGTTTCTGCTCTGCTGTTAAAAAGTTCTCAGGATGCAGCTTATGGCCTTTGCGCATGAACTTCAGGCAGGCATTCTGGCTGGAGCGCCAGCCCCGGATGACTGATGGGCAGTTTTTGTAGTACCACGTAAGCCAAGCAGCCATGTAGAAGCCTTCAGGGGCGAAACGCACGTATGGGCCGATGATTTCAGGAAAGCCCCAGAGGTACATCAGATCAGAGATCACAGCTGTTTCGTTCAACAGCCGTCTGATGAAGTCATCGTATTCTTCAAGCGGGAGTTCCCCGCCCACACCCTTGTTGTACCATGGATCGAGCATGGTGCAGTCGGCATGAAGACCGGCACTCTTTAGAAGATCAATGGATGCAAAGACATCCATAGGCGGCAGAATGGCTGTGCCGTATTCTGCCAGGGATCAGTTGATATTGTCAGACACTCTGCTCATGACGCATCTTTGCTCTCAGAAATTAATTGCGCTGCAAGAGCTTAAATCGAAATGGCATCCTGCCCAAGCCTTTGATGACAGGTCTGAAGCGTTCAGCAAGCCGCTTATGCACTATCAGACTGCCGCAGTACAGCACAGCAGCGGCTGCAGGCTGCTGGCTGTGTGCCGTTCAGGCGCGGGCGGCTTGTATTCAACCCGTTACGCCCGCAGTCTTAGCCTTGACCAAATACTGTTGTGACCGAGTACTGCTGCTCAATTGCTGTTTGCTTAGTTCACTCGGTGCGCTTCTGTTTGCTTAGTGATGATGGCTGATGGCCAGGGCCAGCACTACACCTAAAAGCAGAAAAGCACAGCGCTTTGCCATCAGGATGCGGTTGTCTGACTGCTTGAGACGCGGCAGCAGATCAGAGAGCGACACGTAGATAAAGCTTGCGGCGGCTACAGATAATACGTAGGGCAGCAGACCTTCAATCTGGCCTATCATCAGGGTGGCGCACAGTGCACCGGCCACCGAGCAGACAAGCGCGGTGAGGTTTACTGAGAAAGCCTGACGCCTGCCCATGCCGCAGTGCAGCATCAGGGCGTAGTCACCAAGCTGCTGCGGCAGTTCATGCGCAAAGATGGCGGTGGCAACCGCAAGGCCGAGACCCTGATCGACTGCAAAGGCCGCAGCGAGCATCACGCCGTCACAAAAAGTGTGCAGCGCGGTGCCGGTGAGGATGCCGAGGCCTCCGTTGGCCAGCGCCTGCGGTGCGTGGCTGTGATGGCTGTGGCCTGCGTTAAAGAACATCTCAATGATGATCAGCACCAGCACTCCGCACAGGGCGCACAATCCGGCCAGATGCGGGTCGGCAGCTTCATGCAGGGCCTCAGGCAGCATGTGCGAGAGGGCAAGTGCGATCAAAAGACCAGTGGCTATCAGCGACAGCGGCTTGGCAAACCTTTCGATGCGGATTTGACCGATGAGCAGCAGGGCTGCAATAGCGCTTAAAGATGAGATTGAAGCAGCAAAAATTAAGAGCAGCATTATGCCTCCGCCACAGCGTAGTAGACGGCCAGAGCCTGTGCCGTTTCCTTAACATCATGTACGCGCACGATTTGTGCGCCGTTCTGTACGCAGAGCATGGCCGCCACTGCAGAAGGCAGCACACGCTCTGCCGCCTTTTCAATGCCGGTGACGGCACCTAACATGCTCTTGCGCGAAAGGCCGGTGAGCAGGGGATAGGGGCCTGAGCGCAGAATGGCCAGCTTTTTTAACAGCGTGTAGTTGTCATGCACGCTCTTGCCAAAGCCAAAGCCCGGATCAAGAAGCAGATGCTCACGCTTGATGCCAAAGGCCTCACACTCGGAGGCGCGGCGGAAAAGATAATCCTTTACCTCCACTGCGCAGTTGGTGTAATGCGGATTGTGCTGCATGTCCTGCGGGGTGCCCTGCATGTGCATCAGGCACACCGGTACGTCAGCATCCTTGGCTGCCTGCAGAGCGCCTTCACGGGTAAGAGCGCGCACGTCATTTATCATCAGGGCTCCGGCCTTGACGCCCTCGCGCATAATCTCAGGGGATGAGGTGTCAAGTGAGATGATGGTGTCAAAGCGCTTTACTATGGCCTCCACCACCGGGATGACGCGCTCAAGCTCTTCCTGCACGCTGACAATGGCAGCATCAGGGCGGGTGGATTCGCCTCCCACATCAATGATCGCGGCGCCTTCATTTAACATCTTCTTGACCTGAAAGAGCGCTTTGTCCAAGGTCTGATAAGACCCGCCGTCAGAGAAGCTGTCCGGGGTGACATTTAAGATGCCCATGATCTGTGCGCGGCTTAAATCCAGGCTTTTATCTTTAAACTTTAACTGCATGCAGTAATTCCTTTTTAGGCTCTAAATCTAATCTTAAGTTGTGCTCACGTGTGTTTTTGCATGGTGCCGGCGGTTCAATCCTGGTGTTCACGGTGTTTTCCGGCTCTGGCAGTTTTAAACCGCCTTCTTCTTTTAGTTGTAATTCGGTTTTGTGCTGCTGCTTTCTGCGCTCAATGGCATTGCGTTTTTATCGCCGCCTTAAGTCAGCTTGCTGTTTTAGCGGCTGTCTGCAGTCCTTTCTGGCATCTGTGCCTGCTTTTATTTTGGGGTATACCCCTCGGCAATGCCGGAGGCAGTTTCGGCATTCTGCCCAAAGGCACTTACCTGCTCAGCGCTCTGGCGGATACTGTCTGCCTGCTGGGCAGCACTGCGGCGCACGCGCGCTTCACGGCTGCGCTTTAAGCGCTGCGCAAAGGTGCGCTCCCAGGCGCTTTGATTGCGCCGCTCTGGCTTGCAGCTCCAATAAGCGATGAAAGATTTTAACTCATTTTCTGCAAAGTCTGCGCCGTCAAGCCCGGACAGCAGGGCGCTCTGCACAAAGGCAGGCCCCGGACGCCAGGCCTCATGCATCATAAATGGCATTTCGGGCAGGCTGAAGTTCTGTGTCTCAAAGTATGGCAGACGGTACTGTGCACCCATGCGGGCTTCGCGCTCTGTGGGCGGGGCGAGCAGTCCTGCGGCAAAGAGCTCATTCATCAGCGCCTGACAGATCTCCGGCGTGGCAGCAAAGGGGCAGACCGGGGAGTTGTTGTTCATCACATGGCTGATTTCACTTAAGGGTGCCTGATAGATCCCTTTTTCAGCAAGCGGCCTTAAATAAAAGAGGTACAGCGATCGCGCCTGATGTGACAGGGCGGCATCCTGCAGTTTTTCAAATTCGACGTTGTTCATGTTAAAAGATCCGGCCCTCTGTCCCGCTGTTGTGTGCTGCTGCGATGCTGTCGGCTGTATTGATGTCCTGCAGCCCGGTCTTAAGCGGGCCTGCACCAATTTTTCGGGCATTAGGATAGGGGCAGGGAGGTGAAGTTTCAAGTGTTAATTTAATTTTTTTGCCAGGGCCATGCCCGGCGTTTTAAAGTCCTGACATCCTTGCAACTGCCTGTCATTTCCGTGAATGCATCATCTTAGCTGCTCTTCTGCGCTCACAATTTTTCAGAATTTTGCTAACTCATTGATTTTAAAGGAAATTTTGTCTGCAAATTTCATTTGAGTATTTGCTCACATGTTGTATAATGCTCTCATAGATGAGCGGTTGCTCACATGTAAAAAGATAAAAACCACTGGAGAACTAATATGAAAATTCGTTTTGACATCAACGGCCTAGATTGCCCGCACTGCGCTTTAAAGCTGCAGGACATGATGAATAAGCTTGACATCGTCAACCAGGCTGACATCAATTTTGCCTTTAAGTCATTGGTGGTCGATGCCGCTGACAACACTGATGAAGATGCTCTGCTTGCAGCTCTGCAGCAGACCGCTGACGGCTTTGAAGAGGGCATCAAAATCGACTTCAGGGATTAATTAACCTGTAAGACCCTGAAGCCTGCAGGCCTGACACCGCGGGCGCGCGGCGGTGTCAAAGGCCTTGGCTTCAGGGAAGAAGAAAGACAGCGTGCGCGGCAGTCTGCTGAATGCTTTGATCTTTAATGGTTGAAGTTTTGGCAGATTAGCCCGTCACACGCTGAGCGCAGGCAACTGCACTGTGAACACTGTGAAACTGCACAATACAAGAGGATCTGTTTATGTTAGGCAGTATTGATAAAAAGGATTTGTTAAGACTGTCCTTTGGTCTGGTGGTGATGGCCGCGCTGCTGCTGGGCCTGCCCCTGCCAAAGTACGGCGATCTAATTTTGGCTCTTTGCGCTTATGTGGTGGTGGCTTATCAGGTGGTGTACAACGCCTTTGTTACGCTGTTCAAGCGTCTGCGTATGAATGAACAGTTTTTGATGACCGCTGCGACTTTTGGTGCCTTTATGCTGCATGACTACCCCGAGGCACTGGCCGTGATGATTTTCTATCAGGTAGGCGAGCTTTTTGAGGATTATGCCTCCGGCAGAGCCCATCATGAGATCACCACTCTGGTCAAGCTCAAGCCCTCATCGGTGCGCGTAATCGATGATGATGGCAATGAAGTGGTCAAAAAGCCCCGCCAGGTCAAAATCGGTCAGCGCATGCGCGTTCTGGCAGGTGAAGCCGTGGCCATTGACGGCAGTCTGCAGAGCTCTGAGGCCCTGATGGATATGTCTGCCCTGACCGGTGAGAGCTATCCGCAGAAATTTGTGCAGGGCGATGAGATCCCGTCAGGTGCCATCAACTTAGGCCAGGTGATTGAGCTGAAGAGCACCTGCGAGAGCAAGAACTCCTCCATTACCCGTCTTATCAATTTAATTGAAGACGCCAGCGCCAACAAGTCAAAGCCCGAGGCCTTAATCACCCGCTTTGCGGTGTACTACACCCCGATTGTGGTGACCCTGGCAGTACTGATGGCATTGGCTCCTTTTGTGTTTGACGGTCTTGATAAAGGCGATTATGTCACCCGTGCTCTGGTGTTCCTGGTGGTCTCCTGCCCCTGCGCTCTGGTGCTTTCGGTGCCTCTGTCATTCTTTGGCGGTCTGGGTGCCATCTCCAAGATCGGTGTGATGGTCAAAGGCTCCATCTTTATTGAGAACCTCGCCAAATTAAAGCAGCTGTGCTTTGACAAGACCGGAACCATTACCCGCGGCGTATTTGCTCTCTCTGAGGTGCAGCCTGCTGGCAAGGTCAATAAGGATGAGCTCTGCGCTGCCATGGCAGTGCTTGAGCAGGGCAGCACCCACCCGATTGCCAAAGCTGTCAGTTCCTATGCTCAGGAGCACAAGCTGGCTCTGCCGCAGGTCAGTGACATTAAGGAAGAGGCAGGCTTTGGTCTGCAGGGTGTGATTGACGGCAGGCTGTGTGCAGCAGGCCGCCGCCAGTACATTGAAAAGCTGACCGGTAAGGAAGTGCCTCATGCCTCCGGTGACGGTACTGCCGTCTACTGTGCCTTAAACGGTGAGTATGCCGGTGTGCTCTTCCTGCGCGATCAGGAAAAGCCAGAGGCTGCTCAAATGGTGGATACTTTAAATAGCATGGGCATCAAGACCTGCCTGCTCACTGGAGATCGCAAGAGCGAGGCTGAGTTAATTGCCCGCCGCCTTAACATCTCTGAGGTGCACTCACAGCTGCTGCCGCAGGACAAGCTTGAGATTTTAACCAAGCTCAAGACCTCAGGCCAGATGGTGGGCTTTGTCGGTGACGGCATCAATGATGCCCCGGTGCTCTCAGCAGCTGATGTCGGCATCGCCATGGGCAAAGGCGGCAGTGCCCTGGCTGTGGAATCCTCTGACGTGGTGGTGATGAATGACGATTTGACCAAGATCCCGCGCGCCATTGAACTGTCCCGCCGCACCATGTCGCTGGCCATGCAGAATATGGTGTTCGTCATCGCGGTTAAGGCTGCCATCTTAATCTTAGGTGCCATGGGTATTGCCAATATCTGGCTGGCCATCTTAGGTGACGTGGGCCTGTGCGTGCTGGCTGTGCTCAACGCCATGCGTGCCATGACCTTTGTCAAAGAACCTAAGGCAGTGCCTGTCGAGGGCAGCACTGAACTTGAAGCAAAAGCTTAAACAAAATAATTACCGCTGTGGGTTACGGTACCGGGGCGGTGTTAATATAGGCTAACTGAAGCAGTAGGCTGTGCAGCAGGAATGCACAGCCTTAATTGCCTGCTGATGGGATTTTTAGCGGAGTTGCTATGCAAAAGGAAAAGTTTGCAGTAAGCGGCATGAGCTGCGCCGCCTGTGCCGCCAGGGTGGAGCATGCGGTCTGTGCTTTGGACGGAGTGGCCTCCTGTCAGGTCAATCTGCTGCAGAACTCCATGCAGATTGCCTTTGATGAGGAAAAGGTAAATGACAGCCTGATTGAAGCTGCGGTCAAAGCTGCAGGTTACGGCGCGAAGCGCGCAGCACTACCTGGTTCTGCTGCATCCAATACAGCAGCACAAGACGAGGAAAAGGCTCTTGCCCGCCAGAAGCGTGATCTGTGCCTGTCCTTTATCCTGACCCTGGCTTTGATGTCAGTGTCGATGCTGCCGATGTTCGGCATCACGCTGATTGCCGACGCGCAGATTTCAGCCTGGACTCAGGCGGTGCTGGCCGCTCTGGTGATGCTGCTGCAGCGCCATTATTTCATCCGCGGCTTTAAGGCGCTCTTTAAGCTCTCGCCTAATATGGACTCGCTGGTGGCGCTGGGTTCTGCGGTGTCTTTTTTGTATTCTCTTTATCAGAGCTGTTTCATTCCTGCAGGCGGCTCAGTACATCTGCTGCATCAGGAATTTCCGCTGTACTTTGAATCGGCAGCATCCATACTCTGCCTGGTCGGCATCGGCAAGTATTTTGAGCACAAGGCCAAGGTCAAAAGCTCAAGTGCAGTGTCAGCCTTAATTGACTTAAGCCCCAAACTTATCCGGGTGCGTCAGCCTGACGGCTCAGAAAAGCTCTTTTCACCCGATAAGGTGCAAAAGGGTGCAGTGGTTATCTTGCGCGCAGGTGAGAGCCTGGGCGTTGACGGTGTGGTGCTCTCTGGTGACGGCTTTATGGATGAGAGCTCGCTTACCGGTGAGAGCCTGGGCCGGCACAAGGGCGCCGGGGATAAGGTGCTCTCAGGCACCATCCTTACTCAGGGCTATCTGGAGGTGGAGGCAGAGGCCGTTGGTGCTGACACCACCTTTGCCAAGATCGTGCAGCTTATGGATGACACCGTCAGTCAAAAGGTGCCGATTGCGCGTCTGGCTGACGTCATCGCATTTTACTTTGTACCGGCGGTGATTACGCTGGCGCTCATCACCTTTGCTATCTGGTATCTGCTGGTCGGTTGGGATGCCGCACATTCCATCAATTTTGCTCTGTGCGTGCTGGTGGTGTCCTGCCCCTGTGCCCTGGGTCTAGCCACCCCGACAGCGGTGATGGTCGGTATGGGCCGCGCGGCCCGGATGGGCATATTGTTTCGCAATCTTGAGGTGCTGGAGATTTTAAATAAGGCCGATGTCTTTCTCTTTGACAAGACCGGCACCCTGACCACCGGCAATATGCAGCTGCTCTCGGTGGTGGAGAGCCGTCCTGGCATTGCTGCCTTTGCAGATCTGCTGACTCTGTCGCTTGAGAGCAAGTCAGCCCACCCGATTGCCAAAGCACTGGTGGAGGCGGTCAAGCGCAAAAATCCGCATGCAGCTGTGCTTCCTGTTGAGAATTTCAAAGAACTGCCAGGTCTTGGGGTGAGTGCAGAGATCGCCGGGCAGAGTTATGCCCTGGGCAACATCAAGCTGGTAGATCAGATGTTGTCTGCTGCTCCTGCCGAACAGCTCTCAAAAGTTCGTGCACTAGCGGAAAAAGAAGAAGCCTGCGGGCATGTAGTGCTGCATTTGATTTCAGGGGACAGCGTGCTCTGCTCCTACATTTTGGGTGACAGCATCAAGCCTGGTGCTAAGGAGCTGATTGCTGCACTGCATCAGCGCGGGGCGGTATGCTCCATGCTCACCGGTGACCGCACTGCCGCGGCTGCTTATGTTTCAAACGAGCTGGGGCTTGACAGCTTTAAGGCTGAGCTCTTGGCCGCTGACAAACTCTCTGCCATCACCGCGCTGCAAAACGAGGGGCATAAGGTGGTGATGTTAGGTGACGGCGTCAATGACGCTTTGTGTCTTGCCAAGGCGGATGTGGGCATTGGCGTGCACGGTGCAAGCGATGTGGCGGTGTCAGCCTGTGATCTGGTCTTTATGAACTCAGAGCTGCGTACTCTGGAAAAGGCATTGGCCCTGTCTGCTGCTACTTACCGCAACATCAAGCAGAATTTGTTCTGGGCCTTTATCTATAACGTGCTTACCATCCCGCTGGCCGCCGGTGCGTTCTATACTGCTTTTGGCTGGCAGCTCACTCCTATGGTGGCGGCATTTTTGATGTCGCTCAGTTCCATCTGTGTGGTAAGCAATGCCCTGCGGCTTAACTTTGTGAAACTTACGGACGCTGATGACGACATTGTCGCTGGGTCAGATGCGGCATCAGAATCAGTTATTGTTGAGAAAGAGGAGAAAATCATGGCAAAGGTAATTTCAATTGACGGCATGCACTGCGCCCACTGCACTGCTTCAGTGCTCTCAGCTCTGTCAGCTCTGCCCGGTGTGAAAAACGTCACAGTGAGTCTGGAGGAGAAGTGTGCCCGCGGTGACTTCCCTGAGAGCATCACCGATGAGATGTTAAAGGGCGTGATTGCTGGCCTGGGCTTTACCGTCACTGAGATCAAATAAACGTTCTCTGTTCTATCGCGATCTCTACGCGCGCGGCTGAATACGGTTGCGCGCGGTTTCCCGGTAAACAGCACTTCACCGCTTTATCTTATATTTCTTGAGAATCTTCAGCACATCAGATGGATACTTCACCCGCGGGCGCTCTTCCTTGATACTGACTTTAAGATCGCGCAGGCGGATCACCACGTAGTCACGGTCTGATTCATCCGGAAGCAAAGCTGTCATCAGCTCAGCAATCTTCTGAGCAATCTCTATTACAAATTTAAGCTCGCCGGGGGCCTCGGGCTCTGAAATTGGTCCCAGTTGCCGGCTTAAGTAGGACAACTTTGCAAAGCGGTCATAGGCGTGTCCGTACATATAATACAGGATGCCCCGATAGAGCAGCTCGGTACTGCTGACTACAGAGCGCAGCAGAGTGCTTTCAAACTGCCGGATAATAAAGTCGCTCAGGCCGTACTCGACTAAGTTAACATTAGCAGAATTTTGTGCCGCCGCTGTCTTGGGCTGCTTGGGGATGAAACCTTTAACCGGATCAATGGTCCCAAGGTATTCCTGCACCAGCACCGGGTACTTTTTGCCTGGCACTCTTTTTGAGGAAATCTTGTAGCGCTGATAGCGGTTCCTCACCAGACGGACGTCATAGCCCTTGGTTTTGTATGGCTTGGCAAAGTCAGGAAGCTGATCTATTCGCATAAAACTGTTCTTTTTCCTTAATGACAAATTAAATTACACTGCAATACAAAAGCAGTCAAGCAAAATTAAGACTGGCTGCAGAAAGACGCATGTGTGTCAGTCAAAAGAGAACACAGAATGCCGTTACTTTATATCGAGACAGAACAAGTGCCGGCGTATTGTCTATAATGTTCATTTGAGCATATTGCCGTCATCTGTACAGTTGCAGTCAGCCACAAGGAAAACGATTAATGCACAACAGCGCCCTGCCGTCAAACGAAGTTACCGGGTACGTCCTGGCTCTGGGGGCCGGCCGGACACAATATCCCTTTATTCTTGATGCTTTGCGATATGGAGCATCTCTGATAGTAGTGGATATGCGCTTCTGCACTGAGATAAAGGAATTAGAAGCGCAAAGCGGCGGCCGCTTGATCCTGATTAAAGAAGATCTCAAAGAGCCAGAGCGCATTATCAGCAAACTAAGCGGCTGTCAGATCTGTGCTTTGCTGCCGGTGCCATTGGGTCGTCTGCTGGCCACTGCCGGGCGCATGGTTGATCATTTCGCTTTGCAGGGGGCCGGGTTTGAAGTCATTGATCTGGTTACCGACAAGATTAGGCTGCATAAATTTATGCAGGAACATGCTGCAGACGGTATCAATTGTGCAGAGCTGTACGAAAAAGGGCAGGAGCCTCACTATCCCTGTATTGCCAAACAGCGCTTTGGCTCAGGCTCGTGCGGGATCTCCTTTATCAAAGATAAAAATGCGCGCACTGAATTTGAAAAAGGTCTGACAGGGCAGATGCAGCTCAAGCTTGAGAACTGCTATTT
>JADINH010000192.1 GCA_017694225.1 Candidatus Avisuccinivibrio stercorigallinarum
CATTTAGTTTTGCTGTATTTAACCGCAGGAGGTTCAGCCTGGTTCTGACCTGGTCAGCGCCCGGGCTTAACGCTTTATTCCCTGACGATCTATTTCTTCTTGGGGGCAAGCACCATGGTGGCCTGTCTGCCTTCCACACGGGAGGCGGATTCCACTGTGGCAATGCCCAGTTCGTTGCAGAGATCGTTCTCCACACGCTTTAACACATCAAGACCTAAGTGCTGATGTGCCATTTCACGGCCCCTGAAGCGCAGGGTTACCTTTGCTTTGTTGCCGTCTTCGAGGAAACGGATCAGGTTGCGAAGTTTAACCTGATAGTCTCCCTCGTCAGTGGCAGGACGGAATTTGATTTCCTTGACCTGCACCACTTTCTGCTTTTTCTTCTTCTGATCTTTGCTCTTTTCGTAGAGGAACTTGCCATACTCAACTAAGCGGCAGACAGGAGGATCAGCATTGGGGCTGATTTCAACTAAGTCTACACCGGCATCTTCAGCACGGCGCAGGGCCTCGGACGTGGGCATCACGCCGATAAGTTCATTGTCCTCTCCTAAAAGACGCACTTCACGGCATCTGATGTCGCCGTTTACCCGGATCTTAGGCATAGCCTTACCGGTCTTTTTGGTGTTGTTTATAGCACTATCCTCGTTTTAAAGTTCAATCAAAAGAAGCAAAACAAAGCACCCTCTTTTTGGGGTGCTCGTTTCCTTTCTTATTCGTTACTTGGACTCTGCGTTTTTGGCAGGTGCAAGATTGCGGGACATAATATCTGAATTTATCATCTTGATCAAGTCTTCAATCGACATTACACCCAAATCTTCGCCCTTGCGGGTGCGCACAGCCACATTGCCGTTCTCAGCCTCGCGGTCACCGCACACCAGCATATAAGGCACATGCATTAAGGTGTGCTCACGCACCTTGTAGCCTACCTTGTCATTGCGCAGATCGGCCTTGACGCGGATGCCGGCAGCATCGAGCTTGTCGGCCACGGACTTGGCATATTCCACCTGATTGTCAGTGATGTTCATCACCACTGCCTGGCAGGGGGCCAGCCAGGTCGGGAAGGAGCCGGCATACTCTTCAGTCAGCACACCGAGGAAGCGCTCGATGGAGCCTAACATGGCACGGTGGATCATCACCGGAGTGTGCTCCTGGTTGTCCTCACCGATGTAGTGAGCGTCGAGGCGGCCGGGCAGCGAGAAGTCAAGCTGCACAGTGCCGCACTGCCAGGCACGGTCGAGGCTGTCGTGCAGGGTAAACTCGATCTTCGGGCCGTAGAAAGCGCCTTCACCGGGCTGCAGCTCATACTCAAGGTGATTGAGCTCCAGGGCTTTCTTCAGATCATCCTCAGCCTTGTCCCAGATCTCATCGGAGCCGATGCGCTTTTCAGGTCTGGTGGAGAGCTTGACGTCCACCTTGTCAAAGCCGAAGTTGGCGTAGACATCGTAGACCATGGCAATGCAGTCAGATACTTCCTGCATGATCTGATCTTCAGTGCAGAAGATGTGGGCATCGTCCTGCTCAAAGGCACGCACACGCAACAGGCCGTGCAGTGATCCTGAAGGCTCATTGCGGTGGCAGTTGCCAAACTCAGCCATGCGGATCGGCAGATCGCGGTAAGAGCGGGTTCTGCTGTTGAAGATCTGAATAGCACCCGGGCAGTTCATCGGCTTGATGGCATAGTCACGGTTCTCAGAGGAGGTGGTAAACATGTTCTCCTGATACTTGTCCCAGTGGCCTGAACGCTCCCAGAGCACTCTGTCCATGATCTGCGGGGTCTTGACTTCGATGTAGTGATACTTGTGCAGCATCTCACGCATGAAGTTCTCAATGATTCGGTAGATGGTCCAGCCGTCATTGTGCCAGAACACCATGCCCGGAGCTTCCTGCTGGAAGTGGAAGAGGTCAAGCTTTTTGCCCAGAACGCGGTGATCACGCTTGGCAGCCTCTTCACGGCGCTTTAAGTAGGCAGCAAGTTCGTCCTTGGTGGCAAAGGCAGTGCCGTAGATGCGCTGGAGCATCTTGTTCTTGCTGTCACCGCGCCAGTAGGCACCGGCAAAGTGGGTGAGCTTGAAGTGCTTGCAAAAGCCCATGTGAGGCACATGCGGGCCGCGGCACATGTCGATGTATTCCTGATGGTGATACAGGCCGGGGTGATCGTTCTTGTCAACGTTCTCCTCAAGAATTAACTTCTTGTAAGGCTCATTGCGCTCATTAAACACATCCCAGGCATGCTGCCAGGTGGCAACTTCCTTGATGACAGGATAGTCAGTCTTGGCCAGTTCATGCATCTTGGCATCAAGCTTTTCAAGGTCTTCAGCGGTAAGCTTGTGCTCCAGATCAACGTCATAGTAGAAGCCGTTGTCGATCACAGGACCTATGGCCATCTTGGTCTCAGGCCATAACTGCTTGATGGCGTGGCCCAAGAGGTGGGCACAGGAGTGGCGGATGATATCAATGCCGTCTTTTTCCTGCGGGGTGACAATCTCCACCTTGGCATCATGATCTACTAAATCACAGGCATCATGCAGAACGCCGTCAATGCGTCCGGCTACACAGTTGCGGGCCAGGCCCGGGCCGATGCTTTGTGCTACTTCAAAAATTGAGACTGCGTTGTCGAACTCTTTGACAGCGCCATTGGGAAGAGTAATTTTAGGCATAATTAAAACCAACGGTGCTTACACCGCACCTTGAGGTCTCCATAAAATTTTTAAAAAGTTTTTAGACCAGGCAGCAACCCATGCCAGAGAACGAGTCGGGACAAACCGTGCTGCGGGATCTGTTGACCGGGCTAAGTATACTCCCGCCGCATCAAAAAGGAACACTGCACACCAAAAATCGCAGGGCACAGGTGCAGTATCGACTGCCGATGCATGGAATGCGGCCTGGTCATTTTTGTATGCTGCCTGCCCGGCTGCTGCTTTGCAGTCAGTCAAGGCGCACGCAGACCCGCAGAATGGCAGGCAGTGCTGATGAGTTGCACTTTGAGGCGTTGAGGCGTTGAGGCGCATTCCTGCCCTGAAACAGGGCCCTGCCGCCTGCAGGAGGGTAAGGCCCTCCTGCAGGCCGGTGTTTTGGTTTTTCTTTTTTGCTTTGCCGTGAGCTTTGCTCACGGCAAAGCCTTTTCCCTGGATGTGTCCGCCGGCACCGTCTTGTCCGGCAGGGCAGATAGGTGCCCTCAAACTGCCTCTTGAAGGCCCGGACTGAGTGCTGTCAGTGGGCTGGGTCTGACGCCGTCAGGCCCGGCTGACCTGCTGCCATCGAGGACTGCAGGGCACGCCCAAGCACCCGGCACCCATGCCAGGCACACTTTGCCTCACCCCGCTGCAGTACTTCGCCCTTCATCCTTGGCCCTTTGCACTTTGCCCTCTGCAGATACCGTCTTCTGCCTGCAAAATGACGCCTGCCGCCTTGCAAATACAGACTGGCTTTTTCCTGCAGTTTCCTCTGCTGCTCAGCATCTGCCTGTATTGTGCTGTCAGGCAGATGCCATCCCAGCCACGTAAATGCCTGCAGGCAAATTCAGCATACTTACGCCCTTCGGCAGCTATATGTCCGGCCAAAGACAGCAATATGGCCAGACAATGACAGCTATTTGGCTGGCCAATGACAACAATATGGCCGGGCAGCGACAGCTGTTTGGCCGGCAGTTCTGCAGCTTGGGTATCTCCAGCTTCCGGCCTTTACACAGTCCACTTGGGCACAGCTTTCAGAGATCAACTCTCCCTGGCCTAGCCTAGCCTGCCCGTCTCGGATCGACTCGGATCAAATCAGCTCTGTTCTGGTTTAATCTGATCTGCCCGCTCCTGCCTGCCGAAGCACCAGCTTCCAGCAACGGCAAATTACCGAACGGGAACCTGATCCTGGTAAATTGCTGAACCGCAAGCCTGAAGGTGCATCTTTGAAATTAATGCTCTCAGGCAAAGGAAGTTCAGGCTCAAGACCACACAAAGTTATTGATCCTGCAGGGGATGCAGACCTTTTTTGTCAGTGGCAAAAAGCTGGATCTGCACTCCTAAAAAAGTCTGTTTTTCAAGGCTTTTACAGGCCGTCAGCTCAGGAAATTTACCGCCTGAGATCACCTCATCCTCAAAGCTGAGAGCATCTGCCAGCCTGTCCGTGTTCAGCTGCTTCTTTCGATCGAGATCATCAGCTTCTCAGCCTTGAGAGCATGAGCTTCAAGCCGTTGAGAACATTGACCTGCCCGCTGTCCGCTGTCCACTGCCTGCTGTTAGCTGCTCTCTCCTTGCCGCTTGCTGATGCTGCTTGCTGCTCACTGCTAAACCACAGCTTGCAGCTTGCAGCTTGCTCCTTGATGCCCGCTCTGTTGCTGCAACCGCTGCTGACTTCTGGCACTGAGTGCAATGAGGTGGACATTTGCCTATCTTGATGCAGTAATTCCTGCATCCTGAACATCCCCGTTCCTATATCCTGCTCCAGCAATTCCCACATCTTGAGCACCTTGAGATTACCCCTTCTAAAGTAAAGCATTGCCAGCATCATAGATTTTATGGCAAGCCCATACAGGATGCTCTGCTTTGGATTAAATTGGCTGATAGCGGTGCTAATCAGTTAAAGTCAAGCACCGCCAAAAAAGGAAATTTTCATGATCATTGTACCTAACGATGCGCCTGTTCTCCATAAGGTGCTGATTGCAAAAGATGCACATAGACTAGGAGAGCCATTGAACTTCCAGCCTATCCTGAATAACGATGCCAGCACTAAGACACAGTTCTAATCTTGGCTTTAAAGCCTGCGTTACTTGCTGCCATTCTGAGCCGCGCTCCAGTAAGCAGTACAAGCTAATAAGGGCATGTCCTGTTTAAGGCTGGTGGTACTTTGCATGATGGCGCGTAAGGTCTTCAACAGCGGCAAAAACGCTAAAATTGATTATAAGCCAAATCTGAAATATGAGATCTTTTTATTAGTATAAAAAACAATGGGATGCATCAAGTTACGATAATTGCTAATTTTTGAGTGCTGTTCAAGTTATAGGAATTGCTGCATCAGGATTTAGAGAAGGGCTGCATCTTTAAAGTGGAATTTCCATGAGGGCATTTATCAGGCCGGGAGCATTGCCCCCACGCCCATTTGCCCTGCCGCCGGACCTGAAGGCTCACCGGCAGCACAGCACACTACTGCACCCCCCGCTCCCCCAACAGCCAGGCCACCTGCTGTTTGAGGAGATTGAAAGCGCAGGGACAGCTGCATGATGTTGCAGCTGAGGCACCTCTGCTGCCGCCCGGGATGCCAGCAGCTGCAGCTGTTGAGCTGTGCCTGTGGTGTTTGCAGGTGTCAGTGCCCGCCCAAGACCGGCAAACAGCTCCTGCAGCGGCAGGAGCTTTAATAGAAGGAAGGTTTATTGGTTTTAGGGCTTGAGGTTAGATCACCACTTATGGAAGATCACAAAGGCGGCCAGCACAATCAGGCCGAAGCCGACGACATAGTTCCAGGTCAATTTCTCATGCAAATACATTACCGAGAAAACCATGAAGATCGAAAGGGAAATAACTTCCTGAATGGTCTTGAGCTCGGCGGCATTAAAGTGGCCGTAGCCGATACGATTAGCCGGCACCTGGAAGCAGTACTCAAAAAAGGCAATAGCCCAGCTGAAAAGCACCACGTGCCACATGGTGATTGAAGGGAACTTCAGATGACCGTACCATGCTAAGACCATGAAAAAATTTGAGCAAATGAGCAGAATAATGGTCCACATACCAGCGGGGATATGCGCAAACATACTATAGCTTCCTCTTCTTTAAACTTTACAATGTGATCTACGTCACTTTTTCGGCCCGCTATTATAATCACCTGTTTGATAAAGATCACAGAAGTTTTTGGGAAATTCTGGTAAAGAAGCCCGCCTTGGTGAATCTTGTGTACTTCGTGAGCAAAAACAAACATTTTTGCACTCTGTCAGAGCAGAGATCTTGGTGCCATCACCTCTTAATCCCCTGCCTGCCAGGCTGCACTTCCTCTCAGCAGCACTCTTGCACACAGCGGCAGACAAATCAGGACGCACTGCTCCCGCCCAGCCCTGCAGCTTAGCCGCCGGACAGCTGCTCTGCCCCATATCACCACCAAAACGAACATCCCCACTGCCCTATACCCGCAACACACCAAAGCGCATCTGACCGGTCCTTGCCGTTATCCGTCTCACCCCGCTTGTCCGCCGCTGACCATACAGCAACAGAGGCCGGCTGCATCCACCAGTGCCCTTCCCCGATCCTGAGGCACCATCAAGCACATCAACTTCCCAGCTCGGTGCCTATGCCGCCGGCAGACCTGTCTGCAGCTCCTGCATGCTCTCACGGCCGGGCCTGTCTTTTACAGGGACGCATGACAAATACCATGAGCATTGATCTGCACTGATCCGACCTGGCACCTGCAAGGGACGACGCTGCTGCTCTTGCTCTGATCTCACCGCCCGATTCTTTTTTGCAGCCGTGCTCACACTTTGAGGAATACACGCTTTGAACAAAAGGCCGCATGGGCTATCATGAGTATGGGCCTTCAGACGCATCGCCATTTGTGGATCTTTTGATACCACGTTCAATTTTTGCGCTGAAGGCCCCCAGCACCAGCCGCGGCCCCAGGCATCAGGGCAGATCACCTTAAGAACATCAGACACCAGCTTCAGGCCCAAGGCCTGTTCACTGCCCAGTGTCCACGTCTTGTGCTGCCATAAACCGGCAACGGTCTGCCCCGCCACGGAACAGCACACTGCGCACGCATTCCCAATCGAGCTGCATGCATCCGCTTTGACCGGCCATAGGCTGCAATCCCACCCCTGGGCTCTTCAGACTAAAGTTCACCGCTTGCAGCCCAAAGTTCTGCCATGCAGGTAAAAGCGCCCGCCCCTGGCAGCATTTGTCCAGCCGCATCAGCTGCTGCTCCTGCTGCTGATGCAGGATGTAGCAGAACTCAGCCAGCCCCCTGATAATGTTCCTGCAGCCTGCAAAACTGCTCTCTGAAACACACAGGGATGACGTCCGGGGTCAGCTCAAGCAGCGCTCTGAGCCAGGCCTGCTTTACCGGCTTATTGGCAAGTTCGAGCTGTTTGCAGTACCTGGAACGAGGATTGTTATACGCATCCTCATCAATCTTAAAGGTCAGATATCCGCATTGCTGCATCACACGCTTCCAGGAGTAAGTGCCTTCCGGAAGATCACTGAGCAGTGTGGGGTCAAATGATGACAAAAAAACTGCAAAGTCAGGATCAAAAAGCGGCGTCACCGGATCGCCTTTGACCTTCCACCCTGCAGCCTCCTCCAGCCTGCTTTTGATAAAGCTCTGCATCACCTCAATCATGCCGCGCTCTTCCTCTGTTTCGGCCCAGTAATGCTTAAAGCCCGCCGCAGGATTGTTGAGAAATCCGAGGATGTCTGCCGGATTAAAGTACTGCGGGAATTTATCCTCCAGGGAAATAAAGTCCCAGCCTAAATACTCGGCCTTAAGCCGGTATGTCAGCTTTTGCACCGTGAAAGGGCCGCCAAAGCGCGAGCCGTCAGGATCTTCCTGATTTAGGATCTCTGCCGCCCGCTCCAGATAATCCTTAAAGCACACTGCAAGGTTCTCCTCCGAATACCCGGTCAAGACGGCATTTTCCGGCACTTTGCCAAAATCATAAAGATCAAAGCTCCTGATCATCCTGTAGGGCCTCATGCCGCAGACCATAAGAAAATGGAACTTGGTGTATTGTGATTTCAGCAGATTAAAGAAATCCGTCAGCGTGCGGACGAGCTGTGCAAGATCGGCATTGGGCCGGCAGGGCGGTCCAAGCACAGCATCGTAATTGTCGATAAGGAGCACCAGGGACTGCGGCTCAGCACTAAAGAGCAGGCTGTGAAAATCATTAGTGATATCGGCATCGTCGCCAAGCTCAAACTCAATACCGTTTTGTTCTGCCTGCTCCTTGAGCTGATGGCGCACGAAAGAATTAAAGCCATGATCATCCAGCCTCCCGGTGCCGCCCCAGTCAAGGTGCAGCACTTTAACCGGCTTATCAAGTTCAAAACCGCTGGATGCGAGCTTGAGGTTCTTGAAGCGGCCGGTGCCGTTGGCAAAGAGCTCATGGAAGGTGGAGAGCAAAGTAGTTTTGCCAAAGCCGTGTGGACGGGACAGAAAGTACGGGCATTTACAGTCAGCCAGCTTGGCAATCACATCGGTGTTGTCCACGTAGGCATAACCGCCGTCGCTCATGGTGGCAAAATCACTGACAGATAAAGGAAGCGGCTTTAACGGCTGCATTGAGTACTCCGTGATAAGCTGGAAGAAATTGCCTTACGGCCTGCCGGCTCTCTCATGGTCATTTGTCCATCCCGACCTCTTCTAATGCGAGCACGCCGCGTGCAGGTTTTGACCCTGCCGCATCTTTAGTGCGTTGCGAGCAGCAGACCGCAATCAGAGGAACTACCTCTTTATCGGTAACTCTTACGTGATAATCCCGGTTAATGATTTGAGCCCGGCCTGTTTCAAGAAGCCGCTGTATTTCGTTTTCATTGTCAGACGCTGCTAATTTAAATTCAATAACATAGAGATATTTTTCATTTTCCACGGTTAAATCACAGCGGCCGAGTGCAGTTTGAACTTCCCGGTTTACTTTATAGTTTAAAAACCACAGCACATCGTAATAGAAATCACGATATAAGCTTTCAGTCATATCTACTGAACTTTGAAAAGTTAAAAGCTCATTGAAGTATTCGTTAAAAATTCTTTTGATTTGTGCAATATCTTTGTTTAACAAAGCTTTGGCCGTTTTTTCAGCATACACTAACTCAAACTGCTGATCTGGTTCCTTATTACTATTTAAGGCAACATCCAGGACTGTATTAATAAAATCCTTCTTGACTTCTTCATTTGGCAGACCTACATATATCCCATTGTATTTGCGGGATTTATATGTAAGATACCCGCATTGATACAACACTGCCACTAAGGGGTATTTATTTGAAGTAATATCATCAAGAGGCGGATGCAGATCCTTTTCCCTGACTAAGATATCAAAATCAGGATTCAAATACTCAGTAATGCCATCTGCAGATTTTATTTTGTTTTTTAAAAAATCACAAAAAACCTGCGTTGCACCTGAGGAGGACAAAGACCAATAACTTAAATATCCCGCATAAGGTTTTCTTAAAAAAGAAATAATTGACCAGGGGTTAAACACCCGGCCGCCCTTCAATAAAGGATCAAAACAATAGCCGTCATAATGTGCTTTGATGTCACTTAGCAGTTCATCATAGGTAATATCATCAGTTCTACCATATACATCCTTGTTGGCATTGACCGCAGTTACGGCTTGTTCTAAATGGTACTTAAAAAACTGCTCTATTTCCTGCAGGGTATAACCAACAATGGTTGAAAGGTTGAAGTCGGTGCCATGCCTAGAATCTTAAGCTAAGTACTTGATTTTAAAGGAAATTTTAGAAAACTATACGTATTTTCAGGGGTGGGTATCCATACCCTCCGTGACCGCCCAAAATCGCTTTCCCTTGTTTTACAAGGAAAAACGCCAACCGTCAGTTTTTGCCTGTAGCTGCCCCTCCTAAATTTTTAGGGTACTTTGGGCTTGTTCTTGTTTAAAAATTTTGAACACTTTCCCCAAAAACACCCCGAAAACCATGCTAAACCATTGATTTTAAAGGAAAAAATCGCTAAAATTTTGTCAGTTTTACGGCAAACAAAAACCCCGTCCGAGGACAGGGCTTTAGAAAAACATAAATACGAAAAACTATGACGACATTATTACTTAGACCAGCTGAAAATGCAAGTTTAGATAAATTACCCACCAACATCATCGATATCTTAGGCAGCATATTAGAGACGCTTGCCCGCAATAGCGGCCTTATTCAGCGCAAAAGAAAAGTTACCATCGATGAGGTTGTCAGAGCTTGGGTCGATTACCTGTGTATACCGCATGATAAATGCAAGTACACCCTTGCCGCGCTGCGTGAGCACACCTGCAATAAGCTCGGCATTCATACCGAGTCAACTCCATACCACAACTGCGTCAGCCGTGAGGGCGTCCAGGAATACGTGACAGAACTGCTCAGCATTCTCTTCGGTGTTATAGCGCAGTCTTTTGACCGCGGCGGTGCAAGCGATCGAATTGTGAGAAGATTGGCTAAGAAGCTCCATGTCAATGACATTGTAGCCATCGACGGCATGGAACTTAGGCTCTATCCCCGCTGTATTGCCAACTTGGGCGACAAGTGCAAATCAAAGACAGATACTACAGCCGCCTTTAAGCTGCATATTGCATACTCTATCCTGAACAAAAAAATTGTCTACATCAATCTGTCAGAGGGAACCGGCGACGAGCGTGAAAACGTCGAGGCCGAACTGCTCAAAGGAAGCTTGGTGCTGATGGACCGCGGATATGAAAGTGCCGAACTTTTTGATAAATTGGACGCTAATAACGTCAAGTTCGTCGTAAGAGGCAAGAAGAGCCGCAATGGGCGCGTAATCAGTTCTTACAACATGAGCAGTGGCCGCGCGCTGAAGGCTCAGGCTCTAGTAGGCAAGGACTTGAAGGATCTGTGCAAAATCGCATCAAAGAAGAGCAAGGATGTCGATTTATACTGCGATACTGATGGCTCCGTCAGACGTGTGGTTGCAATGAAGAAGCCAGAATGCAGCAGGAGCAAAACACCCTATGGCCTGTACTACACCAACCTTACGCGTGATGTAATGAACGGCGAAGGTATATATTTGTTATACAGAATTAGATGGCAAGTCGAATTATTTATAAAGGGGCTGCGCTCGGGCAGTTCTCTTAGACAAAGTATTAATTCTGCTAATGAAACTATCAACATACTTTATATTGGCTGCTGTTTAATCGCCGCCGGTTTGAAGCTGCACTTCGGAGCTAAAGTTGCTCAATACCGCCTGGAGATGCTGTCCCTGTTAAAGGTGATGCGTGAGCCTCTGACAGGGCTTTACGACTGGATGCAAGCGCGTGTCGATAATATGTGCCGCGTTACCATTTATACCAGAGAGCAGGCAATTCTAAGTCAGATGAAGAAATTTTGTGAAAGGAAAAAAGCGTCGTCACGGGATCAAAAACTCAATAAAGATTTGCCGACCCTAATAAATTCGATCTTACAAGAAATTGGTAAGTTACTTGTAAACAGGGAAGGCGCATTACTTGGTAATAGCCCTAAAACTGCTTAAGGTGCTAGGCATGTT
>JADINH010000193.1 GCA_017694225.1 Candidatus Avisuccinivibrio stercorigallinarum
GGTCTTACGCCTGCACTCTGAGCTCCATCCATTGATGCGGGCAGGTCTCCTCATAGAACACCTCTCCCACCGGCTTAAAGCCGAACTTTTCGTAAAAGCCCTGTGCCTGCAGCTGCGCGGCCAGCTTTACCTTTTGGGCGCCCGTCTTTTGGCCAATAAAGGACAGCGCCGCACCGAGCATGGCCTCACCCAGGCCCAATCCGCGCAGTTCCCGGATGACCGCGATACGCCCTAAGATCCAGCTGCCAGCTTCGTCCTGGTCAGGAAAGATCCGGCAGCAGGCGGCAGGGCGCGCGTTGACCGAGAGCAGCAGGTGCTGCGCAACCTTGTCGATGGCGTCAAACTCTTCGGTAAAGCCCTGCTCTAACATAAACACCGCGGTTCGGATCTCAATGATGGGCTTGGCATCACGTAAGTTGTCAAAGGCCTGGATGGTGATTTGCATCTGCTCTGCTGTCATTTATTTTGCTGTTTCCTAAATTAGTGCTGTGCAAGGCGGCGCGGCATAAAGCCGGCCGGTCTGCGGCTCAAACAACGCATTAACGGTTAATGTTCTGGCACAGCATACACGAAAAAACCGCCGTTTGGCGGTTTTGAGCGACAAGATAAGAGAGAGAAAGCGGTTAACGGATGTTCATGATGGAGTCCATCACGGTGTTCTGGGTCTGCAGCGACTGCGCATTGGCCTGATAGTTGCGCTGTGCCACGATAAGCTCCACGAGCTGCTCGGTCAGATCCACATTGGACTCCTCTAAGTTCGCGCCCTTAATTGAGCCGGCTGAGCCGCGGTTTGGCTCTTTTGGCGTGGCTTCACCTGAGGCAATGGACTGCTTCCACTGCGTGTCGCCTACCTTGGTGAGGCCCTGCGGGTTGATGAAGTCCGCCATGGCGAGTTTGGCGATGTTGACATAGCGGCCGTTGGAGTACTCCGCCTGAATGATGCCGTCTTCGCTCACTGAGACGTTCACCAGAATGCCGGTGGAGTAGCCGTCATTTTGAATGGAGTTCTGATTGACGGTAAAGCTGGAGCTGCCGTACTGAGTGGCGCCGAACTGAATGTTCACATCCTGGGTGTCATCCACACCGCCGCCCATGGAGGAGTGCAGGGTGCCGTCGGTGTTGTAGTGGATGGACAAAGAGGTGTCGGTATCCGGACGCGGAGAGCGGTAAGTACCCTCGTTTGCCAGGTTCAGTGCTGCCGGGAAAATCTCGCTGAGCGAACCGTCTGAATTAAAGGTCATCTGAAAGCCGTACAGATTGGTGCCCTCAATCGAGGAATTGCTGTCCACCACTTCCATACGGATCGGATTGGCGGCCGGATTGACAGAGGTGGCAATATCTACCGGCTGGCCGTCCATATAGCAGACCACATTCCAGGTGGTGGTGTTGGCCGCATTGTCCTCTTTGATCTTCATCAGATAATAGGTGAGGTTGTGGGCGGCACCCAAGGAATCGTGCACGGTCTGTGAGGTCGAGCAGGTATAGGTGTCCGGATTATTGGGGTCAAAGCTGGTGTCATAGACTTTAACTAAGGAGCCGACATCCTGCTCCCAGCGGCCGTCACGCCCGCTGGGATCGTTCTCATCGGGCACCGGAGCGAGCTCAGCACCGGCAGGCAGGTTCACTGAAATGCCGATCTGTGAACTGGGCTTGGGGGCACCGGTATCCTGCGGGAAATTGATGGCGTGGGTGGCCGATAAATCGAGGGAAATGGCATCACCGTCATCATCCACATCCCAGCCCTGCACGAAATCGCCCTGAGCGGTCACCAGATAGCCTTCATTATTGATCTGGAAAGCACCGGCGCGGGTATAGGTGCGGTCTGAAACATAGTGGGTGCCGTCGGCCGGGTTGCACTCATTGGAGAGCACAAAGAAGCCGTCGCCCTGAATGGCCATATCAAGATTGTTGCCGGTATCTCCGGAGAGATTGCCCTGATGGAACTGCTGTGCTACACAGGAGTTCTGCGAGCCCATGCCCACCACCGTTTTGTTGTTCTGGAAGATGCTGTTTGCATAAACGTCTGCAAATTCAGCACGCGATTCCTTAAAGCCGGTGGTGTTGGCGTTGGCGATATTGTTTGAAGTAACATCCAGATACTTCTGCGCGTTGGTAATACCGCTGAGCGAAATGCCAAACATAAGTAAGTCTCCACATATCTTGTCTTTAATTTGTCCCGTGGGGGACTTCCTTTCTCTTCCTGAGCGGGGATTTATATTTTTTTAGTGTTTCCCCTGCGCACTTGATTAAGCAACAGCTGTGCCAAATCAGACAGAAAGCGCGATTTGTCAGCGGGGCGAAGTTAAAGAGATGGTAAAACCGCACTGCGGCGGGGTTTTTTCACGGATTTACGTGCTGCTGGCGCAGGTGTGCAGCGCAAAAACGCCGGCAGATGAGTTTCATTAAAGAGCCGTTAAGGGCAGGTAGCTGATGGAAATGGGCAGCGGCAGAACAGCGCGGGCGGCAAAGATTGCCGCCCGCCTGCCAGGTTTGAAACGCTCTTAGACGTGCAGCGAGCGGATGCGCAGGCGCTTTTCAGCCTTGTTCTTGGAGCGGTTGTCGATCGCATTCTTCAGGGCAATGAGCAGCGCCAGAATGAAGAAGCCGCCCGGGGGCAGAATGGCAATCAGGTAGGAGGCATCGGCGTCGATAAGTCTCACCTCAAAGTTCTCTGCCCAGGGCCCTAACAGGTCAGATGCGCCCACAAAGAAAGTGCCGGAGCCTAAGATCTCACGCAATGAGCCTAAGACAAAGAGCACCAGGGAGAAGCCCACGCCGCAGGCCAGGGCATCAACTGCAGAGGCAATCGGCCCTGAACGGCCGGCAAAGGCCTCGGCCCGGCCCATGATGATGCAGTTGGTGACGATTAGGGCAAGGTAAATGCCCAGCTGCTGATAGAGTTTGGGGTAATAGGCCTCCACCTCAAAGCACACAATGGTCACAATGGCAGCAATGAGCATCACGTAAATCGGGATGCGCACTTCCTTTAAGATAAAGGCGCGCAGAAGCGAGATGATAAATGAGGAGATCACCACCACCAAGGTGGTGGCAATGCCAAGACCTAAGGCGCTTGCTGCCGAGGTGGTGACAGCCAGAAGCGGGCACATGCCCAGAAGCTGGCACAGCCCGGGGTTTTCCTTCCACAGGCCCTTAATTAAAATGGTTAAAAGCGAGGGGCCTTTTTTCTTCTGGCGCTGCTTTTTGCTCTCTTCCAGCACAGCCTCAGGGACGGCGGTGCCCTCCACGGTATGCGCTTTTGCCTTTGCGTTTTCTTCAGTCATCTCAATCCTTTCTCTATCAAATCTGTTCGAGCTTACGCCTTGGGGTTATGCTGTTTTTCCCTTGCAGGGCTTAACGTTTTACCCTGCACTTTTTCAGGCGGTTTAAGTCAGCCTCAGAGAGCACCTGCAGCGCATCGCGGCTGGCTAAAATGAGCGCACGCGAGGTCACGGTGGCGCCGGTTACATAATCAAAGTCACCGCCGAATTTTTTGACATCCCATTTCACATTCTTGAGGTTCTTCCCGCTTAAGGCATCCAGGAAAGTGCCGTGGCGGCGGTCTAACTTGTCGCCGATGCCCGGGGTCTCGCGGCTGAACTGAATGTCAGCGCGGTACAGGCTCTTGTCGGCGTTGAAGCTTGAGATCATGACCAGCGGATTGGAATAGCCGCGGGCGGTGGAATACTGCAGGATATAGCCCTTAATCTGGTCACCCTCACGGGCGGCATAGAGTTTCATGTTCTGGCCGATGCGCGGATCGGAAATTAAATAGCAGTCCATCTGCAGATCGCTGCCAAAGACCTCCGGGGGCAGCAGAGTATCGGCAATTTCCTGCTCCTGCGCGGCGCGGTTATGGGCAATTAAAGCCTGGGTGTCGTTCTGCGCGAGGATAATGAGGGCAAAGCACACGGCGCCGATAAGGGCGAGGAAGAGCCCTGCCAGAAAGGAGCGCAGATTTAAGTGTTCAGTTAAATAAGGCATCAGCGCAGTCCTCCTTCTTTATAGCCAATCCCGAAGGGACGGCGGCGGGTGAGCACGTCAATCAGCGGGGCCGCGGCATTGGACAGCAGCACTGCAAAGGCAACTGAGTCCGAGTAAGAGCCTTTCACGCGGATGAGCAGCAGCAACAGGGCGCAGATAATGGAGAACACCACGCGGCCCTTGGAGGTGCCGGCATTGGTTACCGGATCGGTGATGATAAAGAAGGCTGCGAGCATGGTGCCGCCAAAGAGCAGGTGCTCCAGGGCACTGATGGACGCATCCGGTGCCAGATGATGCCACAGTGCACCTCCTGCGGCCACGGTGGCAAGGAAAGCAAGCGGCATCTGAAACAAAATCACTTTACAGGCAATCAGCACCACCCCACCCAAGAGGTAGGCTCCTGCCAAAAAGAGATAAGCCTGATAGGCGCTGTCTGTAAATTCAGGGGCGGGAATGGCGCTTACGGTCTGGGCCTTGCGGGCAGTCTTGATGCTCTCCAGGAAGGTAGCCCCGCTTAAGGCATCAGCGCTGACATTAATGGCCTTGATTTCATCGACCAGCGCCCTCTGGTCAGTGCTGTCACCTGCGAGGATGACATCGAGCGTGCGTGAGGGCGTTGCCACACTAATGGCTGCCGGAGCAGGGGCAATATAGGTGGTAAAAAATGAGCCTGGCGCAGAGATGATAAGAAACACAAAGCCTGCCATGGCCGGGTTGAAGATATTCATGCCCAGGCCGCCAAAGCACTGCTTGACAATGAGAATGGCAAAGGCCATCGCCACCACGGTCAAATGCCAGGGCATCAGTGAGGGCAGGGTCAGGGCTAAAAGGGCGGCGGTGACCACGTAGGAGAGGTCGCACAAAGCGCGCTTGAGGCGCCGCCCGCGCAGCAGGGCGGTGAGCACCTCACACACGGCACCGGTAACAAGGCAGAGCCCCAACTGCCAGATCACGGCAAAACCGTAAAAATAGAGCACCACCGCATAGGCCGGGAGCAGGGCGAGCAGCACCAGTGCCATGATGCGCTGTGTGGACAGGCCGGCATGCAGATGCGGCGCGGCCTCAATACCCAGATTCTGCTTGGCGCTTTGAACTGAGATTTGCATTAATCTTTCTTCCTTGCTTTGGATAAATTGGGCGGCAGCTTGTACTCCCGGGCCTTTTCCGGGGCCGGAGCATAGATGCTGTGATATTTGTGCTCTTCCACCACGATTTCATGTTGCGGCGGATTTTCAACCTTTTGGCCGGTGGGAGGCAGGGGAGCGGGTTCCACCCACTTTTCAGCCACAATCTCGGCCTTCTTGGGCACGGCTCCGCGCCTTAAGTTGTAAGGCAGGTTCTCAGCGCTTTGGGCTGTCTCCCCCTGACGCTGCACCCGGTCTGTGGCCAGCACCTGGGCTGCCTGCTCGCGCACCGAGCCGGCATCTGCAGCACTTTCCTGACCAGCTGCTGCATTGGCATTTTCAGCAGCAGCTCCGGCTGCAGCTTTCTTCTGCTGTGAGCGCAGTTTGGCTGCGGCAAGTGCGGCCTGACGGCGCTTTTGTATTTGCTCAGGAGAAAGCCCGGCGGCAGCGCCTGCTGCTTTGGCAGTACTAGCACCAGCACCAGCCTCAGATCCACCGGAATTTGCCGCTGTCCCGGCAGCTGCGGCCTTCTTTTGCTGTGCGCGCAGACGGGCGGCTTCAATTGCAGCCTGGCGGCGCTGCTGCAGCTCCTCGGGTGATAATTTGGCGCCAGCACCAGCACCTGCCCCTCCGTATGCGGCACCGGCAGTACCTGCTGCAGCTCCGGCCTGTTTCTGGGCCTGAATGCGGGCCAGGGCGGCCTTTTTCTTTTCAGCGCGTATGGCCTCTTCTTTGGCCAGACGCTCCTGACGGGCGGCCATGCGCTCACGGGCGCGCTCATTGCGCTTTTCGTTCTCCCAGAGCAGGTTTTGAATGGCTTTTTCCTTGCGGAACTGCGAGGTCAGGCGGATGCGGCTGGGGCATACGAAAGCACAGCAGCCGCACTCAGTGCAGTCTGAGATGCCGCATTTCTTGGCACGGGCATGATCACCGGCCCGTGAATAGGCATACATCTGATAGGGCACCAGGCGGCTGGGGCAGACGCGCGCACAGCGCCCGCAGCGGATGCAGTTGACGGCCTCGTCCTCCAGCGGCACTTCTTCAGTAGTCGGTGCAAACACGCAGGTGGCGCTTTTGGTGATCGGCACATCAATGGTGGGCACGGTAAAGCCCATCAGCGGGCCGCCTAAAATAATGCGCTGGCGCCGCTCGGGATTTAAATGATAGTGATTGAGCACAAAGCGCACCGAGGTGCCAAGGCGCACTAAGGCATTGCCCTGCTTTTTCAGGCTGTCGCCTGCCACGGTGATGACGCGCTTGATAAGCGGTATGCCGTCAATCACCGCCTGCTTTAGTGCAAACACGGTCTCAACATTGTCCACCACAATGCCGCAGTCTGAGGTATGGGCCTTGTAGGGGATCTCAATGCCGGTCACGATCTTAATCAGGTTGCGTGCAGCTCCGGAGGGGTAGAGGGTGGGGATCACGCGGATCACGGCCCGGTCACCTGCTGCGGCCTGCATGGCCTTGATGGCGGCTGGCTTGTTGTCCTCGATGGCCACGATGACCGCCTGCGGCTTTAAGATGTGGCGCACAATCTCGATGCCCTGCATGATGTCCTCAGCCTTTTCCTGCATCAGACGGTCATCACAGGTGGCCACCGGTTCGCACTCGCAGCCGTTGACGATGAAGATCTGACAGGTGCGATCGCCCTCAATGGCCGAGCTTAATTTGGCCGCGGTCTGAAACTGCGCGCCGCCCAGACCCTCAATGCCGAAAAAGCGGATGCGCTCCAACAGTTCATCCGGGGTCTTCTCCTGCCAGTTCGGGATGGGGGCGGGGTCAACAGCGGCATCCAGGCCGTCGGGCTTAATGGTGACGCACAATCCGGTAAAGCCGGAAGGGTGGGGCAGCACCTGCATGCCGATGCTCATCACGGTGCCGGAGGTGGAGGCGTGCAGCGGCACATTGCGTCTTCCGCCGGGAATGGTAAGCGGCTGGCCTGCCTTGACGTAGTCGCCTGCTTTGACCAGGATTTCACCGCCCTCGCCCAAATGGCGCTCAAGGGGCAGGGTGATCAAAGAGGGCAGCGGCAGCTCCTCAATGGCGCAGTCTGAAGTGTTCTTAAGTTCCTGGGGCTTGATGCCGCCGAAAAAGCGCCAGATTTTGCCCTGCAGGATTTTGGCAAGCTGAGTGGAGGCCATTACTTGCTGCCTCCGGTGATCCTAATGGACTGAATATTCCAGTTAAAGTTTTTGAGCTTTAAATCCATAGTAATGAGTTCAATGCATTCCTCCGGGCACTGCTTGAGGCAGTCACCGCAGGCAATGCACTCTTCGGTCAGAATGTGATGGGGCTGCTTTACCTCGCCTGCAATGGCATCGACCGGGCAGTGGCGGGCACAGCGGTGGCAGCCGGTGCACAGGCTCTGATGAATATAGGCAGTCTTGCGCGGGGCAAAAATGAGATCTTCACTTTCATCCATCGGCACACCGATGCCGAGGATGTCGGCAAGCTCCTTGACGGTATCCGGGCCGCCGGGGATGCATTTGTTGCAGGTGACCTCGCCTGCGGCCAGGGCCTTGGCGTAGGCCGAGCAGCCGGGATAGCCGCACTGCGCGCACTGCACGCCCGGCAGTGCACGCTCCAGCTTCTGCTCCAGGCTCTCTTCAGTTAAGGAAGAGCGCGCCAGGAAAGACAGCACCAGGCCCAGAATAAACAAGCAGGCGGCCAGGGCAGCGATAAAGTACAGCTCGTCGTTGCTCATCATACGGCACTACCTGCAAATCCGGCAAAACCCATAAAGGCCATGCTCATTAAACCGGCGGCAATCAGCGCCACGGCAGATCCCTTAAAGGGAGCGGGCACATCGGCAATGGCCAGACGCTCGCGCATGGCCGCAAAGAGGGCTAACACCAAAGTAAAGCCGGCACCGGCACCGGCTGCGAAGATGGCGCTTTGCAGCAGGGAGTGCTCCAGCGAGGCATTGAGCAGCACCAGGCCTAACACAATGCAGTTGGTGGTGATAAGGGGCAGGTAGATGCCCAGGGCATTGTAGAGATCAAAGGAGATCTTTCTTACCACAATCTCGGTTAACTGCACCACTGCAGCAATGATCACGATGTCCACAATCAGGCTTAGGGAGGTCAGCCCATAGGGTTCCAGGATATAGCTGTTGACCGCGCCGCAGCACAGCGAGGTTAAGACGAGCACGGAAGTGGTGGCCCCGCCCATGCCCATGGCAGCTGAAAGATGGTTTGATACGCCCAAAAAAGGACAGATGCCCAAAAAGCGCACCAGCACGAAGTTGTTTACCACAGCTGCGCTGAAAAATAAGATTAAGCCTTCCAACACTTTAGATATTCCAAAAAAGCCAAAAGCTGAGCCCCCGTCAGTAACGGCGGCGCACTCAATAATAGCGCAAAGCGCCTGTGCATAAGGCTGAGAAAAAATCTCACATTTAATAGAAATTCCGCGGCGGTTATACTAAAAGGCCGCTCCCGGATGTCATCAGCCTCATTTCCTTAAAAATTGGCGCCGCCATTTTACACGACTTTGGCAGTATCTCTGCGCTCTGCTTTGAGAAATTGCGCTGCAGCTGGGCAGGGAGCGTTTGCTTGCTGCCCTGGCTGGATTTTCCCTCCGGTTCTGCGGCTTTGAGATCAGGACAGACGGGCTTCCGGAGTGTGGTATGGCGCTGCTCGCAGAGTGTGAAGCGCTGCAGAGTGCGCTGATTTTGGGCTTTAAGTACACAGACAGCATCAGGCCGGAATATTTATACCTGGCACTTGGCAGGCTTGCCTTGCAGCTTAAGAATATTGATGGCGGACAGACTGCAGCTCGTTATTCACAACAGCTTCGTTTGGCTCTGCTATACTCTAGTGTGACCAGAAACTTTGAGCGGATTACAGCAACAGGTTTAGCGTCAACATAAACAACCGCGAGGGTAGCAAATGAAGAAGGCATTAGCTTTGGGCTTACTATTTTGTGCATTTTCCGCAAGTTCGGAAATTGTCATAAATGATAGCTGTTTAAAGTGCAAATCTATTGTTGAAGACGGTGAGTTTAAAGCTTGTCTCGTAGATTGCTTAAGTCCAGGTAAGGAAGAAATTGCAAAAGTTGAAAAGCAGAAAGTTGATGCTAAAAAAGCAGGCTGGTTACTTAATGCTTCAGTAGATGAAATGACTGACAGGAGCATAAGGGTAGCTTCTAAAAAGTCGGAAAATGGATTTGATTACATAATGAATACTGTTTATCCGACATTGGCAATAATACAGACCAGCGAAAATGAAAAATTAATTTCTGTTTATTTTTCACCTGCAAAGGTATTGGGCGGGTTTGCAAATAATGTAACTATCAGAATCGATAAGAATGAAGCAATGACAGTTGAGGCGGTATCAACTGGAGACGGAGAAGCTTTGTCCATTGGATCTGAAGAACTTGAGCAACAAATGAAAACAGGTAACAGATGCTGGTCAGGACAGAAGTTTTCGGTGTTGGAACTAAGACTTTTAAATTTAATTTAACCGGAAGCGAATCCGCTTTTGAGTGGTGTGAAGGCGTTAATGCCAAATAGTTTTGACATTCTGCCTTTAAAAAATACAAAACTGCTTATTTAGAGAGTAACAATATGATTTTTAAAAAACTTTTAACCTCTATTACTTTAGTTGCTATTTTGATCTGTACTGGATGCACGGATGACACCTTGCAAACAGTTAAAAGTGCAAAACTTTCATACAATCCAGATGTGACAGTAGAACAAGCTTTAAATAACTATAAAGGATTTTCAGCTGATTCTATTAAATGGGAAGGCAAAGATGGTACAGCTTCGTTTTCTAGCGAAGATTCAACTTTTCTGGAAGGAATTAATAAAATAAAAAGTTTTATTCCAGAGAATAAAGTCGATGCTGAAAAGCTCAAGGTTTTTGACTTAAAATCAGCAAATGTTTATATAAAATTCACAGTTGACAGTAATAAAAAAGTAGAAGTAACAAACTGTGACCTAGAACTTGTTTGGAATGATGGTGTTAAGAGACTTTATCCTGCAGGCAAAGAAGAACCTGTATTTAAAACAAGACTAACAGACTATTTTAATAATAAACCAGCATTTGATGATGTTATAAATGTTGGTGATTTGCCCCCTATTGGTTATTTTATGATGTTTGGAGTCATGTATCAAATAATGGATGCTCTTTATTACGATAAAGATGTAGATAACATATTTAACTTTAATTAAGTTAATTCTTTTCTAAGAATTACTTGTTTATGGTAATGCCCTTGTGTTTTTATGAGGGCTTTATTTTATTGCTTCAAAGTTTTGCCATAAATTATTGTCAAATTTGGAACACACTAATTAGTAAAGATTAACTGCATGACAACCAGACATTATTTGAGATTACCGAAAATACGGCTGTTTTAGGAAAATCTATGCTAAATAAAGATAATGTCAGAAGTTCAGCTCTGATTGAACCTTCCAAATACCAGAACCGTAAAACGACTTCTAAATCGCGCGGGCGCCGGGATGTACATACGCTGCTTACAGCCGCCCAGCGCGAGGAGCTTTTCCTGCGCCTGTCCGGTCTTTACCCATCCCCCAAGAGCGAGCTTAACTTCAACAATCCATTTGAGCTTTTGTGTGCGGTGGTGCTCTCAGCCCAGGCCACCGATGTCTCGGTCAATAAGGTCACCCCTGAGCTGTTTAAGGCCGCCCCGGATCCACAGGCCATGGCAGCGCTCGGTGAAGAGGGGATTGCTCCGTACATACAGAGCATTGGACTGTGGCGGGCCAAGTCAAAGAGCCTGCAGCGCCTGAGTGCAATGCTGCTGGAGAAATTCGGCGGTGAGGTGCCGGATACCTTTGAAGAGCTCATTACTCTGCCGGGCGTAGGCTCCAAGACCGCCAAGGTAGTGCTCAATGTAGCTTTCGGGCAGGATACCGTGGCTGTGGACACTCATATCTATCGCGTAGCCAACCGCACCGGCCTGTGCCTGGGGAAGGACGCCAAAGAGGTGGAAGACCGGATTGTGCCCTTTATCCCGCAGCAGTATCTGCACGAGGCCCATCACTATCTGCTGCTGCACGGCCGTTATGTGTGCAAGGCCAGGAACCCGGAGTGCGGGGAGTGTATTCTGCGTGATCTGTGCAAACAGCGCCTGGATTTTAAAGAGAGGCTTGAGGGCAGAACCAAGTCTCAGGTCAAGAGCACAGTCAAAACCAAAACCGCTGCCAAAACCACCCCCAAAAGCAGCACTTAAGCCGCTTCTTTTGGCAAGCCTGAGCGCTTGGTTAAGTTGAAGCACTGAAATCCCGGTGATCTTGAAAGCTCACCGGTTTTTCTGTCTGTATCAGCCCGTTTAGCGCGACAGTTACGGCTGCAGCGCTGCAATCAGATGTCCCTGTGAGAGCAGCTCGTAGAGCTGTGGGCTGAGGATATTGTCCTTTAAGGCAAAGAACATCAGATCAAAGAGAATGGCGATGAAAAGCAGCAGCTGCACGGCGCAGATGGTAAGCCGTGAGGCCATGATATTGTTCTTGAGCAGATACTGCCCGATAAGCAGCCTGAGCAGCAGCGACAGTCCGACCAGGGAGCAGGCCACAGTGGGCTTTAACACCAGGAAACTTGCTGCGGCCACCAAAATGGCTGAGAAGATCATGCCCTTGAGGCTCATGGTGCCAAAGCTGTCTACCGGATCCTGCTTTAAATCAAAGCTCAGCGATGAGGCAAAGCAGGCTGAAACCATGGAGGACAGGGCAATGAAGATGGCGCCTTCAAAAGGCTCATTGCGCACATAGGTCACATTGACCATGAAGATGATTAAGACGCAGGGCAGGAACAGCGCAGCAGCCGCCATCACGGCATCCGGGCGGCGCTTGGAGATGCGGCCCACCAAATCAGTAAGCCCCCGGAAGGAAGTAAGACCGGTCATCAGTACATAGACGGTCAGGCAGAAGCCGCCGGTTAACTGATTGGCGTTGGCATACCAGCAGATCAGGGCCGAAATCAGGCCGGCCATGATGCCGGTTAAGAGATAGGGCAGAGCCATGGAGCTGGGGTAGCAGGGACCAAAGCGCATGGAGGTGCGCGGCATCAGCACGGAGAGCGTGGTGTGCGAGAACATGGCAGCCACCAGCTGGCGCAGATAGAGGGTAATGGTCAGCCACGCGGGCAGCACTTCCTTATTGTTGATGTGGCTGAAGGCCTCAGCATCAGCCCGGGCCTGGCTCTGGCGCGCAAGCTCATCATAATTGGGGCTGGCGCTATCGTAATTTACTTCAAAAGGCTTGTACTGCGCGGCCTGAATGAGCTTTTCCTGCTGCTTGGACAAGTCCTTGAAGGTGTTTTCGGTGCTCTGTACTTCCTCCGTATTAAACTGCGGTGCGCCCGCGCTCTGCTGCATGCTGGCAGGCTGCACATTTGGGCTGGCCTGTTGCTGCTGCATATATTTGCTGTTTGACAGGCGCTGCAGCTGTTCGCGCTCGGCCTGCAGTTTGTCCTGCATCACCGACATGCTCTGAGTTTGATACTGCTCTCTGGTATGAGGCAGGCTCTCCTCGGGCAGCTGCATTGCGGGGGCTTTTCTTGCCGGCTGCTGGGGCTGCAGCAGTTCAGCCGGTGCCTGAGCGTCAAAATTCTGTTCCTCAGTTTGAGCTGCAGCTTGAGGCTGTGCATGAGCCGAGGGCTGTACCGGTTGGGAGCTTTGCGGCTCCTGTACCGGAGCTGATGTCTGTGCCCGGCCCGTCTGCTCTGCTGCTGCCCTGCCGTCAGGATCGGCACTGCCAAAAGAGGTATGGTAGGACACCGCATAGGGCGGAGCAGCATAGCTCGTGGAGGCATGCGGCACATTGGGATCAAAGGGTTCGGCAAAGACATCCACCGGTTTTTCATTGGAGAGGGCGGCGGTGTTATGCGGCAGGGAGCGCTCAATCACCGTGGTTTCGGTTTCTTCAATTAAGGCATTGGGCGAGGCGTGCTGGGCGGCATAGTTTGACGCTTCAGCAATTTCCTGGCCTAAGGTGTTCTGTGTTTGCGCAGTGCTGTCAGTGCGCTGTTCGGGCACCGGCATCGGAGAGGGGCGTTTTTCCTGCCTGGGCGGGAGCAGATTTTGCGGAATGGAGAAGTGCTCCACCATCGGATCGTTGGGATCAACTTCCGTGCTTTCAGTAAATTCGTTTAAGGCCACGCCTTTGAACAATTCGCTTTTGTTGCTGAGCGGATCGACAGCTGGGGTTGCGGCTTCTGCCTGCGGCTGTGCGGTGGAAACTTCAGCGCCGGGCAGCTCTGCTGCCTGCTCTGTTTCCTGTTCTGTCCCCTTGTTTTTGCTGCCGAAAAGAGATTTTATTTTGTTAAAACCCATCTGTACTTCTCGTTTTCTGATGCCGCTTTTGCGGACTGTACGCTCTCAGGCGGTTTTGCTAAGTTTAAGGCGGCAGGCGGGTCAACTCAATACATCGGCCACAAAAAATGGTGAAAAAAGGCAGATTCTGCCGCTGTGTCAGCACCTTGGGCCCCGGCGCGGTGCGTTTTTTCTGCTCAAAGCGTGCGGCATGTTATAATGAGCTCCCCTCTAAATAAGCTTATTTTTGCAGGTTAAATCCTGCGCTGCATTTGTTTGAAGGTTCAGTTTGTGATCAAACTTACTCATATTGAAAAGACTTATGCCCCGGGCACGGCCAAAGAGGTCAAGGCCCTGCGCGACATCTCCCTTGAGATCAACAAAGGCGAGATCTTCGGTGTCATCGGTCTGTCCGGTGCCGGCAAGTCTACCTTAATCCGCATCATCAACATGCTGGAGCGTCCGACCGCCGGCAAGGTGGAGGTCATGGGGCAGGATCTGACTGCCATGACCGACAAGCAGCTGCGTGAAGCCCGCCGCCACATCGGCATGATTTTCCAGAGCTTCAATCTGCTCTCCTCTGCCACCGTAGAGGCCAATGTGGCTTTCCCGCTGCAGCTTGAAGGCCGCCTCTCCAAGGCGGAGATTGACAAGCGGGTGTCAGAGCTCCTTGAAATGGTGGAGCTCTCTGACAAGGCCAGGATGTATCCTGCGCAGCTCTCAGGCGGCCAGAAACAGCGTGTGGGCATCGCCAGAGCCCTGGCCTCCAACCCTGAGGTGCTGCTGTGCGACGAGGCCACCTCGGCGCTTGATCCCAAGACCACCAGTTCCATCCTGGAACTGTTAACCTCGCTGCGCAAAAAGCTCAATCTCACCATCGTGATCATCACCCATCAGATGGAAGTGATTAAAGAGTGCTGTGACCGCGTGGCGGTAATTGACGGCGGCGTCATCACCGAAATGGGCTCATGCCTGGAGATTTTCTCTGATCCCAAGCAGGAACTGACCATGCGCCTGGTGTCCGCTGCCGTGCGCCGCGGTCTGCCGGCCCTTTTAAAGCACACCGAAGTGGTGCCGGAGTACCATGAGGGTGCCAAGGCCGTGGTGGAGCTGATTTTCCTCGGCGCCAAGGCCGATGCCCCGGTGATTGTGGATGTCGCCAAGGAGTGCAAAGTCAGCATTTCGCTTCTGGCAGGCAGCATTGATCACATTCAGAACGTGCCTTTTGGCATCATGGAAGTAGAGGTCTGCGGCACGCGCGAGGAGATTGAACGTGCCATTGCCGAGTTTAAACGCCGTGTACATAAAGTTGAGGTTTTAGGTTACGATGAACGCAAG
>JADINH010000027.1 GCA_017694225.1 Candidatus Avisuccinivibrio stercorigallinarum
CTGAAGCTGAGGCTTGAGCGGCTGCGGATGTAGCGGCGGCGTCTGCTCTTGTTTCCTCGTGGTAATGCACGGTGAATAAATTTGAGACCGCAGTGACTGCGGATTTAAAAGCTGAGGCTAAAGTCACGTTGATCTGAACTCGCTGATAAACGGATAAAGCTGACAAAGTAAGCAGAGACTGCCCAAAAGGCGCGTCCATCAAGGAAAAGCTCTTACCGGCAGGCTGAAGCTGCGCCTGCTGCGGTGACTGCTGTCCCGCATCAAGGCCTGCCGCTGCAGGATGCTGCTCTAAAGACTTGCCTGCGTCCTCTGAACTTGACTGCGCTGTTGGATGATCCTGTGGACTCTGATGCTTCTGACAAACTGCCTGAGGCTGAATCTCTTTAGGATTCTCTGCCTGAGTCCCTGCGTGAGTCGATGATTGAGTCTCTTCTTGAGTCTCTGATGAACTTGCAGAGGAAGCAGTGCTTTGAGCAGAGCTCAGCTGTGCTTCAAGCTCCTCCTTTTTATCAAGGCTGACGCTGACAGCGGTGTACTCTGACAAGGCTTCGGTATGATAAACCGGGCTCTCCGATACAGACGGTTCATCCCGGCTGACGGCATGCTCTTTTGTGCCTGCGCTTGCATTGAAGCTGGTGATCGGCTTGCCTGCCTGGTCACGCTGTGAGTCACAGGCAGACTTTCCAGGAGAGTTGGCCGCCAATCTGTCTGCTGAGCTGGATTGGGCGTTAGATGTCTGGCTGCCGGAGCTTAAGCCGGTGTCTGCCGCAGCTGCAGGCTCGGTGCCGGCATCAAATAAGGAGTATTGCGCACTGCTTGGAGCTTTCCACACATGAGTGTTCTGACTGAAGGTATTCCACCAGCCTGAAGCCTGTCTGCGCAAGCTACCGGAGGTTTGAGCCCTGCCTGCCTTTTGAACTGCAGGAGCATCGGCAGATAATGCTCCCTGCTGCCCCGGCTTGTGATCTGCCCGCTGACCAGGCAGGGGAGCATTCTGCTCCCCAAGCCTGTCTGTTTTTCCAGGCTCAGTCTGGGACGGTGACTGAGCTCCCTGCTCACTGTCTGCCGCTGCATTTACCTGCACCGGCTCAGAGTGGAATATGATGGTATGCACTTCCTGAGAGGACGGTTCTGACGGTGCTGCCTTCCCGGGAGTTTCACCTTTGGATTGAGCTGGCAGCACCGGGGATGCTGTCTTGGCAGCATCATTACCCTGCCCGCGGTGAGCCTGATAGAGAAACGAGCGCAGCATGAATAATGTCTGAAGTCTTAAGCACTCTCAGCCGCATCTGAAGAAACATCAGAAGCAGCAGCTGCACTTTGCTCAAGCAGCATGCGGGCGCCTTCACGGGTGGCATCCGTAACCACGGCGCCTCCCATCATGCGAGAGAGCTCTTCAATGCGCCCCTCGCGGTCAAGACGGCAGATAGTGGAAGTCACTTCACTGCCCTTGACGGACTTTTGCGCCAGGTACTGCGTATCAGCACAGGCCGCCACCTGCGGCAGATGGGTGACCGTGATAACCTGCACGCGCTGCGAGAGCCTCTGCAAAAGCTGCCCCACTGCTGAGGCTGTTCTGCCTGAGATGCCGGTATCCACCTCATCGAAAATGATGGTCGGCGTGGACTTGGCCGAAGCTGTAACCGCCTCCAAGGCAAGAGCCAGGCGCGAGAGCTCACCACCTGAGGCAGCCGAGGCCAGATCTTTCAGCTCATGCCCCAGGTTTGCCGAGAACAAAAATGCGGTTTCATCGCGCCCCTGCAGCCTCGGCTTGACGCCCTCTTCAGACCAGAGCTTAATCTCAAAGCGCCCGTCCGGCATCGCAAGGCTCTGAATAAGACGGGTGACCTCAGAGGACAGCTTTCCTGCCGCCTCCTGCCTGACCTTGGATAGCTCCAGGGCGGTCTTTTCATATTCAGCGCGCACGGCCTTGACCTCGGCGGCGGCTGCTTCAATGCGCTCGCGCAGGGAGAGAAACTCAGAGAGCTCATTTTCCACCCTTTCCTGCAAGGCATAGAGCTCCCGCGGCTCCACCCCAAAGCGGCGGGCCAGATCATGGCACTGCGACAGACGCTCATTGAGTTCAGTCGGATCTTCCACGGTGAGACTGTCATTTAAAGCCGCGAGCTCCTGCCTGGCACTCTCAAGGCTCTGCAGGGCCTCTGCAAAGATGGCTGCGATGTCCTTTAAGCGGGCATCATACTGCGCGCATTTCTCCAAATCGCTCATGCGCTGGGACAGGATTTCAATCACGTTGTGCTCATCACTGTCAAGGCAGGCCTGCGCCAGGGCAACAGAATCCATTAATTTCTGGGCATGCATGCTCTTGTCAAAGCGCTCGACTAAAGCCTCGTAGTCCCCCTGCTTTAAATTGAGCTTGGAGAGCAGTTCCTTTTCATAGCGCAGGGTCTTGTAGCGCAGTGCTCCGGCCTTCTGGGCCTCAGAGAGTTCATTGAGGTTGGTGCGCAGTTTTTGATACACCAGATACTGTGAGCGCAGCTTTTCAAGCAGCGCGGTATGCCCGCCATAGCTGTCAATTAAGGATAACTGATAAGAGCTCTGCAGAAGTTTGTAGCTTGCGTGCTGGCCGTGAATGGACACCAGGGCGGCGGCCAGCTCCTTTAACATGGTGATGGTGCTCAAATGGCCGTTGACGTAGGCCTTGTTGCGGCCGTCACGGGAGATGACCCGGCGCAGTATAAGCTCATCCTCATTTTCAGCTGAGAGATCCAGCTCCTTTAAGCGCTGCTTCATCTCATCGTTAATCGAGAAAAGGGCAGCGGCTTCAGCTTTATCCTGACCGTCCTTGATAAGCGAAGGATCGGCCCTGCCCCCTAAGGTCAGCGACAGTGCATCCAAGGTCAGGGATTTGCCGGCACCGGTCTCACCGGTGATGCATGACAGACCGCGGGTGAAATCAATCTGGCTTTTGTCGCATAAGGCGATGTTTTGAGCACTAAGTTCAAGCAGCATGACTTTTCCTACACCAAAGCTTTGCCCCAGCCTAATTTTTGGCGCAGCAGTGAATAATAATCATAGCCCTCAGGATGAATAAGGGTCAGCGGCATGCGGTGCTGGCGGATGAGCACTGAGCATTTGCTGTCAGCCCTTACACTGACCTGGCCGTCACAGTTGATATTGACCCACTCCGGAGTGTCGTCCGAGGACAGAAAATCAATGCGTACCTCAGACTTGCCCGGGATGATGATGGGCGAGCAGTTAAGCGACTGCGGGAACATCGGCACCAATGCGAGCACATCAAGGTGTGGCTCAATAATGGGTCCGCCTGCTGAGAGCGAGTACGCGGTGGAACCGGTGGGGGTGTTGACAATCATGCCGTCGCCGCGCAGGGTATACATATAGCTGCCGTTGATGGTGACCTTAAAGACCATCATGTGGGCCATCATGCCAGAGTGAATCACGGTCTCGTTGGTGGCCAGGGACTGGCCGACCAGTTCACCTGCCCCGTCATCATCCTCGCGGAACACCCGCATATCAAGGATGGTGCGCTCTTCTTTAAAGTAGCGGCCCTGCACAATCCTTTTTATGGTCTCCTCAAGGTTGGCAGGTGACACATCAGTAAGCAGTCCCAGGTGGCCGCGGTTGACGCCGAGCATCGGCACCCCGAGGTCAACCAGAGTGCGGGCAGCACCGAGCATCGAGCCGTCACCGCCTAACACCACGATAAGGTCAAGATCTTTGATCTGGCGGCGGGAGACAGACTGCAGCTGCGGCAGATTAAAGCCCACCGAGGTGGTCTGTTCGATATAGGTCTTGATGCCGTATTTCTCAAGCAGCCCGGCCAGTTCCAAAATGGCCCCGGACAAGGGCCTTCTGAAGACTTTGGAGACAATCACCGCAGAGGTGATAGGCTTTTCAGTGTGCGGCAGATCAGTCAGTGCCATCAGTAAAATCTCTCCCCCGTTAACTGAAAGCTATAGTAGCACAACAAGACGATTGCTTGCAGGCTCAAAGCACGGGCGGATGCAGATGCCTGCAGCTGTTTCTGCTGCATCCCTTTTTGCATGTTTTCCTGCTCTGCCCTGTACTCTCATGACGAAAAAACCCCCTGTATTTTCGATGACGATCACAATTTCACGATTTTCCCCTTGCCCAAAGCTGCGAACAGCCTCCAGACCCATGCGGGAGGCTGTTCGCAGCTTTGGGCAAGCCCAAAGGAACCAGGGCATTTATCTTATTTTTCAAAAGAGATACAGGAGGCAGGTATGAGCTGCAAAGAAAACGAAAAGTTAACCACCAGTACCAATGGTCTTGAGTTGATCAAGCATTTCGAGGGATTTAAGGCTACGGCTTATTTCTGCCCAGCTCACAAACCCACCATCGGCTACGGGCACACCGGCAATGATGTTACAGAAGCGGATGTTAATGTCAAAACCATCACACAGGCAGAGGCTGAAGCCCTGCTGCGCGCTGATCTTAAGATTGCAGAAAACGGGGTTAAAAGTCACTGTAACGTGCCTCTTACCCAGTGCCAGTTCGATGCTTTAGTCAGCTTTACTTACAACTTAGGGGCCGGGAACCTAAAAAGCTCAACGCTTCTAAAAATGCTTAATGCTTCTGACTTTACCGGTGCTGAAGCACAATTTCCCCGCTGGTGCAAATCTGGGGGCAAAACAGTCGATGGACTGCTTCGCCGCCGTCATGCAGAAGCAGCTCTGTTTGCCGGAAACGATAACTGGCACAGCTTCCTTGCGCCTCAAACACAAAACTAAAGGTCTTTAAGCATGTCGAAATTTATCACACTTAAAAGCTTGATTGCTGCTCTGGCCCGGTCATTCAGCACGGCCCAAGATGAGCTGAGCTGGTCACAGCTGGCAGCACTGCAGACTTATTTTCATGATGATCTAACGCCAAAGACGTTGAACATGAAGCTGCCGGAGCCTCAGGCTGACAATCAAATTGCCAGCACTTCATTTAAGGCTCCGATCTTAAGCCTCATCCCGCCCAAGCCTCTGGCCATCACTGAAGCCAAGCTCACTTTTCACGTAGGTCTTGGAGAGATTAGTGCAGAGCAGGAGAGTGGCCTTACCCTGCGCCAGCGCTTTTTGGATATAGGCCGCCATGATAAAGGGGGCAGAGTTCACTCCGAAGTTTTGCCTTATGAACTGCTCGTTGACCCCAAATCACCTGAAAAGCAAAGCGGCAGCATTCAAATCTCAATGAAAGTGCGCTCAGATTCTCAATCCGAAGGTTTTGACCGAATGCTGGCAAAACTCGCACAGCTGCAGGGCAATTGGAACCCGCCGAAGGCACTAGCCACGTCTCCCAAGCAAGCATCAGAACCTGAGGAAAACCAAGCTTCCTCAGAGTCTGCTGTACAAGAGAACCCCGAGCAAAAGCCCGCAGGTGATGCACAAAAGAGCAAGGACAAGCCATCGAGCTCACAGGAGACGACAGACTGAACTCTGTTGTCATGGATTTAAGCAACAACGCTGAACAGGGCCGCTGAAGCTCTGCTGCAGCACTGAATTTGTTCAACCACAGCCCTATGGAGGAAAGGCAGCGCAATACGCTTAACAAACGATAGCACACTGCCCTACTGTGCGCCGAAGGATATTCTCCCCTGCCGCACACTGTTAAGTCAGAGTGAACACCGTTTGCAGGTGATGTCGGTGCCGCCTTTATCGGGCCCCAACATGAGGTAAAAATCATGAGTGAAATTGCAAATCAGTTCACCGGCCTGCCTATGGCCGATCTGATTGGAGGACCGCTGCAGGCAGCATGCGAAGCGCAGATAAACCTGGCAGGCGCAACAGCGGATTTTATTCAGCGCGTCGGCTTCTCACCTGACAGCAATGACATTAGGATGGTGAACTTTTCATTCACCAGACCTGGCACTAACGTAGCCGCTAATGAAGGCTTCACAGATTACGGCCTTGAAAAGGTCGAGATGAATGTGCCCTTCCTGTCATTGGTCAACACGCCGTCTCTGAGCCTGAAACGAGTGTCGGTAACCTTTGACATGGAAGTCAAAAACTCCACCTCTCAAAAGGAATCCTCAGATAAATCAGGCAGTCTTGATGCCAATGCCTCAATCGGCATTTCCTTCTTTAAGGCGAACGTAAAGATCTCAGGCTCAATCTCTTCGCACAAGGAGAACACCAGAAGCTCTGATACCTCAGCCAAATACCACGTGGAGGTGCTTGCCGAAGATACAGGCATGCCAGAGGGCTTATGCCGCGTGCTTGACATTCTGCAATCAGCGATTGCGCCTGTGAAGATCTCTGATGCCGGTACTGCTCTGCCTTCTCCTGGCGGTGCAGGCTAAGAGCACTGTGCAGCATAGACAACACAGAAAGAAACAATGATGTGATGCAGAGCAGGAGATGAAAACATGGCAGTAGATTTAACTGAGATAGCCTACGTAAAGCGCTTTGTGGTCGGCAGCAGCAATCCGGAGAAGCTTCATGACGAAGCTGAAATTGAACGGCAGATGCAGGCCTTAAATGAGGCTTTGACGAGCTACCCCAAAGGAAAGATCATTGCCTGTGAACGAAGCTTTGCTCTGCTTTCCATCAATGAGCATCAAATTGTCCTGCAGTGGGTGGTTTATCACGTCGGGTTTACCAGAAAGCCAGCGGAGGTACGCGAATGAGCAGGATCTGCGTGAAAACACTGATCACCCTGGTGCAGCAGGAACTGCAACTGGCAGCGGAGAGCTCCAGCCTGAAACCGCGGATCATTAAAGCTTCACTGACATTAAGCGGTTATCAAGCAGGAAGCGAAACTTTGAAAAAGTCTGTTGATTTTTCGGATAGTGAAGTTTTTGAAAGGCTACCAATCGATGTTTCAAGAAACATTTCTGATGAAGAAGAGTCTGCCCTGCTTAAATTGCTCTCTGGGAGCATCAGCCTCAAAAAGCGAAGCTTCCCCCTGTTCAGACGTTTCAGGCAGCACAAGCTAGTTCTGTTCTTTAACCAAGCTGGAGAGATCCACTGCGGACAGATGGGTAATGACACTGAACAATGCGTGAGCACCGTACTGTCTGAAGGCCAAAATTCTGCCTTTCTTACGGCATGTGTTCAATCAGTGGATAAGCAGGAGATTAATTCAGTGCCTGCGGTCAGCTGTAGCTGTAGTTGCAAACTGAAGCTTAGTCGCTTGTACTTTGACAGCAGACGTTTCTCAAATTTGCTGCTCAAAACAGTACTGCCTGAACTGAGCCTAGGTGCATCAGAGCTCAGCGAGGAAAAGACTGACTTTGACAAAACAGCAGGTGAGCTTAGCAAAGAATAATTAATACAGTCAAGTTCTGGAAAAAAAGCTTGACAGACAAATCTGATGATAGATGCCAATGCATTGTCTAACACGATTTCAAACTTAACATCTGCTTTGATTGCAGAAATTTTTGGAGATATTTATGAAACTAAAACAAATTAAATTAAACACTAATACGTCACACTCATCATTACAACGATGCGTAATAATAAAGAATCCAACAGCTTCATTTGCTAGGAATAAACCATCATTACTAAGTAGAGCTTCGACTATATATTCAGCATTTGCGCTGAGCTTAAGCTGCATAGCTGGAACAAGTTTTATTATTACTGCTCAAGCACAAGAAATTACAGTAACTGCATTCGTACCTAATCAGATGAAGATAGTTTCAATTAACTTTGGAAATAAAGATGATGACACTATAAATGAATTTTGCAATTTCACCAAACCAACTAATTCACCAGCCTCATGCAAACTGGATCTTACTTCAGAATATAACATCTGTTATGTAATGGTAAACGAAACAGATCAAAGCAATAAGATAAGTTCATTTTCATCAGAAGTAAGAGATATAGAAATTAGTAACCAATCAGTAATTACATTAGAATTTGATGATAAAGACTTTAACATAAATATGTAAAAAAGGAGAAAAATCATGACTGAAGAGGATTTAAAAACTGCCATAGGTAACGTTCTGAGAAACCATGCTCATATCCTAGATGTAAACTACGATAAATGTGGGTATGTAGAATATTGTTTTCAAAGCCTGCTATTGACAGAAATTTTTGATATAATAGGAAATAAATATGGTCAAGTAGCTCAAAAATCTGTTTTAGCAGAACAATTATATCATACATATAATACAGCTTGGACTGCAACAAATGAAGGTACAAAAAATAAATTAAGATGCGATATCTATATAAATAACCTTGACGGCTTGCCATGCTATATAGAAATCAAAGCAGATAAAACAGCATCATCTGGAAATCAGAATTGTGATTTCGTTAAAAGAGTTAGCGCTGATTTCGAAAAGATGGAAAGTCTTTCATTAGAAAGAAAAGGAAATCACGGTAGAAGATCATGCATGTTGTTGCTATTACCTGCAGACAATAAGGGAGATTATACAGGATACTCTGACACAATCAAAGCAGGTAATTTTCAAATAAAATACGGATTATATTATTTATAATATTAAAGTTATAT
>JADINH010000194.1 GCA_017694225.1 Candidatus Avisuccinivibrio stercorigallinarum
CTTTATGGTTTAACACTGTAGTCTTCACTAAAGCCTGAGCTCCTGCTTCTTCTATACTGCCCTGATGGTCTTATTTAAGCGCTTTTTGCTGAATTTTTCGAGTAGAGCATTGTAGCTGATGGCGCCTGCTTGTCAATCAAGAACAAGCCATGGCCAGGCTCTGAGTTCACTGCTCCCTGTTTCCCGCCGCAGCTGCACAGCAGCTGCAGCGATGGCTGTCAGAACTCAAAGCTGTAGATCAGATCGACCGCCTGATCGAGGGATGACACAAACTCCGCATAGAGGCGGCGCATGAACTCATAGCGCAGCTTGAACTCGCCTACGGCATTAAATACGCCATAGCCGTAACCCACGCGGATATTGCGGGTGATATAACCCTGCACCTCAACCTGCGTCTCCTCACCTGAACCTGAGGCATTGAACTCCAGGTTCTGCACGCCAAAGGCACCGATCACAGAGTTCACCAGGCCGCCTGCCGAGCTGACACCCAGGCCGACCAGCATGCTGGCATTGCTGCCTTCACCGAGCGAGCTGCTCTTATCCAGGCCGTGTCCGTAAAGGAGATAGGACATGACCTCGTTCTGGGACATCGAGGGCTTGGAGAAGAGCGTAACCTTCGGGTTTAAGGTATCGCCGGTCACCCGCACGCCGGCCTCGACGTTGTCTTCCATTTCTTCAGGATCGGCTATTACCTCAACATCGAGGGTGGGGTTGGCAATCGGCCCGATAAAGCCTGCACGGGCATAATTGACGATGAAGTGATGCCCGTAGAGATCGGCCTTGCCGTCAATTAATTCCACCTTGCCGTTGGCCTGAATATCGGTGTCATTCAGGGCTTTGGCAAGCTTCAAGCTGCCTGCCACCCCGGCCTCCAAGCCCATGGCCGAGACCTTGACATCATTGCCGATGAAGACGGAGAGATCAATGATGCTCGGCACCGGACGCGAGATATTTTCCATCAGCACCGAGGTGCCGCCTTCCGGAACCAGAATTTCATCGGAGGAAGGCTTGGCCCCGGAGGAGCTTAAACTGCTCACTGAGATCAAAGCTCTGGGAATGCCGACCGAGCCTTCGACCTTGAAGTAGTCATTGAACTCCACCTTGGCATCCACATCAGCATAGGCCTGGCCAAAACCCATTAAGAAGGCAGGCAGCTCCTTGGCCGTAACGGCCAGCGATGCATAAGCACCCTCAGACCAGTCAAGATCGCCGTCAAGATTTACCCGGCCCTGATTAAGCCCGATAAAGCCGGTCAGCGTGCCGTGCGAGCCTTGTGCATTTAAGGTCACATCAAAGCTGTCAATCTGGCCCACGTCATAGCGCGGCTCGGCACTGCCCGCAGCGTTGAGTGTGCCGATAAACATCGGCTTTGCCAGCGTACCGGCAAAGTCACCATCGAGGTTTACAGCACCGCTCAAATCATTGAACAAATTGCCCACGCCCATAAAGATGTCAAGCTGCAGATCTTTTAAGGAGGCGTGGCCGTCAAGCCGCTTGGCCCCTAAAGGCTCAAGCACCGCCAGATCCACCTTGGCCGTGCCCTTGTTCCCGCGCAGGGCGATGTCAGCTGAGATGTCAGCGCGGCGCTGCACCACGGCGGCATTGAGGCTTAACTTTTCAAACATCAAAGGCACGCCCTGGGCAAAGATGCGCGCATTGTCAGACTGCAGATCAAGCTTGATGTCAGGCACATGATCGTGCACCTGAATGGAGGAGGTCATCTGCACCGGACCTGACAGATGCACTCCTTCGGGCATCAAATCGTTTAAGGACTTCAAGTCCACATTCTCAAGTGACAGGCCGGCCTCCAACATGCCAGGGCCGTAGGAAGTGCGCTCAGCAGCGATGGTGCCGGCGTCGGTGCGCAGGGTGAAAGGCGCAATCTCACCAGTGCCATTGGCAAAATCAAGCAGCAGATCGATGCTCTGGGTCAGCTGCACCGAGCCTGAGAGCTCTGAGCTGAAGAAGAACTCATCGAGTGCGCCCTGCCAGGTCTTGACCGCTTCATCAAAACTGCCGCTGGCTGAAACAATCAGGCTGTTCTCACCGCCGCAGAACACGCTTACGCTGTGGCGGGCAAGGTCGCCGGATAAATCCAGCACACACTGCCGGTAGGGCTTCAGGCCCTTGACCACCCGCAGGGTATTTAAGGCACCGGTCAAATTAAAGCTCTTGTCAGCCAGATTGCCCGAGGCATCAAGCGACAGGCGGCGCAGCACCACATCACCTGACACAAAGCGGTCTGACTTGCCGGTAAGCTGCAGATCAAGGCTCTCCAGCGCGCCCATGGCCTTTAAGCTGGCGCTGAAGTCACCTTTAAGCGAAGGCTCAAGCAGACTTAAGTCCTGCAGATCAATTAAGGCAGTAAGCGCACCGTTCTCGCCCTGCGAGGCCACGCCCTGCACTTTGACTGAATTGACGCCCTGAGTGAAATCAAACTTTTTGATGGTAAAGCCGGTAAGCAGCGAGCCGTGAATGTCAGCGGCATCAAGCTCGGCTTTCACCTGATTTAAGAAGGCAGAGGCCTGCAGCTTTTCCAAATCCAGGAATACATTGATGCTCTCCTCTTCGCTTTGCGGGAGCACCACGGCAGCAGATAGATTTCCCTCAAGAGCGGCCTCACCCTTGAGCATCGGCACTAACACCCCGGCATCCGAGCACAGAAAATCAAGGCTGCCTGAATAGGAGATCTCATCGGCGTAATTGAGCTGGCCCGTGGCATTGAGGTTTAACTGTGCATCTTTATAAAGGCCCTGCAGCTTCAGATCATCAATGCGCACGTCAGTAAGTGACAATCTTCCTTTAAATAAGGCGTCGTAATTGTCAAAACCAAAGCCGGTCAAATTGCCCTTAAAGGAGCTCTCCACCCCGTCAAAGATGGTGCCCAGGGCATGCAGCTCCAGGCCTTTGACTGTGGCCAGGCGGTCACCGGTATCAAACAAGGGGTAATTTAACTGCGGCGACACCACATCAAGCTCCACCGGCAGCAGCGAGGACAGGCAGTTGATGCGCGCATGCACAGTGGTATCAGCAGGATTGAGAAACTCAGCATTAAGGCTTAAGTTGGTTAAAGGGCCGTAGACCTTGGCACGCCCCTGCAGGCCGTAAACCAGGCCGTTTAAAAAGACCTTGTTCTCCTCAGACAAGGCGCCGGCGCCGCTCAAGTTGAAATCGAGCAGGAAGTGATCCTTAAAGTCCATCAGGCCGGAGATTAAGACCTCACCCTGCGGATGCTGTGCATCAAGGCGCAGCACGCTGAGCTGAGTGTCCGTCCAGGTGGCGGTTAAATTAAGCTCACGGAATACTCCGGTGTCAAAGCCGTCCTGATAATAGCGCCCGTTCTCGACCGTAAAGTTGAGCACTGTGATATCAAGGGGCAGCTGCACCGTGGGCATGCTCTCAATCATGCCGCTGCCGTCATCAAAGGTGTAGACGTTGACCGGTTCTTTGGCAGCCGCCTCAGCTTTAGCCTGTTCCTGTGCCTTAACTGGATCGTATAGAGGCGCAGGCTCAAGGCCCTGCATGATGGCGGCAAGGCGCAAAGACAGCGCCTCACTCTGGCTTTGCACACTGCCTTCTGACTTTAAGTGCACCACAACGTCACGGCCAAGCGCATTCTGCATCAGGGTGGTGTCAGCCACCGCCTGCAGATAGGCCTTAAATGAACCTACTTTGACGTCAACTAAAGAGCTTAAATAGGCAAAATCATTGACCGCAAAATCATGGACATAGATGTCCAGCGGAAAGTTCAGCCGGAAGGGCTCGGCATCAGGGTTTTCACTCTCCGGGGACACTTCGGGTTCCGGCTCTGGGACTGCGCCTGAGGAGAGCAGATGCACGCGCAGCTTGTCTGCGCTGAGAGTTTTAACATCAAAGCGCCCGCGCGTCAGAGCTGGCAGCAGATCATAGGAAATGGCAAATTTATCAGCACTGATATAGATGACATCCGGCACCCTGACAGCAAGCTTTTCAAGCTCAAGGCCGTGATAAATGCTGCCGCCGGTGATTTCACCTTCAATGCACTCCAGGCCCTCAGTGAAGTGCTTGGCTATCTTTAAGGCCGACTGCGCCCCGCTTAAGGTGAAGATAAAGTAGTAGAACACCGCAGCAAGGATAAGCCACAAGGCGGCTAGAACCATGCCCGATAACTTCAGGATTTTCTTAACTTTAGGCGGCAGAGCAGGGGTCATGGCTAGAACTCCGGACCGAAGGCAAAGTGCAGCTTGATGTCGGTGGGATCTTTGTCCACGCCAAAGCCAAGGTCAACGCGCACTGTGCCGTAAGGTGAAACATAGCGGTAGCCGATACCCGGGCCCCACAGCAGATCGTCCTCATAATTGCGGTAACTGTCAGTGGCCATGCCGCCGTCGATAAAAAGCGCCAGGCGGGAATTGGCAATGCCTATCGGGAACTGATACTCAAGACTGCCGGTGGTCAGATATTTGCCGCCGTTCAGTCCGCCTGAATTGTGGGGGGCTTCATCCATATAACCATAGCCGCGGATGGATTGATCACCGCCGGCAAAGAAGCGCAGAGAAGGCGGCACATTGGAGGCATCCGGGCCCATCACGGCGCCCTGCTGCAGACGCATCACCACGCGCGTATTCGGGGTAGGGCTGATCACTCCCCTAAAGGTTCCCACAAAGCGCCAGAAGCTCAAATCCGAGACCGCACTTGTTGCGCCGAGCACTTCCATATTGATGCTGTAGCCGCGCTTGGGATCAAAGCCGCCGGAGCTTTCACGGCGGGAGAGCACTAAAGCCGGCATCAAATTCCAGGAAAAACCGTCATCCGCACCCTGGGAATAGTCTTCATACTCAGCGCGCAGCGAGTAATCGCGGCGCCAGACGCCGGTGCGGTTGGCCACGTAGTGAAAACTCAGATGCGAGCGGTCGGACAAGGTGTCATTAAAGTCCGTGTGGGTCTGCGCTGCGTTGATATAGTAATAATCAAGGTTCGGATCTGCCCTGGGGATCTTATAGACCACCTGGGCATCCTGGGTTAAGGGGGTCAGCTCTGCCTTGGTTGACAATGAATGGCCGTAATCGTTTAACAGAGGCTTGTCCCACTCAAACAGCACACGCGGGCCTTCATCGGTGGAGTAACCGGCGCCCAGGCGCATCAGATTGTTGGCCTTGCGCTCCAGGCGCACGTCAATGGGCACCTCAAAGTTCTGGGCCTCAGCGAAATTGGGCACAATATCCACCGAGCGGTAGAAATTGGTCTGATTGAGCGAGGCGATGTAATCATTGAGCACGGCGGCAGAATACTGGCGGCCCTCATCAATGGTCATCAGGCCATCAACCGGGCGCAGCAGCTTTTCAGTGGCCTCATCGTATGGTCTGACAGGCCCGAAGGCATAGCGCTTGCCGGTATCAAAGATAAGCTCCACGTCAGCCACATTCTGGGCCTGATGCACCAGAATGCGCGATGACATCATGCGGGCGTCAAAAAAGCCCATGGACAAGGCAGTATCCTGCAGGGACTTCTTTAAAGCCTCATACCGGCCGTGGTTCAAGCGGGTAAAGGAGGCCAGACCGCTGTCTTCAATCAACTGATGGAAGATTTGATAGCGGGTGCCCTCACCCAAAATCTGCACAGTGCAGTAACGGATAAACAGCGGCTTGCCGGCATCGATCTGCAGCTTCACCACCCGGTCGGCCTCATTTTTACGATCGGGCAGCTTAATCTTGATGGAGGGATGGTAGTAGCCGAAGGCGCGCAGGGTCTGCTGAATGTTCTCACGGATCTCACGGCCGAAGACAAAGACGCGCTTTTTGGAAATCGGCGGAATGGCATCTAAGGTCTGCTGCACATTCGACAGCAGATCACCTGAAATACCGCTCACCTGAAAGCTTACCGGATCGGTGACCACCGATTCCTGCTTTTCAATAAGTTCATCATCAGAGGAAGAACAGCCGGACAAACCGGCGCTCAGGCATGCTGCGGCCAGTGCACTGATGCACACAAGGCATAACTTCTTAAGTTTGTAGTGCGCCACTTGCGGCCTCTAACACCTGAAAACACATTGAACCAACTATTAAATCATTGTAGCAGGCTGAGCGCAAAAAATGCAGTGCAAACTCAAAGAGTGCAGGCCCGGGTGTGCATGGCGGAGCACAGGCAAGCCTGAATGAGGTCTTTCTTACACTTTCTTACACTCACTGTAAGAAAGACCCAGCCAAAATGTCCGCAAACCCTGTCAGATCAAGCATTTGTGCGTTCTTACACTTTCTTACACTCACTGTAAGAAAGACCCCGCCAAAATAGCTGCAACCCCTGTCAAATCAAGCCTTTGCGCGTTCTTACACTTTCTTACACTTTCTTACACTTTCTTACACTCACTGTAAGAAAGACCCCGCCAAAATGGCCGCAAACCCTGTCAGATCAAGCCTTTGTGCGTTCTTACACTTTCTTGCACTCACTGTAAGAAAGACCCAGCCAAAATGGCCGCGTACCTTGTCAGACCAAGATATCTGCGGCATAAACTCAGTTTAGCGCTCCTGCATCCGCCGCTAAACTCAGTTTAATGCTCCCGACCAGCCGCCTAAACTCAGTTTAGCGCTCCAGCGCCATCCGCCTAAACTCAGTTTAATGCCCCCGACCAGCCGCTTAAACTCAGTTTAGTGTTCCCGACCTGCCGCTTAAACTCAGTTTAGCGTTAACATCGTTTTTCCTTCAGTTTGTCGATGTGTTCTGCCGGCAAGCCCCTTGATCACCTCAAGAGCGGCTTTTATCATCCCGAACGAGCTTACTTCCCGATCATATTCATCAATATAATAACTGCCTGACATGATGTCCTCCTCTGGGCGGTAGCGCATATCGCTCGGGCGCGGCACCTTTGCAGAGAAATGAAACTCCCTGATGCCGGTCTTAACAGCAAGCTCCATGATGTTGTCCGGGCTGACGCCGGAGCCTGCCATGATTTTGATGCGCCCTGCGCTCTGCGCATTCAGAGCAGCAATCATCTCCATGCCCTGCACGGCCTTGGGACGCAGGCCCGAGGTCAACAAGCGGCACACCCCGTGCTCAATGAGCTGCTCCAGGGCAGTCTTTGGATCTCTGACCAGATCAAAGGCACGGTGAAAGGTGACCTCCGTGGTGCCAGCTCTCTCCATCAAAAATTCCAGCGCCTTGAGGTCGATATCGCCGTCAGCAGTGAGGCAGCCAAATACCAGCCCGTCAGCGCCCAAATCCCTCGCAGATTCTATTTCGTATGCCATGCATTTCAGATCATGCTCTGAGCACAAAAAGTCACCGCCGCGCGGCCTTATCATCACATTAAGCCTGGTGTGCCTGAGCACTTCGCGGCAGCATTTGATCACGCCAAATGACGGACTAGTGCCACCCTCATAAAGCGAGGCGCACAGCTCCACACGCGTGGCTCCAGCCTCTTCTGCAGCCAGAGAGCTCTCTACGCCGTTTGAGCAGATCTCAAGACAATATTCTTCAGGAAGTGCACCTGTCTGCGCTGCACAGTGGTTATTCTGATCCGTCACCCTTCACCCAGAATTTTGTTAAAGCCACCCCTATCTTACCGGGTTTGCAACCCCAAAAACAGAACATGCCGCTGATTTTGTGCATGACCCTAAAATTTCAGGCGCGGCAAAGCACAGGCACAGATGCCCCAAACCGAGTTCAGCGCCGCAGTTTATCCGGGCAGCAAATTCCGGCCAGCTGATACAAAGCGGCCTGAGCAGCAGTGGGCTTTTCGGGCCTCACCTGCGTGCTTCTGACAGTGCATTTTTGGTTGCGCAGCTCTGCAAGCTGACAGGACAAAGGCTCTCCATTTTTGCAGATCAGAAGCTCCAGCTTTTTTGCAAGCACCTGTGCCATCAACTGCAAAAACATGCATCCTGGCAGCGGGCACTTGTCAAGTTTAAAGTCTGCATCACCAAACTTGCTGCAATAAGCCTCAGCAATACTGTGCTGCACGCCCTCACTGGTCAAAAAGTCCAGGCATGCATATTGCTGCTGCAGCGTAAGCTTAGCCTGCGGATACATAATGCGGGCATAAGAACCTTCAAACCAGATTTCAGCCTCAGCTAAATCTGCCTGACTGCCCCTGATGAGTGTAAAGAGCAGCAGCGCCTGCAGGGTGTCCTGACTGCTGCCTGCAGCCTCAAGGCAGGAGCCAAAGCCGCTGGATTTAATAAAGCTGTCTAAAAAGAAGGCATCGCCAAAATCGAGCCACAGTTCCGCCCTTTTCTGACCGCGCGGCTGTTCCTCCGGCACAAATGAGGGATCAGGACTGCCATACTCACCGGTTTTGGGATCAAAGGTGTAGACGCCGCGGCTGCGATTGCGAAAAATGTTGTGCTCTATATCGAGCACCCTGCCGAGGCTCACACACGTTTTATAAACCTTGCGGCCGTCACGTCTGGAAATACAGAACTTGGCATAAACACCACCATGCTTCTTGTCGTAGGCAATAAATCCGGTCATATCCTCAAAAACCAAAGCACTAACTAAACATACAGCCACAGTATACGCAGGAGAGAGCAGACCGGCCAGAAAATTTCATGCACGCTCTGCCAAAGCTGCAGCCGTTGCGGGCAGTGGACTGGGCCGCTGCCCGCAAACTTAAATTTTAAGCCGCCTGCGGTCTTACTGCTGCGCCTTTTTGCTGTACTTCTCGGCAATGGACTTTGAGGTAAAGTACCAGGACTTCCTGATATTGCGGCGGCTGATGGTGCGGCGCATCAGCGGAGTGATCAGGGCCAGCACATGATCAACGCTGTTCTTGATGTCCACCACCCTGGCGGCAGCAGCGCAGCGCTCTGACCAGTCCTCATCCAAGATCCGGCAGAGCGCCGCATACCAGGGCTCAATCTCCTCGTCCCTCGGAATGCGGGTATAGTCCTGCTGCGTCTGCTCCGGGGTCTTGAGCGCGATGCCGGCACCGGCAATGGCCTCGGTAAGTCCGCCGCTGTCGGCGCACAGCACCGGGATGCCGTTTAACACCGCCTCGGTAGCCACATTGCCCCAGCTCTCATGCACCAGTGAGGGCACCACCACAGCGCGGGTCAGCGCATAGACCTGACGGATATCCGGAGTGTGCTCAGCCACATCGACGTTGGGAAGGGGATTTAACGTGATGTCCCCATCCGGGAGAAACCTGGAACCGTCAGCAAAGTGCAGGGTCTTTAAGGTCTGCTCGTAGGAGCCCACGCTTCGCACCACCAGGAACTTAAGCTCAGGACGGCGCTGTGCACACATCAGGGCAAGCTTTACAAAAACCGCCAGTCCCTTGCCAAGCGAAGGATTGACCATGGTGATATAACGCCCCTCACGCTGCGGCGCCACCACCTTTGCGGGATCAATGAAATTGCCGGTGGACTTGATGGTAGTGATCCCGTCACGCTCACGGTAGAGGCGGGCTGTGGCTTTTGAGGTGGTGAAGATCAAGTCAGTGTCAGGGAAGCTGCACTGTGCATGCTGGGCGTTGTGCAGCATATAAGCGGTGGCAATGCCGCGGCACTGCGCCTCATGCCTGATGGCCGCACTGAAAATATCGCCGCTGTAGCAGATCACGATATCAGGCGCAAATACTTCAAGCAGCGAGCAGAACAGCACAAAGAGCCGGTCCTGATCCTGGCGGGTCACTGCCATTTCAGTGCGCCCGATGGTCTTTTGCACATAGTACTCAACGCCGTGATCGGTGAACTGATAGCGGCTCTGGCGGCGCTGCTCGTCAGTCAGCTGTGCGTCAAGGCGGGTAAAGAATGCCTCCCCGCGAGGATCGTCAAACACCGTGGCATTCAGGGCCTTGACGATAATGCCGCGCTCTGCAAGCTTTTCAAGCATCAGCTTGGAGCTCACTGCAGCGCCGTTGGTGGTGTCATGCAATGACGGAATGGAAAACCCCAGGACTTTAAACTTGTTCATGCGGCCTCCGAAGTGCGCTTGAGGGCACAGGAGACAGCAAGAGGATGAAATAAGGCTGGCTTAACTAAGCTTTCGCGTGAATAACGGATATTAAAACAGCCGTTACCCCCCCCCTAGTAG
>JADINH010000195.1 GCA_017694225.1 Candidatus Avisuccinivibrio stercorigallinarum
CTCTTAATCCGTTGGTCGCGGGTTCGATCCCCTCATGACCCACCACGCAGTCTCAAAAGCACCCCGATGGGTCGTTAGCTCAGCTGGTAGAGCAGCGGACTCTTAATCCGTTGGTCGCGGGTTCGATCCCCTCACGACCCACCATCTTGGATGCTTAGCTCAGTTGGTTAGAGCACCTGCCTTACAAGCAGGGGGTCACAAGTTCGAGTCTTGTAGCATCCACCAATCCTATATTTCTTCATAATTTAAATCATCAACGATTTCATAAAAACCCCGATTTTACGCGCTTTGCGCCAAATTCTACCCTGTGGTTTTCTGTTATTTCTGCAGTTTTTAAATCTCATGCAGCTGCCGTAAGCCGGCCTGGTGTTTTTTGCTTTTGCAGATCACAATGGCTGTGCAATTTGAAGCGGCAGTGTCTGCGCCTCTATGTGCTCACACCCGCGATTTTAAGCAAAATTAATTTTAGTTTTGTGGAGTGCGGCTCTTGTGCGCACTAAGCACTGTTAATTAGAATCATCTTACGTTTTTTCAGCTGCCGGGCAGATCATGGTCTCTGTACAAGACCTGTGAATTTTGGCAGAGACTGGTAAGGAGAGCTTATGCAGGATAGTTTCGTTTCCCTTGATGACATTTTTGATGAAGTAAAAAAGGAAGAACAGACTTTTTTAAAAGGTCTGTCTGACAGCTCAGATTTAATGCCGCCTGAGCAGGCTGCCGCCAAGGCTGCGGTCTTTGAGGAGCAGGCAGAGGACTTTGTAAAGCAGAACAAAGGCGCCCAGCGCTCAGCCCAGTTAAACCACGCTGAGGTCAATCCGCTTGATCATGCCCTGTACTGGTATTACGTCGCCAAGTGCAACGGCGGCATGGTGCAGGATAAGCTGGAGGCGCTGATTAAGCTCGTGTGCACTGCCGAGGTCAACGGCAATCTGACCTTATATAAAAACTGCAAAAAGGGCAGCCTTGATCTGAAGTTTGATCTCTGGAGCAGGCCCGGCAAAGCTGGCCAGAACGGCAAAGGCAGCAATTACGGCAAGCCCTCGAACAACAACCGTGAAGTGCGTTTCTCCTCGCGCGCCTATATGAGCAAGATTCATCAGCAGTGCGAAGAAGAGAACAAGTTCTACGGCTCCAAGACCTATGCTGACGATGATGAGGATTTTGACGAGTTCGAATCCCATGACGGCTGCTGCGCCATGGCCGCTGAGTATTTAACTCCGCTCTTTATGGTGGTGCTCAATGATCTGGTCAAAAAGAAGGACGGTCTTTATACCTTCTGCACCGAGATCTGCGGCCTGCCTTACGAGCGTGACAAACTGCAGCAGTTAAGCGCCGACAGCCCGCTTGATCAGCTGCTCTACCTGCACCTTATCAAGATGCTGCAGCTGCACTCCCAGCCCGACGGCCCGGAGCGCTTCCGCTCGCTGTCCTTTGTGATGGGCCATGACTATGCTGCCATGACCGACCGCCTGCCGGCCGAAGCCGCTGCGCTGTGCTATGAGCAGACCCAGGTCAGCCGCATCATTCCGGGCATGCCCGCCCAGGCTGCCTATATGATTGCGCTCTCCCATCTCTACGGCGTCAATGTCAAATACGATCGCAGCCTGGCCGAGAACTGGATGCGTTATGCCAGGCTGCTCGGCCACCCGCTGGCCATGGCCGCCTATGACATTTACTTTGAGCCCATCCCGAGCGACTACAAGGTCTGTTATGTGCCTGAGCGCCTGTTGTACATCTACAGCAAGGCAGTAGTGCGCTTTTTGAGCGTGATGCTCAAAGATCCGGTCAACAGCTGCTCCATGGATTTCTTCTATACCAGGGCAGACGGCAAGACGGGCTTTGTGGGCGCCAACCTCTTTAACAATATGCTGCAGGCGCTGCGCGTGCGCGAACAGCTCGACCGCAATCTGCCTCAGGTTCAGCGCGCTATGAAGCTCTTTGATACCGATGAGCTGATGGATGAGTTCCTCGATGCCTGCAAACGCTATATGAGCCGCGATGAGCTCTGCCTGTCCGCCACTCTCACCACTTTGATTGAGGAGCAGGGCCTGGATATTTTTGCCGAGACCCTCGATGGACTGCAGGCAGACTTCCTGCCCCAGGAATTTAAGGATGAGGCCGGCTCCGGCTTTTCCTTCAGCTCTGAGCGCCTGGAGCAGCTCATTGCCGATCACATCGAAAAGTACGGCGATGATGAAGATTTCGAGATGAAAATCGATCCTGAGGTGATGCAGGACATCTTAGAGAGCGGTGAGTTTGAGCCCGATGAAAGTCTGTACAAAGAAAAGACCTTGCTGCTCTTTGAGGAGGGCTGCAGAGCCGGTTTTGAATGCGCAGTAGAGAGCGTGCTCAACGGCATGGACAATGAGGCGGACTTTGAGTTCTCAACTGAGGACTATCTCCCGGCCATTGTGGCTGCGGCTAAAGGCGGCAACGGTTATGCTGCCTGTGCCCTGTACCGCCATTCAGCCCAAGGCGGCCTGCTTGCGGAGGCTTTTGCCGGCAAGGGCAGGGAGCGCATTGAAATTTTAAAGAACGCCGCCAAAAACGGCAGCGCTGAGGCCTGCCTTATGTGCCTGTCGGAAAAAGCGGTGCTCAAGACCTTGTCAGAGGAGGAGCGCTGTGACTTTGCCCTGCACGCCTTTAAGTGCGGAGCGGCCGATGCCATGGCGGAGCTTGCCTGCCTGCTGGAAAAGGACGAGCCGCAGACAGCCAAGACTTTGGCCTGGCTGGCGCGTTTCTTTGGCGGCTACAACAAATGCCGCAAGATTGCCGAAAATGATGCCATTAAGGCGCTGCCCTTCATGGAGCGCATCATCAAGCTTGACAAGAAGGCCGAGCAGGGCGACAGCCAGGCTGCGCTCATTCTTGCATACATGACGGCCCAGGGCGTGGTGCTGCCGATGAACAGCCTGATGTGCAGCCATTATCTGCTTTTAGCCCAGCAGAGCGGTTCACGGCGCTGCAAGGAGATCCTCTACAACGAGGCTGCCAATATGCTGCGCGTCAAGCTCGATCTGCTCACTGACAGCGTCTCGGCGGCGGGGCTGGCCTGCTCGGTGCTGCAGCGCTGGGAAGACCGTGACAGTGACGATTTGTATGAGACGGACACTTTCCATGATGCAGTGGAGGAAATCGTCTCGCTGCTGCTGCACGGCAAGAGCAGCATTGAGCAGTACTGGGCGGGAGACCAGGCCTTGAATTTGTCGGTCAGCGGCTTTATCGAGCTGATCGTCGACGGCAATGAGCCCTGCTATAAGTTTGGCGAGGAGAAGATCAAGTGCCGCCATCCTTTCAGCTGGCTGTCATCTTTGTCCACCATGCAGATGGTGGTGCCTAACTATTTAATCTGGCAGGATCACGCCAGTGCGCTCGTAAGTTACCGCATGCTGCTCACGCAGTTAAACCGCGGCCCGGAGTATCCGCATCCGCTGCGCGATCTCATCATGGGGCGCATGGCGCTCTCGCCGCTTGGCAGCAAGCCGGATTTTAAGCTGATGCATACTTATCTGCAGCGCGCTTTAAACGGCGGCCAGCCCGGTGCGGCTGCTTTGTACTACAACGACTATGATCCGATTTCACCGCTGGCGCTCAACCCCGGCAAAAAGCCCGGAAGATCCAGACCGGTGCGCCGGGTCAAGCCGAGTGTGCCTGAGATCACCACCATTGCAACAGGAATGGCCTAATGCAGTACTTGGTTAAAGTTGAACTTCAGGGCGCCCCCTTGTGGCGCCTGATTGCCCTTGACGGCAGCTGCACTCTGGCGCAGGCAGCTGAGCTTTTTGCCATTGCCTTTGGCTATGTAAAAGGTGAGCGCAGCTTTAAAAAGGAAGGTGAGGTGTACAGCGCAGGCTCAGGCGGTAAGGCGCAGAGCGCGCAGGATCTGGCGCACTTTGACAGCCTGGGGCTTAAAGAGGGGGATCTCTTTGAGTACTGTGCCTATAAGGAGGGTTTTGTGCACCGCGCCCACGTGATGCGCTGTGAGGAGCATCTGTACTGCCTGATGCCCTCCTGCCTGGTGGGCTCAGGTCTGGTGCCGGAGCATCTGGCGGCTGACGAGGCCGGGCTTGCGGCCTATCTTGATGCGGAGGAGGCACAGAGCCTTGATCTGCGTGAGTGCAATCAGCGCATCCGGGCCTTTGCGCAGACTTTAAGCAAGGTGCAGCAGCTGCCGGTGGGTTTTGCTCACTGTTAGCGCATTTGTGCAAATTTGAGCCAAATTTGCAGCGCCGGGGATAAATTGCACCAATAAGGCGCACGGTAAAATGCCGCATAAAAGCTCTCAGACTGACAGACACTGAGGGCTTTTGTTTTGCCCCAAATCCCTTATTTATCAAGCTTTTGGCGCTGCTGCGGGGCGGCATTTTCCGGGCTGCTGCGCCGCTTTAAGGCACAATTCCTGCTTGTAGTGCAGTACAAAACAGAGCATAATAGCCCCCACAGGGAAACCGCAGGCTCCTACCCTATAGTCTGCAGTTCTTCCGGGAATTATCCATTCCCGCAGCCTGCCTTAAAAGCCCATCGGCTTTGCGGCGTCAGTCCTCACATCACAAGCTCAATCTGCAGTGAGCTCCTGTATCCCTGTCCGGAAAATAGTGTTTGAAGAAAAAGGTTTTCAAAAGTTTAAGCCTCAGGGCTTGATTGGAGAACAGTCATGACTGGCAGTTTGTTGTTTTGTATCTGCCTTGCATACTTTGTTGCAGCATACTTCATCTACGGCGGCTTCTTAAAGCGCGTATTTGCAGTAGATCCCAAGCGCCCGACCCCGGCGCACACCAATTACGACGGCATTGATTTTGTGCCTACCCCGCGCATCGTGCTGTTCGGCCACCACTTTGCTTCCATTGCAGGCCCCGGCCCGATTGTCGGCCCGATCATGGCCGCTTATTTCGGCTGGCTTCCTGCTTTAATCTGGATTTTGGTAGGCTGCGTCTTTGTCGGCGCCTTCCATGATTTTGCGGCTCTGACCATGTCGGTGCGCAACAAGGGCAAGTCCATTTCCTCCATCATGGAGCGTTTGATGGGCTTTTCCGGCCGTCAGATCTTCTTAATCTTCTGCCTGGCCTGCCTGGTGCTGATTGTGGCTATTTTCACGCTGCTCATTGCCGGCATGTTCACCTCCATCCCGGCTGTGGCCACCGCATCATTGATTTTCATTGCCATGGCACCGCTCTTTGGCCTTACCACCATCAAGTTCGGCGTCGGCCTGCGCAACGCTTCCTTTGTGTTTGTGCCGCTCGTCTTCTTAACCGTGGCTGTGGGCAATCTGCTACCGCTTGATTTAACCGCCATGGGACTTACTTCAGCACAGTCCACCTATGTGTGGATCGCGGTGCTGGCCGTGTACATCTTTGCCGCTTCCGTAGTGCCGGTGCAGTGGCTGCTGCAGCCGCGCGACTACCTCAACTCCTATCTGCTCTACGGTATGCTGCTGCTTGGCTTTGTCTCCATTCTGGTCTATAACCCGCAGATCAATCTTTCCGCCTTCAACGGCTGGCAGGCCGTGACCGCTGACGGCAATCTGACCGCCATGATCCCGGCGCTGTTCATCTTCATTGCCTGCGGTGCCTGCTCGGGCTTCCATGCCCTGGTGGCCTCCGGCACCACCTCAAAGCAGATCAACTCAGAAAAGGATCTGCTCTGCATCGGCTACGGCGGCATGATCGTGGAGGGCATCTTAGGTGTAATGGCCCTGGTGGCCGTGATGGCCATGGAGCCTGCCACCTTTATGGAGCTGGGCAAAAACCAGCCGATGGCCTTTGCCGTGGGCATTGCCTCCTTCTCGGCTGCCCTGGGCATTCCGCAGGTCTATGCGCAGATCTTCATCTCGCTGGCCATTTCAGCCTTCATGATGACCTCACTGGATACTGCCACCCGCCTGGGCCGCTTCCTGTGGCAGGAGGTGTTCCAGCCCCGTCAGTACAAGCCCTCAAAGCCCGGTGAGGAACTCATTGAGCTTGAGAACAAGCCCGAGCTCTCTCCCTGGCGCAAAGCCATCACCAATCCGTTCCTTGCGGCCTTCATCATTGTCGGCGCTTCCATTTTGATGGCGCTCTCAGGCTCTGCCGCATCCATCTGGCCGATCTTCGGTGCATCCAATCAGCTGATGGCTGCCCTGACCTTCCTTGCCATCACTCTGTACCTGCTCATGAAGGAGAGCAAGTGGTATCTCGCCTTCTTCCCGATGGTCTTCATGATGGTGATGAGCCTGTGGGGCATTGTGCAGATCGTGCAGCAGCAGTGGGGACACAACCTGGTGCTGGTAAGCTCCGGTCTGTTCCTGCTTATCATGGCCCTTTTGATGGTCGGCGTGGGCGTGTCCATCATGGCACAGCATCTGCGTCTGCTGCGTGCTGAGCATCACATGCAGATGGATTAAAGGTTCTTTCTAACCTGCACCGCCCGGGCTGCTCAGCCCGGGCAGCTTGAGGCCGCCTGAGTTTTCAGACGGCCTTTTTAGTCTTGTATTTTGCCCTCTCTCCCGGCACAATGAGAAAGCTTAATGGAGAGAGGACAATGCAGGCAGTAATTTGCGCGCTTAACTTAATTGATGAAATCGGCCGGGTGAAGACTGAGGAGGGCAAAACCTGCGGCTTTGCCAAAAAGTCACTTGCAGAGCCTGAGGATTTTGAAAATCTGACCCTGGGTCTTAAGGTTTGCTTTGAGTTAAATTCTGAGGGCAAAGTCACTGCCCTCAAGTCCCTTGATGCCCTGAACACTGCAGCCGATCCGTCCTACAGCCTGCCTGATGAAGTGAGCTTTGAAGAGGGGCATCTGCGCGATGGCTTTGAGATCCTCGATGTGGGCCGCTTCCGCCTGTCCAAAACCACCCGCAGCCGCCAGCGCACTTATACGGAGCTGGCCTCCCTGTGCCGGGCCCTGGGCGGCAACACTCTTTTGGAGGTCAAAGAGCGCAGCGAGCAGAAAACTGCCATGGGCTATGCCTTTATCTATTACACCGTGTCAGGTTTTGCCGCAGCAGCCGGAAAGCCCGATCCACAGGGCCGGGCCAGTTCCAGCGAGCTGATGCAGAGCCTTAATCATCAGGAAATAAAACGCATCGGCACCCGGCATGAAAAAGTGCAGGCGGGCAAATTCGCGCTGCGTTTTGCCGGAGCGGCACTGCTGTTAATCTTTGCGGCAGGCTATCTGTATTCAATTTTGGGCAGTTAAGCTTCCCCCTCAGGCGCAATCAGGGGCGCAGCAGTGCAGCGCAGCGCAGCGCTGCAAAACTGCAGCAGTTTGTCTGTTTTAAGTTAGACTTAGCTAACTATTTGGGTTAGAATAGGCTTACCAGAAGAATAAAGCTTAAAAACAGAGGCTGTTATGTCACAAATTGTTCTTGCAGGCATTGTCGCACTGTGTGCCTTTTTGTTTTACTGCGGCCTGCGCCGCATCGCCCGCATTGTCTTAAGCCGCGGAGCATCCTGCGGCTGCGGTCAGGATGACTGCACCTGCAGCGCAGAGGGTGCAGACAAGGCTGAGTGCTGCTGTCATGAGCACGGCTCTGAGGGCTCAGCCTGCTGCTGTGAACGTCAACCCGATGAGGGCAGTGTGACGGCTGAGGATCAGCTCCCGCCCTGCTGCCGGGATAAGCAGAAATAACTTTTTAGCGCGCTCCAGCCCGCAAGATTGCGGGTATTTAAAAAAATATTTTTTATTTTTGTTCTGAAAAAGCGACGTCATCACACTTGAAACGGGGTGTTTGCGCTATCATGTATTGAAAGGTGTTAACCAAGCTGAGGGCTTTATTTTGCAAGATCAGGATCCACTTTACGAAGTTGGCAGTCTCTCCGAAGAGACGCTGCGCAAGCTTGAGGAAAGCGGTCTGCGCATGACCGTGCAAAGACGTCATATCATTGACATCTTAATGAGAAGCCAATGCACTTCACCTAAGGAATTATGGTACGAAGCCAAGGAATACGTGCCGGATCTCGGCATTGCCACGGTGTACCGCCTCATCAACCGTTTGGAGCAGATTGGAGTACTCTCCAAGGCCCGCAATTTAGGCATCCGCCCGCTGGTTCCGAAGCTGGGGAATCTGCTTGATGCACGCGGCAAGAAGATCAGATCCCTGGAGGGAGTTAAATTAAGCGAAGTGCTGCGCAAAGGCCTGACTGCAGCGGGGGTGGTCGGCCAGAATAATGTCATTCAGCTGACTTTAAGCGGTGACACGATCAATGTCACCTTAGTTAAATAGTTAACTTAACAGCAAAAATTTAATTTCAGGACGTGGGGGTCGGAAGAGATGACATCAGTATCACAGCTGCCAGCGCCGCAGTACGCTGTAGTTGAAGCTGTGCCCAGTAAAACCGGGGCATTAGCTGAGTCCGGCGAGAATTATCTCGAGGCAATTTTAGTTATTAAAGCACGCAATGAAGCCGGCATTGTCCGGGCCATTGATATTGCCAATGAACTGGGCCTGTCAAAGCCCAGCGTCAGCCGCGGCCTTGCCCAGTTAAAGGAAAAGGGTCTTATCAAGATCGTCAGCTCCGGTGCCATTCTTTTTACCCCGGAAGGCCAGTCTGTGGCTTCAGGCGTGTTTGAGCGCCATCAGCTGCTTACCGTGTTCTTGCAGCATATCGCCAAGGTGCCGCTTGATCAGGCCGAGCATGACGCCTGCCGCATTGAGCATGTGATCTCCGCCCAGACCATGGCCGGCATCAAGAATTACATGGAAGAGCAGGGCCTGCTCTAAACTTAAAACAGTTTCCTTTTCATCATCATTGTCATTAAAAAAGGCACCGCAAGGTGCCTTTTTCTCGATACAGCCGTATAAACTTACTTAAAAGCGCAGGCGGTCGATGCTGCTGCCCAGCTGTGAGATTGTGACCGCAGTAAAGGCGGCCTCACCATTGGAGGCAAAGGCCACAAGCTCGCGATCGCCCTGCGGGAAGACGCGGGTGGTGATGACCTGCTGCCCGTCATTGACAAATACCTCGATGGAGCTGCGGTCAATAAAGACATCAAGGCTGACTTTGGCCTTGGGGTCAAGCTTTACCGAGCGGGGCAGATACAAGCCCTTGTCAATGCGCGTAAGGGTGAGCTCACCGTGCTGGCGGTCAACGCTTAACACTGCGGAGGTACCAAGGGAAATACCGCTTTGCTCAGCCTTTTCAGGGTCAAGGGTCAGCTGCAGGCGCAGCGCCTGGGCATCAGCGCACATGGTTCTGGAGGCATTGCTGAGGGTAAAGTCAGCCACTTCTTCAGTGGAGGTGACTAAGGCGGCAACCTCACGCACCGGGCGCTGACAGAGGTGTCCGTTTTCAAAGGTTACTTCGCGCGGCAGGGTAAAGGCGCCGTTCCACCCGTCCTGATCTTCAGGCCAGGACACATGCCACATATTCATCCAGGCAGAGAGGATGCGGCGGCCGTCCGGGGCCTCACAGGACTGGGTGGCATAGAAGGACAGGCCGGCATCGATCTCAGTGAACTCACTTTCCTTTTTAAAGGTGCTGCCGTCAAAAGTGCCGTACATCCACTGCGTGATGCTCGGATTATTGCGCTCAATGCCCTCAGGCTTAAGCCCCATGGGGCTTGTTGCCACCACGTATTTGTCCCCTGCCTTGAACAGATCCGGGCATTCATACATAAAGCAGGCCGGATCATTGTCCTTTGAGGAGAGCAAAATCTCAGGGCCGCACCAGTGCTGAAGATCAGAGCTCTTATAGAGCAGAATGCGGCCTTCATCATCCGGGGTGCGGGCGCCCAACACCAAATAGAAGGAGCCGTCAGGCAGACGGTCAACCTTGGGATCGCGAAAATGCGCAAAGCCCTCCGGCGGCTCAATCACTACGCCAAGCTTCTTAAAATTGACGCCATCCTCGCTTACCGCCAGGCACTGCACCTGACGCAGGTGCGTATCATCGCCAAACTCAGCGGTAAAGACGTGGCCGGTGTAGAGCAGCCAGAGTTTGCCCTCATGCTCAATGGCAGAGCCGGAGAAGCAGCCGTCGCGGTCATACTCCTCGCTCGGGGCCAGGGCCTCGGGCAGATGCTGCCAGTGCACCAGATCTTCAGATACGGCATGACCCCAGTGCATCGGGCCCCAGGCGGTGGCGTAAGGATAGTGCTGATAAAAGAGGTGGTACTTGCCCAAGGCATAGCAAAAGCCGTTGGGGTCATTCACCCAGCCGCCGCGGGCTGCCAGATGGTACTTGGGATACCAGCGCAGATTGAGGGCGGCAGCCATCTTGTTTTCTGCTGCATTGGCCGCAGCGAGCTTTTCCTGATGATTCATTTTTTGTCCTCTTAAAACCGGTGTTATTGGTCAGCTTTGGGTTTGCCTGCCATGCGGGCGTTGATCTCATGCTCTTCAGCCACGCTCTTGCCGGTTAAGAGGAAGATGGAGAGAATGGTCATCACCAGCACGATAAGTGACATGGCCACATAGGTGTCAGCAAAGCCGTAATGGTCGTAACCCCAGCCGGCCAGCGGTGCAAGCACCGAGCCGATGACCTGGGTTACCATCTGATAACCGACGAGGTACAAGGTGGCGGACAGGGCCGGATTAAATCTGGTGGTGATGTACTTGAAGAAGGAGATCATCACGATCGGCACTTCCGGGCCGTGCAGCAGCTTGACGCAGGACAGGGCCACCGGGCCTTCGACTACGCCTGAAAGGAAGATGCGGCAGAACATGATGGTGCCGCCCAAAATCAGGCCGTTCTTGGCGCCGATGCGGTTGATAAGGAACGGGGCGAGGAAGGTGCACCCTGACTCCAGGAACACCTGCACGGAGTTCAAATAGCCGTACATCTCAGCGCCCTCTTCGGGATTCTCGAACATGTGTGAGAAGTACACCATAAACTGCTGATCGTAGACGAGGTAGACCGAGCTGCCAAAGACAAACAGGGTCAAAGCCCAGAAGCGCGGCAGGGAGGCCAGGCCCAAAGCCTGCTTTACGGAGACGCCGTTCTGCTTTTTGCCGGTGCCCGGGTGATCATCCGTGGTGGACAGGGAGTACTTGGTGGTCTTTAACTGTGAGAGCAGCACTAAAAAGAGCAGGCCGGCCACAGTGGACATCCAGAAGTTGATGTGCGGATCGATGTTGATGAAGATGCCGGTGACGGCCACGGTGGCAGCCCAGCCGAGCGAGCCCCACATTCTGGCATGGCCGTACTCAAAACCGGCGCGGCGGCCAAAGCGCTCAGTATAGGACTCCAGCACGCCGATGCCGGCCTGATAGGCAAGGCCCATGTAAACGCCGACGGCCACACCGCCTGCCACGGTGTTCATGGAAAGCAGCGGCTCACACACGAAGATGTAGTAAGGGCCGCAGCAGGAAAGCAGCACGCCTAAATAGAAGATGAGGTTGCGGCGCAGCACCAGCTTGTCCTGAATGAAGCCGTAAAAAGGCTGCAGGCAGAAAGCGGTGACCGAGAACACGGCATAGGTAAAGCCGGTCTGCTGTCCGGTTAAATTAAAGAAGCGCTGCAGCCAGATGGCCAGCAGGGAGTAGCAGCCGGCCCAGGATACGAAGAATAAGAACAGCAGAGCCGAGAGAATGTAATACTCCCGCGGCATGTGCTTGATTTTGTCTAAAAGCGAAGTTTGAGCACTCATGTTTAAATCCTTTGAGCTGCACTCCTGCTGCTCTTTGAAGGGCGGTGGAGTGCAGCGCAGTAAAAGCAAAAAAGCAAAAAGTTGTTGCGAACATTATGCATAATTTTCAGCAAATGATGCAAAATGCAAAAGTTTGCATTGCAAATGCGAAAGCATTTCACATTTTTGACCACTTTTTGCAACATTCTTTTAATAAATTAAGGATCTGCCGCCTATCCAAGCGGCAGCAAAGAGTGCAAATCTCTGCAAAGAGATGCAAAAAGAGACGCAGATCAGCCGGCGTCCTTGTGCTCCAAGATGTCTCCGGTGACGGCATTTAAGGCCTTAATGAGATCATGGGGATTGACCCCCACTGAAAAGCCGCGGCGCCCGCCGCTGACTAAGATCTCCTCAAAGAGCAGCGCGCTTTCATCGAGCACAGTGAGGGTGCGGCGCTTCTGGCCAAAGGGGCTGATGCCGCCGATTACATAGCCGGTGACGCGCATGGCGGTATTGGGATCGGTGATCTGCACGTCCTTGAGTTTTAAGAGTCTGGCCGTATTCTTCATGGAGATGAGGCCGTTTACCGGCACTACGCAGGTGACATAGGTCTTTTTGTCATGCTCCAGCAGGATGGTCTTGAACACCCTGCTTTCTTCAAGCTGCAGGGCATGGGCGGCAAATTTGCCGAAATCATGGTGCGTGCTGCATTCATATTCGTAGGTTTTATAGGGGATTTTGTTCTTATTAAGAAAATTCTGGGCAGGTGTGATCATTAGGTTTACAAACTCCTGACTTGGCTTTACATGCAGTCATGCGCTCTCAGGTCTGCCATCTGGCCTGAACGGCGCTTCATTGTAGCGCTTTTGCCGGCAGTGCAAGTTAAGATGATAAAGATAAGCAGCAAAGAAAAGCCCCGCTGCCTTAAATTAAAGCAGCGGGGCCTGCGCTTTAGCAGAAACTGACTTTTTAGTCGGTTACCTTCTTAAAGCGCATGCGGTGGGGCTGGGCTTCCTCACCTAAGTTCTCGCGCTTCCAGGCTTCATACTCGGTGTAATTGCCGGCAAAGAAGCGCACCTGACCGTCATCGCAGTAATCGAGAATGTGGGTGGCAATACGGTCAAGGAACCAGCGGTCATGGGAGATCACCATGGCGCTGCCCGGGAACTCCAGCAGGGCGTTCTCCAGCGCACGCAAAGTCTCCACGTCCAGATCATTGGTAGGCTCGTCGAGCAGCAGCAGGTTGCCTCCTACCTGCAGCAGTTTGGCCAGCTGCAGACGGCCGCGCTCACCGCCGGAGAGGTCGCCCACGCGCTTTTGCTGATCG
>JADINH010000196.1 GCA_017694225.1 Candidatus Avisuccinivibrio stercorigallinarum
GTGCTGATTTTACTTGAATTTTTAGGGGCTGCAAAAACAGAAAACTTAAATTTTATTGTCGTCAGGCCGGTGTCAACTGCGCAAAAAAGCATGCAGCAGATGCACCTTGTCACACCGGTGTCGTCAGAAGCATGCATCTGTGCGGCCGTAAGCGAAAGGAGATTTTTGTATGGCGTCCAGAAAACCAAAAGCCTGGGCCAAAGCTCGGGCTAAAGCTTCGGCTAAATCGCCGGCTAAAAACGGCGTTGAGGGCACGACCAAGAGAAAAGGTAACTTGTCCGACAACCAATTCTATAAAATTGTGTACGCCGATAAAACGGTTTTTATCGATTTTCTGCGTAAGGTGCTGCCGGAGCGCCTCCTCGCTATTCTTGATCTTACGGCAGATAGTGTGCATGCACTTTCTGAAACTTCGCACAACATGTTCGGCAAAGAACAGATTAACGATATGGTGTACCAAGTCGTCCTCAAGAACTCAAATGCGAAGGCAATAATTTTACTCGAGTTTCAAACGAAATCAGAGAAAAACTTCTCCTGGCGCATGGTGAATTATACTTATTCTGTCTGCGAACGGCTGGCTTCCCTGCCGGAGTATCAGGAAAAGCCGCCGTATGTTTTTTCGGTGGTCTACTACACCGGAGACAGCAGATGGACTGCACCGCTGGATGTGCTCGATACTTTTCCTCCGCTTATCGACGGTATTGAGCCGTCTGACCTGGTTACTGGCAGGTATTTCCTGCTGGACGTTAAGCATGACAAATATCCCGGCGGCACGGACAGTTTGTGCGCTCTGATCATTCGGGCCGAGCGTGCAGTTTTTCAGCCGGAGGATGAAGAAAACTTTTTTCAGTATATCCAGACGTTTTTGGATATACTTAGATTTGTAGAGGCCGAAAATACAGACAGACATTTTTCGCCGCAGATCCGCGAAATGGTTAAGTCGTGGGTTTTTGTGTGGCTGAAAACGTCTGCTAAGTTGTCAGAAAGTGAAATAAAGGAGCTCCTCATGGATGATGGCATCAGCATTCGCGATAGAATCTTAAAGCGTTTACAGGCTCAGAGAAAGCAAGAGGACGAGCAGCTTGCAAAACGTATTCTGCTCTCTGCTGAGGAAGAAAAGCAGCGTGCAGTGGCAAAGGTAGAGGAAGAAAAACAGCGTGCTTTGGCAGAAGCAGGCGCAGAGGCAGAGGCAGACAAGCTGCGTGCTTTGGCAGAGGCCGCCGAGAGAAGTCAGCATGCAGTGGCAGAGGTAGAGAAAGCAAAAGACAAAGAAAGAGATCTTGCCTTGCTAAGGATGTTGAAGGACTCTATTTTCTCGCTGTATCAGTGTCGCTTCTTCCATAATGTTCCGGAAGAGGTGCAGAAGACAGTTGATAAAGCGCAGCCTAAGGATATGCCTGCTCTTCACGCTATATCTGACTATCTGAGTGGTCATAAGGGTGATGAGGAAGAGTTTATGCGCTTTGCAAAGACTTCCTTGGCTTAAGCTGCAACTGCCAAAAACAGGACATTGCTTTGCAGTCAGCCTGAGGAGAGCACTTGCTTGAGTGCTCTCTTGGATGTCCTGAATTTTCGATATCGGCGGGGACATTATGGCTAAAAGTTACGCTGAGCGAATTTGTAAACACTTTCAGATCAAAGAAAGATGATGAGTGTCCTGCAGAACGTATTCTGCAGCGGCGCTGAGGAAGAAAAGCGGCAGGCTCTGTCAGAAATGGATGAATGAAATTATGGATGATGGTATTAGCATTAGAGATAGAATCTTAAAGCGTATGCGTGCTCAGAGGGAGGAAGAGGATAGGCGTCTTATAGAACGTATTAGGCGCGAAGCTGAGAAAGAAAAGCAGCGTGCAGTGGCAGAGGCAAAAGAGAAAAGCAAGCGAGCTCTGGCAGCGGCTGAGAAAGAAAAACAGCATGCACTGGCAGAGGCTGAGAAGCAACGTAGGGAAGTATTTGAGATAATCAAGTCCGAAGTTTTATCGCAGTATAAGTTTTGCTACAAGCATGATGCGCCGGAAGATGTTCAGCAACTTATCCATAAAGCTCAGTTCGAATATAAAGATTTAAATGCTCTTAACACCATTTTTAATTTTCTGAAAGAACAGAGAGAAGACGAGGAGGAGTTTATGCGCTTTGCCAAGGCTGCCTTTGCTTAATATCGCAGTGTGCGGCAGACATTCCGCAAGCCAGGACAACCGCCGCAAGAGCAGGGCAAGGCCAGCTGCCGCAGTAAAAAACAGGAGATTTTTCTAACTTGGCCTATTGATGCTTTGTAAAGCCGGGCTGAATTGTGCTATCATACGCGCCGACAACAGCCCTGTTGTCATTCTCGTGACGTGCCGCAACTCAATTTCATGTTTGCCCGCATTTCCACTATTTAGCAGCTGAAATCAAACACAGCAAGATTTTTATTTAAAACTTATGAATCTTAACGAACTTAAGAATACCCCAGTCGCACAATTAGTTGAGATGTGCGAGCAGGACGGCATTGAAAACAGTGCCCGCATGAGCAAAAAGGAAATCATTTTCAACCTGCTCAAACAATGCGCCCGCCAGGGTGAGGATATCTTCGGAGAGGGCGTGATCGAAATTCTGCCCGACGGCTTCGGCTTCCTCAGAAGCGCCGACAGCTCCTACCTTGCAGGCCCCGATGATATCTATGTCTCACCCAGCCAAGTCCGCCGCTTCAACCTCCGCACCGGCGATTCCATTTCCGGCAAAATCAGACCCCCCAAGGAAGGTGAACGCTATTTTGCGCTGCTCAAGGTCGATACCGTAAACTTTGAGAAACCGGAAAACGCCCGCAACAAGATTCTGTTTGAAAACTTAACTCCGCTCTTTGCCGACAACAGAATGCGCCTTGAACTTGGCAACGGCTCCAAAGAAGATCTCACCGCCCGCGTCATCGATTTAACCGCCCCCATCGGCAAGGGTCAGCGCGGCTTGATTGTCGCTCCGCCTAAAGCCGGCAAAACCATGCTCCTGCAGAACGTCGCCCACTCCATTGCCATCAACAATCCGGAGTGCGTGCTGATCGTGCTGCTTATTGACGAGCGTCCTGAGGAAGTGACCGAAATGCAGCGCATGGTCAAGGGCGAAGTGGTGGCCTCCACCTTCGATGAGCCTGCCACCCGCCACGTGCAGGTAGCCGAGATGGTGATTGAAAAGGCAAAGCGCCTGGTTGAGCACAAGCACGACGTGGTGATCTTAATGGATTCAATTACCCGCCTGGCCCGCGCCTACAACACTGTAGTGCCGTCCTCCGGCAAGGTGCTCACCGGCGGTGTGGATGCCAACGCCCTGCAGAGACCCAAGCGCCTCTTTGGTGCTGCCCGTAATGTAGAGGAAGGCGGCTCCCTGACCATTATCGCCACCGCCCTGATCGACACCGGCTCTAAGATGGACGAGGTGATTTACGAAGAGTTCAAGGGCACCGGCAATATGGAACTGCATCTGTCACGCAAGATCGCCGAGAAGCGCGTCTACCCGGCCATCGATGTGACCCGATCCGGCACCCGCCGCGAGGAGCTTTTGACCACCCCGGACGAGCTGCAGAAGATGTGGATTTTGCGCAAGTTCGTCCACCCGATGGGTGAGATCGAAGCCATGGAGTTCTTAATTGACAAGCTCTCCATGACCAAGACCAATGAAGAGTTCTTTGAGGCGATGAAGCGCTCTTAAGCCGCACCCCCGGGCTTTAAAAGCACCGCTTTTTAAAGCGTCTTAAAGCAAAGGCAGACCCTCCGGCCTGCCTTTGCTGTATGCGCGGGGCTTTAATTGCGCACGGGCATCTTTTGGGCCGCGTTCCCGGCCTGCTCCCTGACTGCCCGCATTACTGCACTGTGCAGGAAGGCGGGCATGCTGTCGCCGTGGTGGGCGAGCATCTTGGGGAACATCGAAATCGGGGTCATGCCCGGGAAGGTGTTGATCTCATTTATCAGCACTTCTCCCTCATAGGTGAGGAAGAAGTCGATGCGCGAGAGGTCACGAAGCTGCAGGCCTAAAAAGGCGCGGCGGGCCATGGTACGGATCTGTTCAATGATTTCAGAAGAGAGTCCCTCAGGCTCAACAGTGGTGGTGGAGCCGGAGTTTTGGGCATACTTTTCATCGTAGGTGTAGAAGCGGTCAGTGGGGATGATGATCTCGCCTGGTTTGGTGATCACCAGTCTGCCGTCAATTTCATAGGCAGCCACTTCAAGCTCGCGGTGCTCAATGGTCTGTTCAATCAGCACGGTCTTGGAGTACATAAAGGCCTCAATCACGCTGTCGCGCAGATCTGAAGCTTCAGTGACGTGATAGCAGCCGATGGAGGAGCCCTGGGCTGCGGCCTTGACGTAGACATCGCCCCAGCGCGCAAAGGCTTCAGCGGCGCGCTTTAAGCTCTCCTCAGAGCTGTCGGCAAGCCAGATGTAAGGAGTATTGGCAATGCCCAGATCGCTAAGGCAGAGCTTGGTGATGACCTTGTCAAAGCAGCGCATGCTGGCATAGCTGTCACAGCCGATATAGGGGATGTGACAGAGCTTGAAGAAAGACTGAATTTCGCCGGTTTCACCGGGAGTGCCGTGCAGGCAGGGGACGGCGCAGTCAATTTTGACAGCTTTGTCCCCCATCACAAAGGAGCCGTCAGCAGCAAAATAACCGGCGCTGCCGTCCTTTAACATAAATCTGCCCTGATGCAGGCAGGAGTAGATCACATTGAAATCAGGGTTTTGCTGCAGATTGTCGAGCATAAATTCAGCGGACTTGATGGAAATTTCGTGTTCTGAACCGTCGCCGCCGCACAGCAGCAGGATATTTAAACTCATGATGTGCAAGGAGCCCGCAGGCTCTTCCTCCAAAACAAATTATGGTACGGCCAGAAAGTTTAGCAGGAAAAGCCGGGAGTGCAAATTAATGTGCAGGCAGCCGGGGCTTTTGCACTGCGAAAGTCAGGGCGGGCATCCAAAGCAGCAGCGCTGCAAGGCCTGGGATAATCCTGGGGCTGATAAGCATTGAGCAGATAAAAGTCAGGCCCCGTTTGCACGGAGCCTGAGAAACAACCAAATGAAGAATAAAAAGCATTCAGCCCGGGGCAGCGCTTTACTTGCAGGTGTGCACCTGCAGAGCGCCTGAGGGGCCGTTAAATTCTGTGCACCGGTGCCTTAGATGTGGGCGGTGATGAAGTTCTTTAACTCCTCTTTGGGCAGTGCACCGACCTGCTTGGCGGTGATTTCGCCGTCCTTGTAGATGAGCATGGTGGGGATGCTCATCACGCCGAGCTTGGAGGCCCAGGCAGTGTTCTGATCGATGTCAATCTTGCAGATCTTGATGCCCTCAAGCTCCTCAGAGAGTTCCTCCAAAATCGGGCCTACCATCTTGCACGGACCGCACCAGGGAGCCCAGAAATCAACCAACACCGGAACGCTGCTCTTGAGCACCACGTTCTCGTATTCGTCGTCATTGATGTGCTGTACGCTCATAAAAATCCTCTTTTCTGCAAATTATGGAAATTGAGCCCATCTTACCACGCCTGCGCGCCTTACCGGCGCCCGGTGAGAATTTTGCTCAATCTTCAGGGGGTTGGATGCTTTCTTTGTGCCCGGATCTTCTTTGTATTTCTTTTGCTCTGGCAGGTATTGGCGCGCAGCTTACAGCGTGTTGATGGCAGTAAGCGGACGCTTGAACACGTACTTTGCCAGGAAGTTTAACAGGATGCCGTACAGCGGCACAAACAGCGCCAGGCTGGCAAAGATCTTGACTAAATAGTCCACGATGCCGAGGTGCACCCAGTTGGCGGCCATGTAGGCGTCAGTAGTCTGATAGAAGGAAACCGCGAAAAACACAAAGGTGTCCAGTGCATTGCCGGCCACTGCGGAGGCTGCCGGAGCGGGCCACCACTGCTTTAATCTGCGCAGGCGCGAGAACACCAGAATGTCAGCCAGCTGCCCTGCCACATAGGCGGAAAATGAAGCCGCTGAAATGCGGAACACAAAAATTGAGAATACAGTAAGTGCGCCAAAGCCCTGATAATCGCCGTGGGCAAACAGGGTGCCGACAAAATAGGAGATGACAAGCGCCGGGATCATCGCCACAAAGATCACGCGGCGGGCCAGATGGGCGCCGTAGAGCCTTACGGTCAGATCGGTGGTCAAAAAGATAAAGGGATAGGTAAAGGTGCCCAGAGTGGTCTCAATACCCAGCACGGTGCAGGGAATTTGCACCGCGTAATTGCTCAGCACGATGATCAGCACGTGCAGGCAGAACAGTTTTTTAAGAGGTTGCTGTAGACTCATGATTTAAATTTCCATTTTTAAAGTTCAAAAGCTCAGGGACTGCCCGGGCGCTGCCTGTGGCGCGCTGCAGTCTTAGGTTTGTGAAAGGTGAGCTCAAAGAAAGCGCAGGCATTGTACCGCAAAAAATGGGTTACAATCGTGGCAAGGTTTGAATTTCTTTTTGGTTTACGCAGAAAATCAGTTCACCGGCAGAGGGCACAGAGCTGCTGACATGTTGGGAGCTTTAGTCTCTCCGCCCTGAGCACCACTTTTTCTGCACGCACATGCACAAGGACAATCTATGCCTCCGCTTATCCTGGTTGACGGATCTTCATTTTTATACCGCGCTTACTATGCTGCCAAAAAAGGCTTTTCCACCAGCACCGGCCTGCCTACCGGCGCCGTGCTGATTTTGACGCGCATGCTGCAGGGGCTGGCCGCCAAATATGAGGACTGTCCTTTTGTGGTGGTGTTTGATGCCAAGGGCAAAAGCTTCAGAAACGAGATCTACCCCGAGTACAAGGCCAACCGCCCGCCGATGCCCGATGATCTGCGCGTGCAGCTTGAATACGTGCAGAAAATTGTCCGGGCCCTTGGTTTCCCGCTCATTTCAGAGCCCGGGGTGGAAGCTGACGATGTCTTAGGCTCCTACGCCAAAGCTGCGGAGGCGCAGGGGCGCACGGTGGTGATCTGCACCGGCGACAAGGATCTGGCGCAGCTGGTTACCGATAAGGTCACCTTGTATGACAGCATGCACGATCAGGTCTACGACCGCGAAGCCGTCAAGGCCAAATACGGCGTGTACCCCGAGCTTATCGTCGATTATCTGGCCTTAAAGGGCGATTCCTCGGACAACATCCCGGGCATGAGCAAGGTGGGCGACAAGACCGCCTCAGAGCTGTTAAACGCCATGGGCGGCATCGCCAAAGTGGAGGCCAATTTAGATCAGGTCAAAAACTGCAAATTCCGCGGCGCCTCGACCTTTGCCCAAAGGTTTGTGGAGGAGCTTGATACCATCAGGCTCTCCTACACCCTGGCCACCATCAAGACTGATGTGCCGCTGACCATCCCGCTTGACAAGCTGCCGCTGCCAAAGCGCGATCATGAAAAGCTCATTGAGCTCTACCGCGTGCTGGAGTTCCGGCGCATGCTCAAAGACGAGGTGGAGCTCATCGGCGCTGACAAGGCCCTGGAGATCCTAAAGCACAGTGAATATGCACCGCTCTTTAAGGGCAATTATCTCCTGGGTGTGGGCGCAGCTGCCGGTGCTGTTCCTGAGGGTGGGGCTGAGCCTGCAGCTGCAGGTGCAGCAGGTCAGAGCTCTGCCGGAGCTGACGGAGCAGGCGTAGCTGCGGCCGCAGAAGCTGCAGCTGATACTGCAGGCAGCGCTGAGAAGAGCGCAGAGACAGATGAGCTCATGGAGCTTGAGACCTTAAGCTCACGGGGCGTGCAGTGTGTGCTGGTGGACAGCCGTGAGAAGCTCCAGGAGCTGCGCCGCGCGATTGAGGAGAGCGGTGAGTGCGCCTTTGACACCGAAACTGACAGCCTGCAGGCGCAGTCCTGCCATATTGTGGGTTTGTCCCTGTGCCCGCGTCCGGGGCTTGCCTATTACATTCCCCTGGGGCATGCCTATCTGACCTGCCCGGCGCAGCTGCCCCTTGAGGCGGTAAAGGAAGTGTTAGGCCCGGTGCTGCTTGATGAAAAGATCAAAAAGTACGGCCACAATGTGAAGTTTGACCTGCTGGTGCTGCGTTTTGCTGCCGGGATGGAGGTCAGGGGGGTGTACTGCGACAGCATGATTTTGGCCCACCTGCTCAATTCCATTCAAAAGGTCTCGCTTGATGATCTGGCCGCTGAATATCTGCACTATAAGACCATTACCTTTGCCGAGGTCACCGGCGGCCGGCGCGGTGTGACCTTTGCCCAGGTGCCGGTGGAGGATGCCTGCCGCTATGCCGCGGAGGACGCTGAGGTCACCCTGCGCCTGTGCCAGTGTCTGCTGCAGGTCTTAAAGGCGCAGGAGCCTTTGCAGTCCCGGCTGTTCTTTGAGGGGGAGATGCCCTTTATGCAGGTGCTTTTGCGCATGGAAAGCTGCGGCGCCTTTGTCTCGGCCCGGGAGCTTAATCTGCAAAATGACAAGTTAAATGAAATGCTCGCCCTGTGCCAGCGCGATATCTACACCGCAGCCGGGCAGAGCTTTAATATCGCCTCCCCGCGGCAGCTTGGCCAGGTGCTGTTTGTTGATCTACAGATCCCCTACCCAAAGAAACCCAAGCTTGGCAAGGGCGGGGTCTATTCCTATTCCACTGCTGAGGATGTGCTGCAGGAAATTGCACCGCGCTATGACATCGCCAATTTAGTGCTGCGCTACCGTGCGCTCTCCAAGCTGATCTCCACTTACACCGAGAAGCTGCCGCTGCTCATTGACAAAAACAGCCGCATCTACACCTCGTTCAATCAGGCCGGTACGGTGACCGGGCGCTTGTCCTCCTCTGATCCCAACCTGCAGAACATCCCGGCGCGCACTGAAGAGGGCCGGCATGTGCGCCGCGCCTTCTGCGCCCCCGAGGGCTATGTCATCATGTCAGCTGACTACTCGCAGATTGAGCTGCGCCTGATTGCCCACATCGCCGCTGAGCCCAATTTGATTGCCGCCTTCCGCCAGGGCCTGGACATTCACCGCGCCACTGCCGCAGAAGTGCTGGGCCGCCCGATTGAGGACATTACACCCTCCGAGCGCTCGCACGCCAAGGCCACCAATTTCGGCCTGATGTACGGCATGAGCGCCCACGGCCTGTCCAAACAGACCGGCATGAGCTACAAGGCCGCCAAGGCCTACGTTGACCGCTATTTTGAGCGCTATCCGCGCGTTAAGGTGTATATGGAAAAGGTCAAGGCCGAAGCACATGCCAAAGGCTATGTCACCACGCTCTTTGGGCGCCATATCAACTTTGCGGCGATTAACAGCCCTGACAAGCGCCAGGTGTCCTCAGCCGAGCGCGCGGCCATCAACGCTCCGATGCAGGGCTCGGCCGCTGACATCATCAAGGAGGCCATGCTGCGCATTGACGAGTGGATCAGAACGCTGCCCAAAGACACCATCCGCATGACCCTGCAGGTGCATGACGAGCTGGTGTTTGAAGTGCGCGAGGACTTTGTTGACGAGGCAAAGGCCAGGGTCAAAGAGCTGATGGAAAATGCCGCCCGCCTGGAGGTGCCCCTTGAGGTGGGGATCGGCGTGGCCGGCAACTGGGCCGATGCGCATTAGCCCCATCAAGGTCTGCCCTGCGGGGCAGACTTAAAAGCTCTTGTCGATAAGGTCAGTCAGAGGCTTTTGCACGTGCGCCAGGCCGTTGCCGTCCATGCGCACATAGCTGTAGGTATCTCCCCAGGCCCCCAGTGACAGCCGGGCTTTTTCACTGCGGCACTCGCGGTAGCGGCGCTCAAAGATATGAAAATGCCCGTGTACTAAATTGCTGCACTTAAAGGTGGAGAGCAGCTTTTCAATGGTGGCCGGCACGGCCCCGTAGAGCTTTTGATTGCGCACGCGCAGATAGGCGGCATTTGCGCTTTTGGCGCGGATGTTGCGGCCGATTTTGCGGCGCAAAGACAGGGGCAGCAGCAAAAAGAGCTGCTGCAGCGCCGGATTGCGGCATCTGCGCTTGAACTTCTGATATTTCAGATCATTGGTGCACAGGGCATCCCCGTGGGTGAGCAGCACATCTCCGTAGGGGGCTTTGATGACATGAAATTCAGGCAGCAGTTCAAAGCCGAAGTACTGTGCTTCACTTTTGCGGATCAAAAAGTCCCGGTTTCCCGGGGTGAAGAGCACGCTCACTCCGGCGGCTTTGGCTTCCTTTATTGAGCGCCTGACCACCAGCTGCGCCCGGTCGCTTAAATCAATGCCGACAAAGAAATCAAACAGATCTCCTGCGATAAAGAGTTTGTCCCCGCTGCGCAGCCTCTTTACAAAGGCCTCAAAGGCGAGGTTGAGCTCGGTGCTGCTTTCAGACAAGTGCAGATCGGCAATGATGTAAAAAGCCATGTCTCTTCTTATTATTGTTATTCAGAGTAACGATTTAGTCCCTGACCTCAGCGCGGGTGATCACCACGGTCTCAGTCGGCACGTCAGCATACCAGCCTTTGGTGGCAGTCCTGACGCTTTCAATCTTATCGACCACATCCATGCCTTTGATTACTTTGCCGAATACGCAGTAACCCCAGCCCGTCATATCCTTGCTTCTGAAGTTTAAGAAGTCATTGTCCACGGTGTTGATGAAGAACTGTGCAGTGGCAGAGTGCGGATCATTGGTGCGGGCCATGGCAATGGAGCCGCGCACGTTTTCAAGGCCGTTGTCAGCTTCATTCTTGATGGGCTCGTGGGTGGGCTTTTGATCCATCTCCGGGGTAAAGCCGCCGCCCTGGATCATAAAGCCCTTGATTACGCGGTGGACAATGGTGCCGTCGTAATGGCCTTCCTTAACATACCGCTCAAAGTTGGCAGCGGTTTCCGGGGCCTTTTCATGATTGAGTTCAATCTCGATGTCACCGAAGTTGGTGCTTAAAACGATCATTTGAAATTCCTTGTATAACTGCTTTGCGCTAAAATGCTTGCTGATTTTGATTTTACTTGTTCTCAAGAGAGTGCACAATGCTTCAGATTTACAATACCCTCAAGCATCAGAAAGAAGAGTTTAAACCCATCACCCCCGGCAAAATAGGGATCTATGTCTGCGGTGTGACCGTCTACGATTACTGCCATATCGGGCATGCCCGCACTTTTGTAAATTTTGACATGATTGTGCGCTACCTGCGCTGGCGCGGCTTTGACGTGCACTACGTCAGAAATATCACTGACATCGACGACAAGATAATAAAGCGCGCCAATGAGCGCGGCGTGCCGGCAAAGGAACTTGCGCAAGAGTTCATTGACAAGATGCACGAGGACTTTGCCAAACTCAATATCTTAAGCCCGGACGTGGAGCCGCGCGCTACTGACAATATCAATGAGATCATTGATTTGGCGCAGCGTCTCATTCAAAACGGACACGCCTATGTGGGCGGCAACGGCGATGTGATGTTCTCCATTTCCTCCTTCCCGCAGTACGGTGCACTCTCCGGGCAGAAGCTTGAGGAACTCAATGCCGGCGCGCGCGTGGAGGTGGAGAAGAGCAAGCGCAGCCCCTTTGACTTTGTGCTCTGGAAGATGTCAAAGCCCGGTGAGCCCGCCTGGGATTCACCCTGGGGCAAAGGCCGCCCGGGCTGGCACATTGAGTGCTCGGCCATGAACCACAAGTATCTGGGGGAGAACTTTGATATTCACGGCGGCGGCTCAGATCTGATTTTCCCGCACCATGAAAACGAGATCGCCCAGTCCTGCTGCGCCTTCCACAGCAAGTACGTCAATTACTGGATGCACTCGGGCATGGTGATGATAAATGAAGAGAAGATGTCAAAGTCGCTCAACAATTTCTTTACCATCCGGGATGTGTTAGAGCATTATGATGCTGAAACCATCCGCTTCTTCCTGCTCTCCGGCCAGTACCGCTCAGCGCTTAATTACTCCAAAGAAAACCTGGATATGGCCAAGGCGGCGCTCACCCGCCTGTACACTGCCCTGCGCGGGGTGGAGCCCGTTGAGATGGGCGCTAAGAGCGAGTATGAAGAGCGCTTTGTGGAGCTCATGGATGATGATTTCAACACCCCGGGCGCACTGTCCGTGCTCTTTGATTTAGCCAAGGCCGTCAACAAGGCAGAGGGTGAGGAAAAGCAGAAGCTCGCCGGCCATCTGCTGTCACTGGGTGCAGTGCTCGGCATCCTCTATCAGAAGCCTGAGGACTTCTTAAAGGGCGAGAGCGCGGGCGCTGAAGATGACACTGCAGAGATCGAAGCTTTGATTGAAGAGCGCCGCGCCGCCCGTGCCGCGCGTGACTTTGCTGCAGCCGATGCAGCGCGTGACAAGCTTACCGCCATGGGCATTGTGCTGGAGGACGGCCCGCAGGGCACCACCTGGCGCAGAAAGTAGCCCCGGCATTTAATCAGCATTTAATTCAAGCGAGCAGCCCGCGGGGACAATAACCTCAGCGGGATGTGAGATCTCAGCGAAGGTTATTGGCAGCGGCATAAAATGCAAAGAGAAGATATTTCCCCAGGCGCGTATGACATCAGCATCATTCCCAATGATTTTAATATCATGACCATTAACAGCCTGATCACCTCCGGAGTAATAGTACTGCCGGCCTTTCAGCGCAATTATGTGTGGGACAAAAAACGCGCATCGAGATTTATTGAATCTTTAATTTTAGGTTTGCCTGTACCGCAGATCTTTTTATATCAGACAGAGCGCAATAAATACAGCATTATTGACGGGTAGCAGCGCCTCCTGACTATCTATTTCTTTATTAAACAGAGATTTCCCAGAGCCGGAACACGTGCTCAGCTGCGCAGGGTTTTCGATGAGTACGGGTATATCCCAGAGAATATCTTTGTTGATCATGATCTTTTTCAGGATTTCTGTCTGCAGCTTGATAAGCACAGTAACGGTACAGCGCATCCGTTACATAATAAGAAATACCATACCTTGGGGGGGGGCGCAGAAAAGTGCGTTCGATTTGTTTCCAATCAGGTGTATCGCTGTCAGGCCCAATCGGCCGGAAGAGGATGACGGGACCATTTATGAGATTTTCAGCCGGCTGAATACCGGCGGCTTAAATCTGTCGGCACAAGAAATCAGAGGATGCTTGTACCGCTCAGATTTTTATAAAATGCTCTATGCTTTAAATTCTGAAACTTGCTGGCGTCAGCTTGTCGGGAAAAAAGAAGAAGACGATAAATTCAGGGACGTGGAAGTATTACTGCGCGCTTTTGCCCTGCTTTATGCTCAAGAACATTACTCCGGTTCAATGCTGCGTTTCTTAAACCGCTTTTCCAAAGAAGCTCAGGCCTTTACTCAAGATAAGATTGAACAAAGCCGGCAATTGTTTTTTGATTTCGTTCAGGTTAGTGCTGCGATTGGTAAAGAGGCTTTTTTAACCCGGAACGGCAGTTTTAATGCAGCCTTGTTTGAAGCGGTTTTTGTGGCAGCAGCTGAAAAGATCTTATCCGATGGCGTTGAAAACGCAGGAATTACTAAGGCAGCTTTTGAACAGCTTAAAGATGATAAAAAATTTATAGAAGCTGTAACTCACAGCACTTATAATGTTGAAGCGGTTAATGCCAGAATTAGTCTGGCCCGTGATTATTTGTACGGGAACAAAAGTTAAGGTCAGATGCTGGAGCCTAAATGGAAATTACTTTAAAGCAGCAGGAGCAGGCCTCAATTGAGCTGGGCCGGGTGCGCAGTAAGCTGAGTTATGATTTGCGCAATTACGCAGTTGATTATCTGGTGGATTTGTTTCAGCGCAATATCTTTTATGTCCCGGATGAGCGCAGAAGAAACTACAGCTGGTCTGCAGCAGATAAAAATTTATTTATTGAGTCGGTGTTTCTTGGCATCCCAATTGCGCAGATGTTCTTTGCTGACAGCAAAGACGGGCGCAGTGAGATTATCGACGGGGCACAAAGAATGCTGGCGCTTGAGGAGTTTATCGCAGGAGATTTCAGGCTTTCTGGTTTAAAGCTCCTGCCGGGCTTAAACGGTTTTACCTTTTGGGATATCTCAGACTTTTTCAGAAATAAAATTCTGCACAGGGGTGTGCAGGTTGTAGTGTTCTCCGATAAAACCACGCTTGAACAGCGCAAAGAGATTGTAAGCCGCCTTAATGCACCGGGCAGTGATCAGAGTAATGCTCCAGAGCTGCCAGCTGATTACAGCGGGCAGTTTATGGACTTTCTGCAGGAGTGCTGCCGTGTGCATTTGTTTAAACAGCTCTGTCCGGTCAGTGAACTGATGGAGCAGCGCTCTGAGCGCCTTAAATTAGTGCTCAGGTTCTTTGCCTTCTTAAATCATTATCAGGATCTTGAAGGTAATGTCGATGAGTTTTTGGACGGCTGTGTAAAGAACACGGTTGAGTTTGAGCCTGAACGGATGAAAAAAGAGTTTACGGCCATGCTGAAGTTTGTCGAACACTACTTCAGATACGGTTTTGCCCGCAACCGCACGGCCGCCTTTGTCCCGCGCACCAGGTTTGATGCCCTTGCGGTAGGAGCGGCACTGGCCTTAAGGGAAAAGCCCAGGCTGCTGCCCCTGCCGGTGGATGACTGGCTGGGCTCAGCTGAATTTCTGGAGCTGACGAAAACCCATGCCTGTGATACTGCTGCCAGGATGCGCGGCAGAATTAACTTTGTCAGAGACAAGCTCTTAGAGCAGCCTTAAAGCATCAGGCGCTGCAGCGCTTGAGATCATCGAGCAGATCCTGCAGCGTTATGTCCTTCATGTCGTCTAAAAACTTCTGCTGCAGGGCGCTTAATCTCAGCTCCAAAATCTGATGTACATAGCGGCCCACCGGGCACTGCGGATTAGGGTTTTCGTGCAGCCGGAACAGATCTTGGTCCTCCACCACCGCCTGATAGACATCAAGCAGGGTGATATCTTTGGGCTCTTTAATGAGCTGTGAGCCCCCGGTGCCGGCCCGAACGGTGATAAGCCCGGCTGCCTTGAGCTGCAGCAGAATGTTGCGGATCACCACGGCGTTGACGTTGACGCTGCCGGCCAGAAATGACGAGGTGGTCTTGTACTGCCCCTCAAACTGCTTGATGGCCATCAAGACGTGCAGGGCGATGGTGAGCTTTGCGGTAATGTGCATGTAAACCTCCGATGCTTCATATTGTAGCAGTTGTAAGAGTTTTCCTTACAGCTGCAAAAATATTTTGTTGTAACTGTTGACATTACAACGAGTGGCTGTGCATAATGCGTTGTAACAAAACACATTACAACGAAAAGAGAGGTTTTAAACATGAAGATTGCAGTAGTATGCGCCAACGGCAAAGCAGGCAGACTGATCGTTAAGGAAGCAGTATCCCGCGGCCATGAGGTCACCGCTTTTGCCCGCAGTGCCAATCAGACCGTGTCCCAGGACTTCAGGCAAAAAGATCTGTTTGATTTAACTGCCGCTGATCTGCAGGGCTTTGATGCCGTGGTGGATGCCTTTGGAGCCTGGCAGGAGCAGGATCTGCATCTGCACTCAGATTCCTTAAAGCATCTGTGCAAAGTGCTCTCCGGCAGCGACACCCGCCTCTATGTGGTGGGCGGCGCCGGCAGCCTCTTTGTCAATAAAGAGCACTCAGCACAGGTAAGCGACAGCCCGGACTTCCCGGCTATGTTCCTGCCCCTGGCCAGGGCACAGGGCAAGTCCCTGGAAGAGCTGCGTGCCGTGACTGATGTCAACTGGATCTTTGTCAGCCCGGCCTGTGACTTCAGAGCTGACGGTGCGCGCAGCGGCAAATATGTGCTGGCAGGTGAGGAACTGTCGGTCAATGACAAGGGCGAGAGCATCATCAGCTACGCCGACTATGCCATCGGCATGGTCGATCTGATTGAGCAGGGCGGACACAATAAGGAGCGCGTCAGCCTGCGCGGCGCGTAAGCCAAAAAGCAAAAAGTTTCGTTCCCCAGGATTGGCCGTCTCCTTACACACAGCTGAACCGGCCGATCTTTTTTTAAAATTGCTGCACAGCCCAGAGATTTTGCCTTTAATGCTCCGCTACACTTAGGGTGTAGTCAGGGAGGCTGTGCATTTATGTATCTTGAGAGCTGTGAAATCCGTAATTTCAGAGGCCTGAGACACTTAAAGGTCGAATTTGAGCAGGGCAGCACCGTGATGATCGGTGAAAATGCCTGGGGTAAGTCATCACTGTTAAGCGCACTGTATCTGATGCTCGGGCAGGGCAAGATCCCGGTATTTGAACAGGCCGATCTCTACGTGCCCATTGAAATGCACCTCAAGGGCAGCAAACAGGAGGAGCGCTCAAGCCGTGCCCTGGAGCGCAGCCGCCGCGGCCGGCGCAGTGAGCACAAAGACAGCGCCAATGGCAATGGCCGCCCTGATAAGGAGGACAAGAAAGCAGACAAAAAGTCCGGCAAAAACGGCAGCGCCAAAACCCATCGGGAGCATGCGGCAGAACAGCAGGAGCCCAAAGAGTCCTCAGAGCCTAAAGAGCGTCCGGCCATCGACTTTACCGCGCCGGTGCCTGATGACATTGCTAATAAAGCTGAGCGTGCCGGCAGTGCAGTTTCTGCCCTGGCAGCTGATGCATCACCTTCAGAAACTGCCTGCCGCTGCGGGTTTGAGGATGAACCCGAGGAGAGTGAGGAGAGCTTAAATGAAATGCTCTCAGCGCCTATCCGCAGGCTCTTTATGGAGGATTATGAGTTCGTTAAAGCCGATGTTTTTAAGGCTGAAGCCAAGTATCTGGCCATTGATCTCATCTTCTGCGAGCCTGCTCCGGGCATCGTGGCGCGCTCGCGGCGCCTGCAGAAATTAAACCCGGCCTGGGATCAATACAGCGACGGGCTGCAGCGCATTCACTGGCAGGTGCTGGCCCATGTCAGGAACGGCACTTTTATCACTGAGCATTTCCTGCTCGATCGGCGCGGTGATGTGATCGAGTGTTCGGCCGAGGCACTGCTCAAGCAGATCATACAGATGAACCCGGTGCTGCGCGTGCGCGACAGCCGCACACTGCCAGAGGGCATCACCAAGCCCTCTGCTGATGCCAATGAGGCAGAGCAGGAGCTTTACGAGTTCAGCCGCAAACTGGCCGAGCTCTCTGAGGATCATGACTTAAACTCCAGGGAATTAGTTGACGGCCTTACTGCCCTCAATGAGCTGGCCGGGCGCTATCTGTCCTCTTACGGCCATCATCAACATCTGTTTGCCCGCTCGCGCAATCGAAACCGCAGCCGCAGCCTGGAGGACATGGTGGTAAGGCCGGTGTCGCTTGAATCCTTGTCCTCGTTAAAGAACTCGCTCAAAAGCGACGGCCTGAACAAAGAAAAGATATTGGCGGTGCTGCTGACCTCAGCGCTGTTCATTTCCCGGGGCGATCTGCCGATGGACAGGCTGGCCCGTCCCATTCTCATTCTTGAGGATATTGAAGGCCGCTTCCATCCATCGCTGCTGCTCTCCTTCTGGTCGGTAGTGGAGAACATCCCGGTGCAGAAGATCGTGACCACCAACTCGGGCGATCTGATTTCGGCCATCCCGCTCTTTTCCCTGCGCCGTCTGTGCCGCCAGTTTTACGACACCCGCTGCTATATGGTGCCGGACAACTGCTTTAATGCCGACGATCTGCGCCGCATTGCTTTCCACATCCGCATCAACCGGCCGATGACGCTCTTTGCCCGCTGCTGGATCTTTGTGGAGGGGGAGACTGAGATTTGGATCTTAAATGAAATCGCTGCCATCCTCGGGCTGTCCCTCCCCTGTGAAGGCATCCGCATGGTGGAATTTGCCCAGTGTGGTTTGCACCCTTTGATGAAGCTCGCCAGTTCCCTTGGCATCTCCTTTTACGTGCTCACTGACGGTGACGAGGCCGGGCAGCGCTACGGACAGACGGTGTCGGCCTTTGTAGGGCGCCGCCGGCGCGATGAGCATTTGACCGTGCTGCCGCATCTGGATATCGAGCACTTCCTTTACGCCAACGGTTTTGCCCGGGTGTTTCAGGATGCCGCCGGGGTGAATGCCGCACAGCGGCGCAGCCTGCATGCAGACAAAATCATTGAGCTGGCCATTCACAAAAAGAGCAAGCCCGGCATGGCCCTGGCCGTAGTCAATGAAATGCAGCAGCGCGGGCCGGAGAGTGTGCCGGCACTGTTTGTGGAAATGATCAACAAGATCTTAAAGCTGGCCCAAAGCGAGATCGGCCTCGATTAGAGGCCGATCAAAAGCAGCAGCGGACGCGGCAGCGGGAGAGACTGCCGCGGCGCGGGCGCTTTATTCGATGTTCTGCACCTGCTCGCGCATCTGCTCGATGAGCACCTTAAGCTCAACGGCAATTTTGGTGAGAGCCAGGTTGGAGGCCTTTGATGCCATGGTGTTGGCCTCGCGGTTGAACTCCTGCATCATGAAATCAAGGCGCTTGCCGCAGGAGCCGCCTTCTTTTAAGATGCGGCGCACTTCACTGATATGTGAGCACAGGCGGTCGTATTCCTCGGCGATGTCAGCCTTTTGAGCCAAAAGGGCCACTTCCTGCTCCAGGCGGTTTTCATCCACGTCAGCTTTCAGGACTTTAAGGCGGGCCTGCAGCTTGGCGCGCTCCTGGGCCACCAGGGTGTCGAGCTGATCCTTGACGGGCTCCAGGCATTTTTCCAGGGCGTCAATTTTTTCTGAGATGACTGAGGCCAGGCGGGCGCCCTCGCGCTCACGGTTGGCGATCAGGGCTTTTAACAGCTCCCTGAAGTTGGCGACGATCTCTGCACTGAGCTCTTCGCGGCTTTGTTCGTTGTTCTCGGCAATCACGCCGGGGTAGAGCAGCACCTGGGTCAGATCAGCACTGCCTTCAGGGAAATGCGCTTTGATCTCCTTTAAGGAATTGCAGAGCTTTTGCACCAGAGCCTGATTTAAGTGCAGGTTCTCTGAGGCGGCCGGGATAAAGGCAAAGGACATCTCAAATTTGCCGCGCTGCACAGTGGACTTTAAGATCTCGCGCAGCTGCGTGTCGAGATATTTAAAGTTGTCCGGGAGTTTAAAAGTGGCTTCCAAATAGCGGCTGTTGACCGAGCGTAGATCCATGGCCAGGCTGCCGGAGCTCACATTGACGCGCACCGAGGCAAAACCGGTCATACTTTTGATATTTTGCATAGCTCTTCCTAACATCTGTACTCTTTGCTCTCTAAGATATCACGGAGCGGCAAATTTAGCTAAAATACTATTTACGGCACACGCCGTTTTGTTGTGTATAGAGGAATTTAAAAATGCAGGATTATCAGCGCAGATTCATTGAGCTCGCACTTGATAAAGGCGTCTTAAAGTTTGGCAGCTTCATTTTAAAATCAGGCAGGAAAAGCCCTTATTTCTTTAATGCAGGCTCTTTCTGTACCGGCGCTGATCTGGCTGTGCTGGGTTCCTGCTATGCGCAGGCCCTGATCAACTCAGGCCTGTCCTATGACATTCTGTTTGGACCTGCCTACAAGGGCATCCCGCTGGCCTGCGCCACCGCCATGGCCCTGGCCACCGAGCACGGCATCAATGTGCCCTGGTGCTTTAACCGCAAGGAAATCAAAGATCATGGTGAAGGCGGCAGCCTGGTCGGCGCCACCTTAAGCGGTGATGTGCTGCTCATTGATGACGTCATCACTGCCGGCACGGCCATTCATGAAGCTGACGGCATCATCAAGAAGGCCGGCGCCCACTTCAAGGCTGCCTTAATTGCCCTCAACCGCCAGGAGAAGGGCAACGGCGACATCAGCGCCATCGATGAGGCCAAGGGCGATCTCGGCATCGACATCATCTCCATCATCACCTTTGATGATCTGATGCAGTATTTAGCCGACGATCCGCTGCTCAAGTCACACCTCGGCGTAATGGAGCGCTACCGTGAGGATTACGGTGCGTAAGCAGCATTAAACAAGCGGCATCGTCCGCAGCAGCAATCGAACATTGGCGGCCTGGGATCTTAAGTTCCGGGCCGTTGTCGTTTACGGGGACGATGGCAGATATAAAAGGAAAGCGACAGGTTGACAATGGCGTAAGCATGCAAATACCATAAGGTTGAAGATTTACCTGTCGAGTGTTTTATGAAGGCCAAGATTTTAACCTTAGCTTATCCGAGCAATGATAATTATGGCGCCGCTCTTCAGGCGTGGGCTCTGAAATCATTCCTGGAGCAAAACGGCGTTGATGCCGCAGTGATTTGGCTTTGCCGTGGTTTTGCTTCTGATTTTCAGATTAAACGTCTGTCCGCCAGCCGCAAATATCCGCACGGACAATCCCTCAGCTCAGATCTTAGAAGAACTTTCCGTTTGATCCGTGCCCCGGTTGAGATTGTTAAAACGCGGATAAAGGATGATAAGAAAAATAAAAAATCAGAGCGCATCAGAGCATTCGAAAGCTTTCTGCGCCGCTACTGTTATGCAGGAGGCAGACCTCTTGCAGATACAACTATCTTGAAGCGCGGTATTAATGCTGATGCTGTCTTTGTCGGCAGTGACTGGGTCTGGAGATGGTGGCCGCTGTCAGGGCAAATCAAGGATTTTGAAAACTTCTGGAAGGTCTTTTTCGGCTTTTTCCCAAAGAGGGAAAAGCAAAAGCTTTATGCTTACGCCGCCAGCACCGGTATAGTGCCTTCTAAGGCCCTGCCGGAGTTTTGGTCTGCGGTGTACGGTAACTTTAATAAAGTATCCTTAAGAGAGCAGGAGAGCATTGACTACATCAGAGATGTATGCGGCGTAAAAAGACCGGCTTTTCATGCCGTCGATCCCACCTTACTGCTGCCGCCGCAATTTTACCGTGATTTTTTGGCTAATCTGAAAGAGAAACCCAAACTCTGCAGCCAGTCTTACTTGTTGGCTTATGTCCTAAGCAGCGAATACGAAGAACCCATTAAAAGATGCATCAAGCAGGCGCAGCAGCATTTTCATCTCCCGCTGATTTGTTTGAATCAGAAGGGGGAGTTCTCATGTGATGATGCGCTTATTATTGGTGAACACTGCGGGCCGCTGGAGTTTCTGGCTTACATTCAAAACGCAGGGTACGTGATCACCAACTCCTTCCACGGCATGGTGTTCTGCACTATGTTTCAAAAGCGTTTTACCGCATTTGCCAGATCTGAAAATGATGTCAGGCAGCTGAACTTAGCCCGGGGCCTGGGACTGGAGGAGCGGCTGCTGCCTTATGATGCACCGACTGCTGCGGAGGAACTCTTTGACAAGCCGATAGATTTTGCACAGGTTGAAGAGCGCCGCCGGCGCTGGACAGCTGCCTCAAACGCCTTTTTGCAGCAGTGTTTGTCAGAAGAGCGGCTTACGACTATCGAAAAAGTCCATAACTGCACCGGGTGCCTTGGCTGTCAGGGTGTATGCCGCAGCGGGGCGATTAAAGCAGTACCGGATAAATTCGGATTTATTAAGGCCCTGGTGGATGAGCCCTTGTGTAATTACTGCGGCCGCTGTGGAAAGAGCTGTCCTCAATTAAATCGGTCTGCAGGTTATAATGCTCTCGAAACACAGAGGTATTTTGCAGTCTTATTAAATAGTGAAACTACCCCCCCCCCACCTCAATGGTTATCGGTATTCAACTACGGGTCTGACTACTTATATAACTAAATTGTTTTTAAAAACCTATTCTGATGGATTTGTTGCTGGCGCCATCTACGATAAAAATACAGAAACAGTCCGCCATTATGTAACAAATAATCCTGCTGAGCTGAATAAGTTCACTGGCAGTAAATATGTTCAAAGCAATATGGACGGGATTGCCGTACAGATTAAGCGCCTAACTGCAGTGCACCCGGTGCTGTTTATTGGCACGCCGTGCCAGACAGCAGGGATCAGGGCGGCGGTGCCTGAAAAGCATCAGGGCAATTTGTTTTTGATTGATCTGCTCTGTCATGGGGTTCCATCGCCTAAAGCGCTGTCAGATTACTTTGCGTATTTGGCCGTTAAGCCTCATGATGTGAACTTTAGGGATTACACAAACAGCCGCTGGGGCGGGGAGTATGCTCTGACCCTTAAGGAGGCCGGTAAGATGGTATCTCACCGCTTCTCCAAAGATCTTTATCTCAAGGCTTTCCTTGATAACATCAGTCTGAACGCCTGCTGCGCGGAGTGCCGCTATACTTCGCTTGACCGGGTCGGAGATCTCAGTGTCGGAGATTTCTGGGGCGTGGATAACATCCTGAAAGATCCGCGCATTACCAACCGCAGCAGCGCGCCGGTCGGCCTGCTTATTCAGAATAATCAGAAATTTGCCGCGCTCTTAAATAAGATTGCAGCATCAGGGCAGTTTGAGTTTATTGAGTGCACTAAAGAAGAAGCCTGCAGAAGCAATGAAGTGCTGAGAACTGCCCCAAAGCGCAGCCGGCATGCAGATATGCTGCAGAGCTTAGCTGCGCACATTAACCTTTTTACCGGTCTGAGGGTGTACTACTTCTTCAAGAAGTTAAAGTCCAAAATTAAGCACTTGAAGCGCAGGATCTTTTAACCTGGCGGGCAGCAGTGCTGCCCGGTTCCTACTTAAAGAAGTCCTTGATCTCGTCGTGGTCGATGGGCGGCAGGCCGAGGCGGCGGCGCTCTACGTTAAGCAGGTTCTCCTCTTCCTGCTCCAGATCAATGCGCAGATAGTAGCCCTTGTCAGACAGGGCGGCCTCAAGTTCCTCGGGGGTGACCTTGGGCAGATTGGGATGTTTGTGCAGGGCAAACATCATCAGGAATTTGGGCTCGCCAAAGGCAGTGAGCAGGCCGTCGGGCACGCAGGTGAAGACGTCTTTTTCGCGCGTGTATAAATAGGTGCGGGCTTTTCGGGGGCTCTTGTAGACGTAGACAATGCGGTCAACCATAGATGTTCTCCACAAATTTCCAAATTCATTCAAACTGAACGCTGCTCAGCGCCGGATAGTCAGAGTATAGCGAAAGGGCGGCGGAGATTTAAGCTTAAGTTCGCGGGCCAGCGCTTCTCCGGCAAAGATCTTAATCTCCTCATCCAAATCCGTGAGATTGGGCATCTGGCAGATAAGTTCGATGTCCGGGCTGTAGGCGGTGTAAGTGGGCGGCACATCTTCTTTGTCCACAATCACGAAAAGTGGCAGCACCGGGCGCCAGTGCAGCCTGCGGCAGAGAAAACGCCACAGCGGCCAGCCGACTTTGTAATCCATCGCTTTTGACCTTCGCTTCCTTAACAGCAGCACTCATCACTGTGCCTGCTGCTATTGTAGCTGTTTAAGGCCGGGGGCTTTACACAAGCAGGTGCAAAAAGGGCGCGGGCGGCTGCAGCCGGGTCTGATTTTTACCGGGAAAACGGGGAAATGCAAAAAAGTTGGCCGCAGGGGGCCAAAAAGTGCAAAAAGGTGCTTGCGGGGGATTTTATTTTCTGTATAATAGCCGCACTTTGTTCTGAAAGTATATTCAGAAACCAGCCCTACGGCAGATTTGCTGCGGCTGAGATACTCTCCCTGATTTTGGGAGAATTGTTGTTAGGCAGAACTTCCTCTTTTACCATCGGGAAGATGGGGAAAGAAGGCGAGTTTTGTGTGTTCTTTTTGTTTATGGAGTCTGTAATGCAGAACCAAAGAATCCGGATCCGCCTCAAGGCCTTCGATCACAGATTAATTGATCACTCAACTGCTGAGATTGTTGAGACCGCAAAGCGCACTGGCGCACAGGTTCGTGGTCCGATCCCGCTCCCGACCCGCAAGGAGCGTTACACCATCCTGATCTCCCCACATGTGAACAAGGACGCACGTGACCAGTACGAAATCCGTACCCACAAGCGTTTAGTTGACATCGTGGAGCCGACTGAGAAGACCGTTGATGCTTTAATGCGTCTCGATCTCGCTGCCGGTGTTGATGTTCAGATCAGCCTTCGCTAACGAGGGGGAATAACACAATGTCAATCGGTTTAATCGGCCGCAAGCTTGGAATGACCCGCGTATTTAACGAGGACGGCAAGTCAGTACCGGTAACTGTCATTCAGGTTGAGGCAAATCGCGTCACCCAGGTTAAGAGCATTGAGACTGATGGCTACTGCGCCATTCAGGTCACCACCGGTGAGCGCAAGGCAAGCCGCATGACCAAGCCTGAAATTGGTCACTTTGCCAAGTCCGGCGTCGCTGCCGGCCGCGGTTTATGGGAGTTCCGCTTGGAGCCTTCTGAGCTTGAGGCATATCCTGTGGGCACTGAGATTAAAGTAGACGCTTTTGAAGGCGTGAAGAAGGTGGATGTCACCGGCACCTCCAAGGGCAAGGGCACCGCCGGCACCGTCAAGCGCTACAATTTCCGTACTCAGGACTTCACTCACGGCAATTCCCGTTCACATCGTGTTCCCGGTTCTACTGGCCAGAACCAGACCCCGGGCCGTGTGTTCAAGGGCAAGAAGATGGTCGGCCGCATGGGTTCAGAGCGCGTTACCGTGCAGAGCCTTGAGCTGGTCCGCATCGATGCAGAGCGCAGCCTGCTTCTGGTAAAGGGTGCCGTTCCTGGTGCCAACAATGGCGACTTAATCGTCAGACCTAGTGTTAAGGCTTAACCTGAGGTATAGGAACATGGAATTAAAGATGATTGGCGCTGACAAGCAGCTCGAGGTGTCAGAGAACACCTTCGGCCGCGAGTTCAATGAGGCGCTGGTGCATCAGGTAGTTACCGCTTACCTGAGCACTGCCCGCGCAGGAACTAAAGCGCAGAAGACTAGAGCAGAAGTCTCCGGCGGCGGCAAGAAGCCGTTCCGTCAGAAGGGTACCGGCCGCGCCCGCGCAGGCTCATCCCGTTCTCCGTTATGGCGTGCCGGCGGCACCATTTTCGCTGCCAAGCCGCAGGATTGGACTCAGAAGGTCAACCGCAAGATGTACCGCGTTGCCATGCGCTCCATCTTATCTGAGTTAGTCCGTCAGGACCGCCTGATTGTGGTAGACGACATTAAGCTTGAAGATCACAAGACCAAGACCCTGGTCAGCAAGCTTAAGGAAATGAACTTAAAGCAGGTTTTAATCGTGACCGAAGAGTTCGACGAGAACTTATTCTTAGCCTCTCGCAACCTGTACAAGGTGGAAGCCTGCCAGCCGGGCACCGCTATGTTCAATCCGGTCAACTTAGTCTGCTTTGAGAAGGTTTTAATGACTGCAGCTGCAGTCAAGAAGGTAGAGGAGATGCTCAAATGATGGCAAATGAAGCTCGTTTAATGAACATCCTCCGTGCACCGGTGATCTCAGAGAAGGGCAACCTCGGCGCTGACAAGTTCAATACTTTCGCCTTCAAGGTGCTGCCTGATGCCAGCAAGTTTGAGATCAAGAAGGCTGTAGAGACTGTCTTCGGTGTTGAAGTGATTTCAGTTCACACTGTCAATGTTGCCGGCAAGGCACGCAGATCAGCTCACGGCATGGGCCGCCGTTCCGACTGGAAGAAGGCTTATGTCAAGCTCGCTCCGGGTGCTCAGCTCAACATGGACAATATTACTGCCGAGAAGGAGAGTAAGTAATGGCTATTGTAAAAGCAAAACCTACCTCTGCCGGTCGTCGTCACGTTATTGCGATCAAGAATCCGGATCTGTGGAAGGGCGCCCCTTACGCTCCGCTCGTAGTTGAGAAGCGCAAGACCGGCGGCCGTGACAACTATGGTCACATTTCCACCCGCCACATCGGCGGCGGTCACAAGCAGCGTTACCGCTTAGTCGACTTTAAGCGCAACAAGGACGGCATTGAGGCCAAGGTAGAGCGCATTGAGTATGATCCTAACCGTTCAGCCCATATCGCTCTTATCTGCTACACCGACGGCTCCCGCAGCTACATCCTGGCCCCCAAGGGCCTGAAGGTGGGCGACAAGGTGGTGTCCGGCGACAGCGCTCCCATCAAGGTGGGCAACTCTCTGCCGCTGCGCAACATCCCGGTGGGCACCAACGTGCACGCTGTTGAGCTTTATCCTGGTGCCGGTGCACAGTTTGCCCGCTCTGCCGGTGCATACTGCCAGATCCTGGCCCGTGAAGGCGATTATGTGACCCTGCGCATGCGCTCAGGCGAAATGCGCCGCGTACTGGCTGACGGCCGTGCCACCATCGGTGAAATCGGCAACGCTGAGCATATGCTCCGCCAGCTGGGCAAGGCCGGTGCCAACCGCTGGCGCGGTGTGCGTCCTACCGTCCGCGGTATGTCCATGAACCCGATCGATCACCCGCATGGTGGTGGTGAGGGCCGCAACAAGGGCATTCAGCCGCGTTCACCGTGGGGCACCCCTTGCAAGGGCTTCAAGACCCGCAAGAACAAGCGTACTGACAAGTACATTCTGCGCCGCCGTTAATCAAGAGAGGATATAGATATGCCACGTTCTCTTAAAAAGGGTCCGTTTATTGACGACCACTTATTAAAGAAGGTAGAGCAGGCGCTCAATGACGGTGATAAGAAGCCGATCAAGACCTGGTCACGCCGCTCTGTGATTCTGCCTGACATGATCGGCATGACCATTGCCGTTCACAACGGCCGCCAGCACGTGCCTGTATACATCTCTGACGAGATGGTGGGCCACAAGCTCGGCGAGTTTGCCCCGACCAGAACTTTCCGCGGCCACGTCGCAGCGGACAAGAAGGCTAAGTAGGAGTAGGTAGAATGGAAGTAAAAGCAGTACACCGCTACGCCCGCACCTCAGCCCAGAAAGCTCGTCTGGTAGCTGATCAGGTCCGCGGCATGCGTGCAGCTGATGCCTTGAATTTATTGAAGTTCAGCCCGCGCAAGGCTGCAGCCATTATTTACAAGGTGTTGAACTCTGCAGTTGCCAACGCCGCCAACAATCAGACGATGGATATCGATCGTCTGGTGGTATCGCGTATTATGGTCGATGAGGGGCCTTCTTTAAAGCGTATCATGCCGCGTGCCAAGGGCCGCGCAGATCGCATTGTGAAGCGCACTTCTCACATTTCCATTTACGTTTCTGAGAAATAACAGGAGCACATAAATGGGTCAGAAGGTTAATCCTATTGGAATAAGACTTGGCATCACCAAGCCTTACTCATCGGTCTGGTATGCTTCAAGTGCGAACTTTCCAGGCAACATCAAGAGCGACACCGAGGTGCGCAAGTATTTAACCTCCGAGTTAAAGAACGCCTCCGTGTCAAAGATTGTCATCGACAGACCGGCCAAGTCCATCCGCGTGACCATTCACACCGCCCGTCCGGGCATCGTGATTGGCAAGAAGGGTGAGGACGTTGAGAAGCTGCGCAAACAGATCGCCAAGATCGCCGGCGTGCCCGCTCAGGTCAACATCGCTGAAGTGCGCAAGCCCGACCTCGACGCCAAGCTCGTGGCCGACAGCATTGCCTCTCAGTTGGAGCGCCGCGTGATGTTCAGACGTGCCATGAAGAAGGCCATTCAGAACGCCATGCGCGTCGGTGCCAAGGGCATCAAGATCGAAGTGTCCGGCCGTTTAGGCGGCGCTGAAATCGCCCGTACCGAGTGGCTGCGTGAAGGCCGCGTGCCGCTGCACACTCTGCGTGCCGACATCGACTACGCCCTGTCTGAGGCTGTGACCACCTATGGTGTGATCGGCGTTAAGGTCTGGATCTTCAAGGGTGAAGT
>JADINH010000197.1 GCA_017694225.1 Candidatus Avisuccinivibrio stercorigallinarum
TGCAAGGACCCACACAGATTGTCTTATACTTACTTTTTAAAGAACTTAATAAGCGCTTGGCTTATCTTTTCGTTCACCCGTTGTTGCGGGGAACGGGTGCACATTATAAAGACCTTTTGAGCGATGTCAAATCTTTTTTAAAAAATTTTTAAGATTTTTTGCAATTTGTCTCTTAAGTCCTTGATTTAAAAGGAAATTTTCACACGCAAAAATTTTGAAAACTTCCCTTTAAATGCACTCAGGCCGCCGCCTGAGTGCAAAACAGGCCGCTTGCGCGGCCCGTTTTAACTCTAACTTAAGCTCAGCAGGCAAAGACAGCCTGGGCGCTTAAGCTTCCTGGCAGGACAGCTCGCCACTGTCTGACAGATCGAGCCTGTACTTTTTGCCCGGCACGAGCTTGCCAGAGAGCAAGAGCCTTGAGAGCGGATCTTCGATGCTGTTCTGAATGGCTCTCTTGAGCGGACGTGCACCGTAGACCGGATCAAAGCCGATGTCGGCAATCTTGTCGACAAGGTGTTCATCCATCTCAGCTTCAATGCCGTTTGACTGCATGCGCTTTATCAGCGTGTTGAGCTGAATGCGTGCAATCTCCTTGATGTTCTCGTGCGAGAGCGGATGGAACACCACGGTCTCATCGACACGGTTCAAGAACTCGGGCTTGAAGTGCTGCGTCAAAATCTGCATCAGCTTGTCCTTGATGGCAGCGTAATCAGACTTGCCGCTTTCCTCCTGAATCATCGATGAACCCAGATTGGAGGTCATGATGATCACCGTGTTCTTAAAGTCCACCGTTCTGCCCTGGCCGTCAGTCAGTCTGCCGTCATCGAGCACCTGCAGCAGGATGTTGAACACATCCGGATGGGCCTTCTCGATTTCGTCCAGCAGAATGACGGAGTAAGGACGGCGGCGCACTGCCTCGGTCAGATAACCGCCCTGCTCATAGCCCACATACCCCGGAGGAGCACCGACCAGTCTTGAGACCGAGAACTTTTCCATGAACTCAGACATATCAATTCTGACCATGGCCTTCTCAGTATCAAACAGGAACTCAGCTACGGCCTTGCACAGCTCAGTCTTGCCCACACCGGTAGGACCCATGAACATAAAGGAGCCAATCGGACGGTTGGGGTCAGAAAGGCCGGCTCTGCTTCTGCGGATGGCATTGGCAATGGCCTCCACGGCCTCGTTCTGGCCGATGACACGCTTGTGCAGCTGCTCTTCCATGTGCAGGAGCTTGGCTCTCTCACCCTCTAACATCTTGGCTACCGGAATGCCGGTGGCACGTGAGACCACCTCGGCGATCTCGGTGTCCGTCACCTTGTTCTTGACCAGCTGCATCGGAGCACCGGAGTTTTCATCGGCCTCAGAGATTTTCTTCTCCAAAGCCGGGATGGTGCCGTACTGCAGCTCACTCATCTTGGCCAAATCGCCGTTGCGCTTTGCCACTTCAAATTCGTGTCGGGCGTTGTCCAGTTCCACCTTGAACTGCTGCGTGCCTTCAAGCTGCAGTTTCTCACGCTTCCAGATCTCATTTAAGCGCTCATACTCAGCCTCAGATGACTTAATTTCATCATCGATGGCCTGCAGGCGCTTTAAGCTGGCCTCATCGGTTTCCTTGGCCACAGCCTGACGCTCCATCTTGAGCTGAATGAGCTTGTGATCAAGTCTGTCCAAAGGCTCAGGCTTTGAGTCAATCTGCAGTCTGATGCTGGCTGCGGCTTCATCAATCAGGTCAATGGCCTTGTCAGGCAGCTGGCGGTCGCTGATATAGCGGTTTGACAGCGTCGCTGCCGCCACAATAGCCGGATCGGTGATCTGCACGTGATGATGAATTTCATAACGCTCCTTCAGGCCGCGCAAAATAGCGATGGTGTTCTCCACTGAAGGCTCGTCCACCAGCACCTTCTGGAAACGGCGCTCCAGGGCTGCATCCTTCTCGATGTACTGACGGTACTCGTCAAGCGTAGTGGCACCCACGCAGTGCAGCTCGCCGCGCGCCAGGGCAGGCTTTAACATATTGCCTGCATCCATGGAGCCCTCGGACTTGCCGGCACCGACCATGGTGTGCAGCTCATCGATAAACAAAATGACCTTGCCCTCTTCCTTGGCCAGCTCGTTTAATACTGCCTTTAAACGCTCTTCAAATTCACCGCGGTACTTGGCACCGGCAATCAAGGCACCTAAGTCCAGTGACAGCACACGCTTGTTGCGCAGGCCCTCCGGCACTTCGCCCTTGACGATGCGCTGCGCGAGGCCCTCGACAATAGCGGTCTTGCCCACACCAGGCTCACCGATTAACACCGGGTTGTTCTTGGTGCGGCGCTGCAGCACCTGCATGGTGCGGCGGATCTCTTCGTCACGGCCGATCACCGGATCAAGCTTTCCCTTCTCCGCGCGCTCAGTTAAGTCAATGGTGTACTTCTTTAAGGCGCCGCGGGAGCTTTCAGCGTTCTCATCATTGACGTTCTGCCCGGCTCTCACCGTCTGCAGAGCCTTTAAGAGCTTGTCACGGGTGACATTGCACTTTTGCAAGATCTGCTTTAACTCGCCGTCACTTTCCAAAGCAGCCAGCACGAACATCTCAGATGAAATGTATGCATCCTTGTTCTGCTGGGCAAACTTGTCGCACAAATTCAAAATACGGCCGGTCTGCGGGGAAAGCTGCAAATCGCCGCCCACACCTTTGACCTGCGGCAGTTTGTCCACTGCCTCATCAGTTAAGAGTTTTACCGCCTGCGGATCTGAGCCTGCCAGTGTAAGCAGCGGTCTTACAGATCCATCTTCCTGAGCGAGCAGTGCCGACATGATGTGCACCGGCTCGATGAATTGATTATCGTGTCCTACTGCAAGAGACTGTGCGTCAGATAAGGCTTCCTGGAATTTCACCGTAAATCTGTCTAAACGCATTACACCCTCCAAATTCCACTTAGTGTTTGTTTTTTCCTCGTTTTACAGTTTAGAAAATGGGGGTGCAGGACAGTTTTTTAAAGAGCCTGGGCACTCTTTTTGCAAATGACCGCCGCCATGCGGCCGGTCACTTTTTCACGCCGGTAGGAGAAGAAAAGCTCCGGCTCCTGAATGGTGTCAAGCTGCAGCGCCGCACAGTCCGGCACGCCGGCAGCATTGAGCTTGATGCGCGTCAAGGCATAGAGGTTCAAGAGATATTTGCCGTCAGGGCGCGCGGCAAAGCACACGCACAGCCTGGGATCTTCTGAGGTAAAGATCTCATAGAGATCCTCACCCACCTCAAAGCTCTCAGGCCCGGCAGCAGGTCCCATCCAGGCCTGCAGCGGCGCGTCGGTCATGGTGCGCATCACCCGCACCGCCTCCTGCACGATATTCTGCTGCAGCCCCCGCCAGCCGCAGTGCACCGCCGCCACCACCATGCCGTCTTTTGAGGCCATTAAAAGGGGCAGGCAGTCTGCGGTCATGACGCACAGGGCAAGCCCCGGGATCTGCGTTACCAGGCCGTCACAGATAAGCGGCATCTCAGGGGCGGTCACGATTTCCACCTTTGCGCCGTGCACCTGCTGCATGAACACCAGCCGCTCACTGCGGGTTTTGGCTTTAAGCAGGGCGCGGTTGGCCTGCACTGCATTGACGTCATCACCTACGTGCAGACCAAGATTAAAGGAGGCATAGGGCCCGCAGCTTACCCCGCCCTGCCTGGTGCTCTGAAAGGCCGCCACAGAGCCGGGAAAGACCCCGGTAATTTCCAGCACCGGCCCGGGATGTTGTTTGGCGTTAAATTCCGGCATTATCAAGGGCATCCTGGCGCAAAAGTTCAATTAAATGGAGCATGTCTGCAGGGAGCGGGCAGTCAAAGGACAAGTTCTCCTTAGTGAGCGGATGCAAAAACTCCAGATGCACCGCATGCAGGGCCTGATGGCGGTAAGCCTTTAAGGCCTCGTCAAGCTCGGGTGAGGAGCGCAGCAGATGCTTTAAGCGCCGTCCGCCGTACTGCACGTCGCCTAAAAGCGGATGACCGATGCTGGCCATGTGCACGCGGATCTGATGAGTGCGTCCGGTCTCCAGGCGCAGGCGGATGCGGGTGTGGGCGCGGTAGCGCTCCATCACGCGGTAATGGGTTACCGCCTCGCGGCCCATGCCGTCAGGCACCACCGCCATGCGGGTGCGGTTGTAGGGATCGCGGCCGATGTCCCCTTCCACGGTGCCGCCTGCAGTCAAAACGCCTTCAGCAATAGCCTCATACTCACGCACCACCTCATGGCGGGAGATGGCCTTTGACAGCACCTGCTGAGCCTTGGCAGTCAGGGCAATCACCATCAGGCCTGAGGTGTCCTTATCGAGGCGGTGCACGATGCCAGCACGCGGCAGGGCGGCTGTCTGCGGGAAGTGAAAGAGCATGGCATTCATCACCGTGCCGTCCTTGATGCCAGAGCCCGGGTGCACCACAAAGCCGACGGGCTTGTTGATGACAATGAGATCGTCATCCTGATAGACAATCTGCAAAGGCAGATCCTGCGGCCTGGCCTCCAAGAGCTCCGGCTCCGGGGGATTGAGCGTGATCACCTGACCTGCGCTTAACTTCAGCGAGGGCTTTGCGGCCGTCACCCCGCCCACCTGCACCCGGCCCTCTTCAATGCACTGGCGCAGCACGCTGCGGGAGTAATCAGGAGCCAGAGCGCTTAAAGCGGCATCGAGGCGTTTGCCGTGCTCGCTGTCACCGGCCGTAAAGGTAAGGATTTGTGCCATTAGAGTATCTGTCCTTCTTTTCTTATTGTCTTGATTTTGTTGCAAGCCTGATTATGCTGCGGCAGCTGCGCTCCCGGCACAGCCGTTTTAAGGCTGTCCGTGACGGTGCGGACGCACTTTTAGCCAACTTGGCGCAATTACTATTAACAGCCCGCCTAAAAAATGTAAAATAACACAGGTCACAAAGTTTACTGGAGCTTTTTTGATGTTTAAGTTTGCAGCACCATTACTTGCAGGTTTAGCGCTGTTGGCAACCGCCTGTTCATCCTCCAATTATAACAAGGATGAAGTGCCGGATATTTCCCCGGATGCCCTCTATCTGCAGGCTCAGAGTGCCATGACCTCAGGCGATTACTACACCGCCAGACAGTATTTAGAGGCCATCGATTCACGCTATCCTTTCGGCGAGCTCTCCGATCAGGTGCAGCTTGACTTAATTTACGTTTACTACAAGACCCGCGAAAGCGAGCTTACCACCGCCCAGATCAACCGCTTCCTGCGCCTGAGCCCGACCAGCCCGCACATTGATTATGTGATGTACATGAAGGGACTTAATGAAATGCAGCTGCGCTCTGATCTGCTGCAGGATTTTTTAGGCCTTAACCGCGCACAGAAAGATCCCACCCACTATCAGGAGGCTTTTGCCACCTTCAGGGAGATGATCGAGACTTATCCCAACAGCGTCTATGCCGCCGATGCCTATCAGCGCATGATCTACATTCAGCAGCAGCTGGCCGAGCGTGAATATGCCATAGCATCCTTCTACAACAGCAAGGGTGCCTGGTTATCTGCCATCAGACACTGCCAGAACATCATCTACTCCTATCCGGACACTGAATATCTGCAGGATGCCCTGGAGATGATGAGCGAGTGTTACCGCAATTTAGGGCTGGAGATGCCCGCTGAAAACACCGACAAGGTCTATCAGGCCTCCTTTGCCGGAAGATAAGATTTTTTGCCCCGGAGCATAAAGGAAAAGAGGGTCACAAAGCTGACCCTTTTTTCTTGCCGCCCGCGCCTTACCCGGGCACCATCAGATGGAGACACACAGCATGAGCACAGCCGAGCCCTTTCATTACGATCCGCCCTTAACCCCCTTTTTGGACATCCTGTTTGAGGACGGGAACATCATGGTGGTGAACAAGCCCTCGGGGCTGCTCTCAGTGCCCGGGCGGCTGCGCCAATACCATGACAGCGTGCTCTCGCGCGTGCGCACCCTCTACCCCGAGGCACAGGCCGTGCACCGCCTTGATCTTGGCACATCAGGCGTGCTCGTCGTCGGGCTTAACAAAACTGCCATTTCAAGCCTGGGCAAACAGTTCATGCAGCGCGAGACTGAGAAAATTTACATTGCCCTGGCATCAGGGCGCCTGGAGGGCAGCGGGCATATTGACCTGCCGATGCGCACTGACATCGATAACCGGCCCTATCAGATCATCGACTTTGAGCAGGGCCGGCCGGCACAGACTGACTGGGAGGTGTTAAAAAGCGGGGATGACTACTCCGTGGTCAGGCTCTATCCCAAAACCGGACGCTCCCATCAGCTGCGCGTGCACTTAAAGGAAATCGGCCATCCGATTTTGGGCGATCATCTCTATGCTCCGCCTGAGGTGCATGCCGCCTCAAAGCGACTGTGCCTGCACGCTGAGTATTTAAAATTCAGACATCCGGTCAGCGGCGCGGTGATGGAGTTTTTTGCCTCCACTGATTTTGGGATGGATGAAAAAATTGAGCTGATGCTCAAAACCAAGGGTTAAAGCTCAGGCCAAGGGCAAGTGTAAGCACGGCTGAATTTAAAGGGCAGGCAGGATCGCAGCCGTCAGCGCGGCTATAATCGGGAAAAATTGCGGCACAGCGTGCTGCAGCTTTCTGTTTTCCGGCTGAAACTGTCTTGAAATACCAAGCGCTTGAGGATTTCAAGTTTGAGCGTTTTCAGCAATTGCAGCATGATAAAAGGCCCTGACATGTTAAAAGAACTACTGCCAACAACCAGTCACTTTGCAACCCTCATTGATGAGGGCTCCCTGTATGTCGATAAAATTGAGCTGATTGCCAAACTGACCGCCAGGCAGGGGCAATTTCTGTTAACAAGGCCGCACGGCTTTGGCAAAACCCTGCTGCTGACTGCCCTCTCTGAGCTCTTTGCCCATGGGACAAAACGCTTTGCCGGCTTAAAGCTCGGTAAAGAACATTTATGGCAGGACAAGACCTATACGGTGCTGCAGCTTAACTTAAACGAAGCTGCCAGTTTGTCCTGCTGCAGCACGGCGTTTGTCCACAACTTCGCTGATCTCATTAACACTGAGCTCAAGGCGCTGACCGGACGTGAGGATGCACTGCGCCCCGGGAGCTGGCAGGAGGATCTGCACAAGTTTTTGCATAGCATAAAACCGCGCTCCTTAGTGCTGCTGATCGATGATTTTGACCGGCCGCTGAGCGCAGTTTTTGATTTGGAGGATTCCGCGGAATTTAAAGCCCGCAGGGCAGTGCTGCTGCAGTTTTTGACTGTGCTCAACTGCCATGCAGACAAATTGCGCTTTGTATTAATTGCAGGCACGCTGCAGATCCTAAAGCACAGTGAACTGCACAGCCTCAATAAACTTACAGATCTGAGCTTCAGCCCCGGGTACGGCGCCATTGCCGGTATTACCGCAGGCGAGCTGGAGCAGTGCTTTAAAGAGCACCTCAAGCAGGCGGCAGCTGAGATCAACGCAAAAGCACAGGCCAAAGCTCAGGCCCGGGGGCAGACTGCAGCGCAGAGCTTAAGTGCTGCCGATGTGCTGGCAGGACTAAAGCGCAGTTTATCTGCCAGCTCCTTTGATAACAAAGGCGCCGCCCAGGTGTTAAATCCTGCGGCTGTGATTAAGTTCTTCAGGTCACCTTCAGGTTTATTTATGCCAAGGGGCGTAAGAACAGATCCCGCTTTTGCAGCGCGCATGGTGCGAATTTTCAAATCCTCCGATCCTGCCGCAAACTCACGGCTGCGCTCTTATCTTGGCTTTCTTGACCGCACGTACACGGCAAGGCGGACGCTGCAGGAGCTCACCGCCCCGCTTAGAGCACTTAATGATCCTGACTTTTCTCTGCCGGCCCTGCTCTGTCAAGAGGGCTTTTTGACCATCAGGCAGGCAAAGGGCGGTGAGACTGCGCTTGGCATTGCCAGTCTGGAGAGACAAACTGCCCTCGGCAAAATACTGCTTACTGCTCTTGCTGACGATGATTTCTCCCCGGCACGGGGTGACAGAATGACCTTAAACCCGTTGTACTATAAAGCCCGCTTTGCACCGGCGCTGGCGCAGGCTTTTAAGAGCCGGGATACAGACAAAATCAAAGCACTGTTCGAGCAAATCAAAGCCTGCCTGACAGCTGCCGGCCTTAAAACTGCCTGCTAAAGTTCGTGCGCGGAGGTACTGCGCGCGGCCGCCGCGCTTCTTGGTTACAGCAGCTCTCTGTCCTCTGAAAATGCAGAGCATGTGCCAGGGAGCAGTACGCTTGAAATCTGCACGCCAGGCGGGCTCTTTAGTTTGAAGCTCAAGCCTGCATCAGCGCCCGGCGGGCAGGGACAGCAGCTTGAGTGCACGCTCCGGCAGTGAGGCAAAATCTCCGGGACGCAGCATCAGGCAGGGAAGGCCGAGCCGGGCACAGCGTGCAGCGTTGGCGGCATTGGCCTGCAGCAGATCCTGCACCTCAAGGCCGTCAGCTGAAAGACGCTGCTCCACCACGTTCTCACAGGCCTTGATGTCCTGAAAGTTCCCGGTAATAAGCTCGGGGCTCAGGCACAGGCAGAGATAACGGATGTGCGGCAGATACTGCGCTGCAGCTGCGCCGGCAAAAGATGCGCGGTAGTCCTCCGGAAAGTAGCAGCCCTCCACGATGAGGTTCTGGCCGTTTTCGATATTGGTCTTGATAATTTCGCGGGCAAGCGGCCATACCACGGCGGTAATGTCAGCATCAGCTGAGAGCGGGCTTAAATCGCGGTGCTCGTCTGGCAGCAGCCCCGAGCGGATCAGGCCCATCTTAAGATGGTCAAGGCACAGATACGGAAAGCGCAGCCGCTCAAGCAGCTGCTGCGCCAAAAAGGTTTTGCCCGTGTGGGTATCGCCGTCAAGCAGGATGATCATGACGGAAATATCCCCGCTTTACTTCTCGCCGCGGGCCTTTTTGATGAGGTCAAAAGCCGCCTGAATTTCCTGGGCCTTTTCGGTGTACATGCGCACCATCTCCGGGGGCAGGCCCTGTGAGGCCAGGCGGTCGGGATGATACTTGAGCATCAGGCGGCGGTGGGCCTTTTTGATCTCCTCAAAGGATGCCGTGCTCTCCACCCCAAGGATTTGATAGGCGTTCTGCAGATCGTTTTCGGTGGCCTGATACGCCTGCTGTCCGCCGCCGTAACTCTGCTGCCCCTGATCCTGCCACTGACCCTGCTGCTGTCCGCCCCAGCCCTGCTGCTGTGAACCCTGTGCACCGCCCCACTGCTGCTGTGCCCGGCGCATGTATTCGGCAAAGCGCATCTGGGCGCGGCGCAGTTCAATCCAGCGGTCAAGCTGCTCGCGGCCGATGCCCAGAGCTCCGGTGACCTCCACCAAGCGGTCGTATTCTCCCTGCTGCAAAGAGCCGTCAGCCAGGGCAATTTCCACCAGAAACTCCACAATGTAGGCAATGATGGTGTTATTGCCGTGTGCTTCGCGCAAAAGATTGCCAATCTCAGAGCGGAAGTTGAAACTGGGGTCTTTGCCGCGGTTGAAGGCCTCAACTGCCATATTGCGGCCGTGATCGTCCATGCCCATGCGGGCAATCATGATCTCCGCAAGCTGAATATGCGCCTCATTGACCCGGCCAGCCCCGCGGGCCACATAGCCCATTAAGGCAAAGCTTGAGCGCATGATCTCAAAATTGCCGGTGCCGCCCTGTCCGCCGCCTGCGTAGGAGAAGGCCTGTGAAGCCTCCTGCCGGGCGCGTGCCGCCTGATTGCGCGGCTTGTCCACAAAGTACCAGCCGATGGCAAAGCCGATCAGAGCGGTAAGCGGATTGAAAAACAAAAGGCCGATGACTGTACCGACGATGCGGCCCATCCATGACTGCTGCTGCATAAACTGCGCACCTCAAAAATAAGCGTTAATGTCTTAGTGCCTTAATGTAATCTTCAGTCTGATGCAGGCGCTCAATGGTGCCCACATCAAACCACTGCCCGGCAAGCAGACGGGCGCTGACGCTGCCCTCATCTATCCAGGCATCAAACAACGGCCGCAGCGGCAGGCGCTGCACCGGCAGGCCGGCAAAAGCGCTGACGCGGTATAAAGCTGCACCGCTGAAAGTATATTCTGCACCCCTGATCATAGCAGAGCCTGAGGAAGAGATGGCAAAATCCCCCTGCGGATGATGCGGCGGATTGGAGGTTAAAAAGAGCAGCGCCTTTTGATCAGGCGGCAGAGGCGTTTTGGCAAACTGACTGTAGTCCCCGTCAATAAAGGTATCGCCGTTGACCACCAGAAAAACATCATCCCCGCTGCCTAAAAAAGGCAGGGCCTTGATGATGCCCCCTGCAGTCTCCAGGCCGCCAGGGCCCTCCACCGAGTGGGTGATGTGCACGCCAAAGCGCGCCCCGTCCCCAAGGAATGACACAATCTTTTCACTGAGCCAGGCACTGTTGACCACAAGCTCAGTAAAGCCCGCGGCCTTCAGCTTTTCAATATGCCAGAGGATAAGCGGTTTGCCTGCCGCCTCAATTAAAGGCTTGGGGCAGGTGTCAGTTAAGGGGCGCAGGCGCTCACCGCGCCCGGCGGCCAAAATCATGGCGCGCATTAACGTCCCTCCGAAGCAGCACAGGAAGCAGCTGAACTCAGTGCAGCCCGGTTTTTAAAGAACTCCCCTAAGTCCTTAAACTCCGGCAGTGCCGCACACTCGGCAATGACGTAGTCAAACACCCGCGGCAGATCAGCAAGGTACCCGTCCCTGCCGTCGCGCAGCGACAAACGGCTGAAGATGCCCAGCACCTTGATGTGCCGCTGCAGTGAAACCACCCTGACCATCCGGGTAAATTCAGACAGTGAAACCACGGTTTCTGCGTTTTCCCCGGCAGAGAGCAGTCCCAGCGCGGCAAAGCGACGCCAGGTGATCTCAGTAAGGCTGTCCACTATGTCCTGGGGCAGCACACGGTAGCAGTCAAAAAGCAGGGAGGCCAGATCATAGGTCAAAGGTCCCCTGACCATATCCTGATAGTCGATGACGGCCAGGGACTCATCTTGCAGCACCATCAGATTGCGGCAGTGAAAATCCCGGTGCATGGCAGCCTGCGGCTGCGCGGTGATAAGATCTGCAAGGAGATTAAAGGACTTAGCAATAAGCTCCTGTTCCTGAGCACTTAAGGTAAGCCTGAGCTTCTTGCCCAGATACCACTCAGAGCAGATCCCAAGCTCCATCAGGATAAAATCGCGGTCAAAAGGCGGCAGGCCCTGGCTGTCAGCCTTTACCAGGGAGGGCAGCAGTGCGGCGGCCTTGTCATAAAAGCGCGGCTGCTCGGAGCCCAGAGCACGCGAGGCAAAGAGTAAGTTGCCGAGGTCTTCAAGCAGCATAAAGCCCTTGTCGAGATCGCATGCAAAGATGTGCGGCACGCGCAGGCCGACCTGACGCAGGCGGCGGCTGACGTCTACAAACTCAGCGTTTTTCTGGGTATCAGGAGGGGAATCCACCGCGATATACCCGCCCACCCGAAAGTAGCGCCGGAAACTTGCATCCCCGTTTAAAGCACATAAGGATACAGAGCCGGGCCTGTCTTTACTGCCTTTAAAAGGAGGCAGCGTACTCAGCCAGGCTGCAAGTTCTTCTTTTCTTAAATCCCCGGGCTCCCCTGGCGCCCTCGGAGCAATTTTTACATCAGTCACGTCTGAACACCACATCCCATACGCCGTGCCCCAGGCGCTCACCTCTTAACTCAAACTTGGTCAGAGGACGCCAGGCCGGGCGCTCAATGAAGCCGCCGTCAGCGGCAGTGTTGGTAAAGCCCTCAGCCTCGGTAAAAACTGCGAGCATCTCTTCTGCATATTCCTGCCAGTCGGTGGCCATGCGCACCTCACCGCCGTGCTTTATGAGCGGCGTGATCAGTTTTACAAACTCCGGATTGATTAAGCGGCGTTTGTGATGGCGGGCCTTGGGCCAGGGATCGGGGAAGAAGATCTGCAAAATGTCGATGCTCTCCGGGCCCAGGCAGTCTTTTAACACCACAAAGGCGTCATATTTGATAACCCGCACGTTCGACAGGCCCTCCTCCTCAATGAGCTTGAGGCAGGCGCCGACCCCGGGAGGGTGCACCTCGATGCCCAGATAGTTGCGCGCAGGGTCATCCTTTGCCATCTGCACAAAGGATTTGCCCATGCCAAAGCCGATTTCGACGACGAGAGGCGCCTCACGCCCAAAAAAGGTGGCAGGCTCAATGCGCTCTTCGGCCGAGACATCGATAAGGTACTTGGGCCCGAGCTCCGTGAGGGCCTGGGACTGGGCTTCAGTCATGCGCCCTGCTCTGATGACAAAGGAGCGCACATGACGGTTTTTGAGATCAAGTTCGTTATTTGAGCTTGTCATTATCGCTATCTAACTTTCTAAATCAAATTAAAACAATAGTGAATGGAAGGATTGAATGTACTGTGCTGAAGGTATGGAATGCGCCCATGCACTTAAGGTGCCCCTAGTGCTTAATGCAGGCACGCGCAGGGCCCGCCAAAGCGGGCCCCTGACCTTAACGGGCTTAAAGCTGCTGCCCGTGCCTTCAGTTAACCTATCAGGCCTAACTTTTCCATCTCAGCCTTGATGGCTTGGCGGTAAGGCTCAGAGAGCGGCACGATCGGCAGGCGGGCCTCTTCTGCACACAGGCCGAGCAGAGAAGCGGCGTACTTGACACCGGCCGGTGACGGCTCCTTGAACATCAGCTGATGCAGCGGCATTAACTGGTCCTGCAGCGCACGTGCCTCCTGCCACTTGTTCTCCTCACACAGCTTCTGCACTTTGGAGACGAGGGCCGGAGCGATGTTGGCAGTCACCGAGATGCACCCTGAGCCGCCGGCGACGTTGTAGCTGACCTGGGTGGCGTCCTCGCCCGACAGCCAGGTGAAATCATCGCGCTTAATTAAAGTGCGCTCAATCCAGGGACGGGCCAGATCGCCGGTGGCGTCCTTGACGCCGGCAATGCGCGGCAGCTCGGAAAGCTGCGCCAAAGTCTCAGGCAGCACATTGACCACGGCGCGGCCGGGGATGTTGTACACGAAGATCGGCAGATTGCTGTTGTCATGCACGGACTTAAAGTGAGCGTAGAGGCCGCGCTGGCTGGGCTTGTTGTAATAGCCGGCCACATGCAGCAGACCGTCGGCACCGGCCTTTTCAGCCTCCTGTGAATAGTGGATGGCTTCAATGGTGTTGTTTGAACCGGCACCAGCCATCACCGGGATGCGGTGATTGGCAATCTGCACGGTAAGTTCAATCACGCGGGTGTGCTCTTTATCGCTCAAAGTCGGGCTCTCACCGGTGGTGCCGGTGGGCACAATGGCATTGGTGCCCTGGGCGATGTGCCATTCGATCATGTGCTCAAGTGCCTTTTCATCCACCTTTCCGTCCTTGAAGGGGGTGATGAGGGCGACTAAAGATCCGTGGAATAAGTGCATCTGTGTCTCCTTGCAGCTGATGCTGTAAAAAACCTTTGGTATTGCCTGATATTTTAAGCCCGCCGTGCCTGCAGGTGGTGCAGAGCAGAGGCAAAATTCTGCGCTCTGCTCTGTTTTTGTGCGTCCGGCCCGGAGTTACTTCTGCGGTCTTAAGGTCGGGAACAGGATCACATCGCGGATGGTGCGGCTGTTGGAGAACAGCATCACCACGCGGTCAATGCCGATGCCCTCACCGGCAGTAGGCGGCAGGCCGTGCTGCAGGGCCGTGATGTAGTCCTCATCGTAATACATGGCCTCATCATCGCCGTGTTTCTTCTGCTCAGCCTGCTGGCGGAAACGGCCGGCCTGATCGTCAGGATCATTAAGCTCGCTAAAGCCGTTGCCCATTTCTCTGCCGCCGATGAAGAACTCAAAGCGGTCGGTAAACTCCGGATTGTCATCACTGCGGCGGGCCAGCGGTGAGATCACCGCAGGATAAGAGGTAATGAAGGTCGGCTGCTGCAGCTTCTCCTCGACGAGCTCCTCAAACAGGGCAGTGATGTAGTGACCAAGTTCCCAGGCCGGCATCAGCTCCAGGTGCAGCTTCTCGCACCATGCTTTGGCTTTCTCCGTGTCCTCAAGATCTTCCATGGTAATGCCGGGGCCGTACTTGACGATGGCCTCCTTCATGGTCAGGCGGTCAAAAGGCTGGTCAAAGTCAAGATCAAGGCCGGGCTCGCCTTCCTTGCCGTAGTGAAGCTTGGTGGTGCCGAGCACTTCCTTTGCCATCTGGCGGAACAGATCTTCGGTGAAATCAATGAGATCGTTGTAATCATGATAGGCCATATAGAACTCAATCATGGTGAACTCAGGATTGTGGCGCACATCGATGCCTTCGTTGCGGAAGTTGCGGTTGATCTCATACACGCGCTCAAAGCCGCCGACCACGAGGCGCTTTAAGAACAGCTCCGGGGCAATGCGCAGATACATGTCGATGTCGAGGGCATTGTGATGGGTGATAAAAGGCTTGGCATTGGCGCCGCCGGGGATGACGTGCATCATCGGGGTCTCAACTTCCATGAAGGAGTGGCTGTCCATGTACTTGCGGATAAAGGACACGATCTTGGTTCTGATTTGGAAGGTGCGGCGGCTGTCCTCGTTGGCAATGAGGTCAAGATAGCGCTGGCGGCAGCGGGCTTCCTGATCGGTAAGGCCCTTGTACTTCTCAGGCAGCGGGCGCAGGGCCTTGACCAACAGGCGCAGGGAGGTGACATGCAAGGTCAGCTCGCCGGTCTTGGTCTTGAAGGCATAACCGGTGACGCCGATGATGTCGCCAAGATCGAGCTTCTTGAAGAGCTCCTGATACTGGCCCTCAGGCAGGGCATCACGGGTGACATAGATCTGAATTTTGCCGCCCATGTCCTGCAATGTGGCAAAGGAGGCCTTGCCCATGATGCGGCGGGTCATCATGCGCCCTGCAATGGTGTAAGTCTTCTTGTCTGCCTCAAGCTGCGCCTCATCTTTGGAGCCGCAGGCGGCGATGATGTCAGAGGAGATGGCATCGCGGCGGAAATCATTGGGGTAGGCCTGGCCTTTTTCACGCAGAGCCTCAAGCTTTAAGCGGCGCTCAGCCATTTCATTGTTTAAATTTTCAGTATTAACTGCAGTAACTTCAGTCATTTTTTAATTCCCTGATCTCAAAGTTTAAAGCCCTGATTTGAGGCTTGCTTCAATAAATTGATCCAAATCGCCGTTGAGCACCTTCTGGGTGTCACGGCACTCCACGCCGGTGCGCAGATCTTTTACGCGCGCGTCATCCAGGACATAGGAGCGGATCTGACTGCCCCAGCCGATGTCGGCCTTGCTGTCCTCAAGGGCCTGCTTTTCGCTCTGCTGCTTGCGCAGCTCCAGCTCATAGAGTTTGGCGCGCAGCTGCTTCATGGCCTGATCGCGGTTTTGAAACTGCGAGCGCTCATTCTGGCAGGTCACCACAATGCCGGTGGGCAGATGGGTGATGCGCACGGCGGACTCAGTTTTGTTGATGTGCTGTCCGCCCGCGCCAGAGGAGCGGAACACGTCAATGCGCAGATCGGCAGGATTGATGTCCACCACGATTTCATTGTCAATCTCGGGGTAGACAAAGGCCGAACAGAAAGAAGTATGGCGGCGGTTGTTGCTGTCAAAAGGCGACTTGCGCACCAGGCGGTGCACGCCGGTCTCAGTGCGCAGCCAGCCGTAGGCGTGCTGCCCGGAGAACTTTAAGGTGGCGGATTTGATGCCGGCCACTTCACCGTAAGTGGTTTCAATCACCTGCGTGTCAAAGCCGTGCTTTTCACCGAACTTGACGTACATGCGCATTACCATCTCAGCCCAGTCCTGCGCCTCAGTGCCGCCCGAGCCTGACTGAATGTCCATGTAGCAGTCATCGTCATCATGAGGGCCTGAGAACATGCGCTCAAGCTCCAGGGCGGAAAGCTGAGCCTCCAGTTTGTCAGCCTCTGAGGCCGCCTCAGCGCTTGAGGCTTCATCACCCTCCTCGCGCGCGAGCTGGTCGAGCATAATCACATCATCAAAGCCCTGATAGAGCTTTGCAAAGCGCTCCAGTACCGAGGACAGCGCCTGGCGCTCTTTGCCAAGGCTTGATGCTTTTTCCGGATCATCCCACAGGGAAGGATCTTCAAGCAGACCTTCTACTTCTTCAAGACGCTCTTTTTTGGCGTCCAGATCAAAGATACCCCCTGAGGTCATCGGCGCGGCTGCGCATGGCCTGGATGCGGTCAGCAATAGAAATCGTTTCCAACACGATAGTAGACCTGTATCTGTAAATTTCCTGACACACGGGCAGGGCCTGGCCCCGCCCAAAGAAAGCACAATATTATAACAGAGGAAAAGCGGCCTTTTGCGCTGATTTAAAGCACTGCCGCCAGAGGGCCCCCTGCCCCGGTGAGGGCGGCTGGGGTGATGATGGGAAATGGGTTGGGGTTGGGGTTGGGGTTGGGATTGGTGGGAGGAGGAAAGATCCTGCCTGAAAGTCCGCAGAGCGGCATCCCAGGCTAACTGCACAACTTTCAATTTTTTGCGCAAAAACGCGATTTTACGGGCTTTTTTAAGCGTTTTGGCGCCCCTTGCGGGCAGTTGCCAGCCCCTCACCATGCTAAAATAGAACAGTCGTACAAAGAAAGGATTTCGTTTATGTCAACTGATGAAATTACACTGTCAGTACAAACTGCCCTGAAGGAAGACCTCGGCGGCACCCTTGACCCCAGGGCCGATTTAACCTCAGCTCTCATCCCTGAAGGCACCAGCTGTGAGGCGGTGATCATCACCCGTGAGGCCGGCATTTTCTGCGGCCGGGCCTGGGTGGAAGAGGTCTACCGCATCCTTGCAGGTGACAAAGTCAGCCTGGAGTTTTTGGCTGAAGACGGCAGCAAGATTGCCCCGGGACAGGAAATCGTCCGCTTAAAGGGTGATGCCCGCCTGGTGCTCACCGGTGAGCGCACTGCACTCAATTTCCTGCAGTCCCTCTCGGGCGCGGCCACCACGGTGTCAGCCTACACCGCGGCCATTGCCGGCACCGCCACCAAGCTTCTGGATACCAGAAAGACCATTCCGGGGCTGCGCAAAGCCCTGAAATATGCCGTGACCTGCGGCGGCGGACACAATCACCGCATGGGCCTGCATGACATGTATCTCATCAAGGAAAACCACATCATTGCCTGCGGCAGCATCAGCAAAGCCGTGGCCAAGGCCAAAGAGCTGCGCCCCTCTGCTGATGTGGAAATCGAAGTTGAAGTGGCCTCGCTCAAAGAGCTGCAGGAAGCGATTGACGCCGGGGTGGATATCGTGATGCTTGATAACTTCGAGTTTGAGGACATGGAAAAGGCCGTCGCCCTCAACGATCACCGCTGCCGCCTTGAAATCTCCGGCAATGTGACCATCGACACCATCGCCAGCTTTGCCGCCATCGGCATTGATTACATTTCAGTGGGGGCGCTGACCAAGAATCTGCGCGCTCTTGATATGTCCCTGCGCCTGATTTCCGAGCAGCAGGCAGCAAAGCCTGCAGAGGATGAAGACCAGGCCGCTGCTGACACCGCCAAAGTGGTGATAAGTGACAAGGAGAGCGTCATTTAATCTCCCGCTTTTCCCCTGCCCGTGCTGCCTGTGCCGCTGCCCTGAAGGAACACAGTCAGGCGGCCGGGCAGAGCTTAAGCCAGAAAATCGCGATGGCTTAAATACCACTCCACCGTCTTTCTGATCCCGCTTGCGAAGGTTTCATCTGGCGCCCAGTGCAGCTCAGAGCAGATCTTGTTTGGATTAATGGCATAGCGGAAATCATGCCCCGGACGGTCAGTCACAAAGGTGATAAGCTCCCCGTACTTTTTATCGTCCCTGCGCGGCTCAAGCTCGTCGAGCAGCGCACAGATGGTCTTGACGATGGTGATGTTGTTGACCTCGTTTCTGCCGCCCACATTGTAGGTCTCACCGCTTGCGCCCTGATGGAAGATCAGATCCACCGCCTTGCAGTGATCAAGCACATACAGCCAGTCGCGGACGTTAAGGCCGTTGCCGTACACCGGAATGGGCTTGAGCTTAAGCGCCATCGAGATGGTGTGCGGGATGAGCTTTTCACTGTGCTGGCGCGGGCCGTAATTGTTCGAGCAGTTTGAGGTGGTGACATTCAGGCCATACGTATGAAAGTATGCTCTGACCAGAAAATCAGAGCCGGCCTTGGAGGCTGAATACGGGCTGTTGGGCGCATATGGCGTAGTCTCGCTGAAACTGCCCTCTGAGCCTAAAGTGCCGTACACTTCATCGGTTGAGATGTGATGAAAACGGCAGCTTTCACAGCCTGATTTGACCTGGTGCGGAGCCTCCATCCAGGCATGGCGCGCCGCCTCCAGCAGATTGAAGGTGCCTACCAGGTTTGAGGAAATGAAAGCGCCCGGATTTTTGATGGAATTGTCCACATGGCTTTCCGCCGCAAAGTGCACCACGCCGCGGATCTGATGCGCTGCAAAGAGCGCATTTACCGCATCCTTATCGGCAAGGTCACCCTGCACAAAGCTGTAATTTGCAAACTGCGCCAAATCCCTCAGATTGCCCTGATTTGCCGCATAGGTCAGCTTGTCAAAGTTGATGACGTGATACTGCGGATATTTGCGGCAGAAGTACTCGATAAAGTTTGAGCCGATAAAGCCGGCGCCGCCGGTCACTAAAATTGTTTCAGGCATGTTTCTAAACTCTTTTTCCAGCAGGGGATTTCCACCCCGAAGGTATCTTTAATGCGGCTGCAGTCAAACACGCTGTAAGCAGGACGCACCGCCTTTAAGGGGTACTCGGCCGTGGTGATGGGCTCAACCCGGGTTGAAAGGCCGCAAAGCTTCATGATCTCCACGGCAAACTCATACCACGAGCACACCCCGGCATCAGCATAATGATAGATGCCGCTGTTCTCAGGCGTAAGCTTGGGCAGCAGGGTCACCACCGCGGCGGCCAGATCGCAGGCATAAGTCGGAGATCCAGCTTGATCAGCCACCACCTTGAGGCAGTCACGCTCGTGCCCGAGGCGGTAAATGGTTTTCACAAAGTTTTTGCCCTGCGCCGCATACAGCCAGGAAGTGCGGATCACCGCTGCACACGGCGCAGACAGGGCTGCAAGCTCACCTGCCCTTTTGGATCTGCCGTACACTGACAGAGGACGGCATTCATCCTCCGGCAGATAAGGCGTACCTTTTTTGCCGTCAAAGACGTAATCGGTTGAAAAGTGAATGAGCCGGCACCCTGTTTTGGAGAGGTTCTCAGGCCCCGCTGCATTGACCAGATACGCCCGCGCCGCATCATCCTCGGCGTTGTCCACTGCGGTGTAAGCCGCGCAGTTAATAATGGTCTTAATCTGATGCTGCTTTACAAAACTCTGCACCGCCTGCAGATCAGTGATGTCAAGCTCCGCCCGCCCCGCAAAATGCGCCTCAGGCAGCAGCTTTTTGAACTCCAGCGCCAGCTGGCCCTCACCCCCGGTTACCAGAATATCAGCGCTCATTTATCAGATCCTGAAAGCTGCAGCCAAGCTTGTCCTTTTCAGACACAATGATTTTGTCAGCCGGCACCTGCCAGTCGATACCCAAATCGGGATCGTCATAGCGCAGGCAGAACTCCGAGGCTTTGCAGTACAAATTGTCACACTTATAGGAGAACACCGCCTTCTCGCTTAACACGGCAAAGCCGTGCAGCAGGCCGCGCGGGATAAAGAGTTCACGCTTGTTCTCAGCGGACAATTCCACTGCCACATGCTGCCCAAAGGTCGGAGAGCCTTTGCACACATCCACCGCCACATCAAGCACCCTGCCCTGCAGCACGCGCACCAGCTTGGCCTGTGCGTGTTCGCCCAGCTGACAGTGCAGCCCTCTGACCACACCGTAACTAGATTTGGATTCATTGTCCTGCACGAAGGTATTGCAGATGCCGTTTTTAACAAATTCAGCTTCGTTATAGGCCTCAAAGAAGTAACCGCGTTCATCCTCAAAGATCCGCGGCTCCACAATCACTACTCCTTCGAGTTTGGTTTTAATAAAGTTCATGGTTTTCCTCATAGACCTTATTGAGGTAGGCCTTGTAATCCACGCCCTTGGTTTCACTGATAAGCTTAAGCATCTGCTCATCGTTGATAAAGCCCAGGCGGTAGGCAATTTCCTCAATGCAGGCTATCTTCAGGCCCTGGCGTTTTTCAATGATCTGCACGAAGGTGCCGCTCTCCATCAGGCTGTCGGGTGTGCCGGCATCAAGCCAGGCCGCCCCGCGGCGCATCGGCACTACGGACAGCCGCCCCTCTTTCAGATAGAGATTGTTGATGTCGGCAATCTCCAGCTCCCCGCGGGCTGACGGCTTTAAGGTTTTGGCTTTTTCAACCACATCTGAGGGATAAAAGTACAAACCGACGGAAGCGTAATTTGACTTGGGCTGTTTGGGCTTTTCCTCAATGGAGACCACTTTGCCGCGGCTGTCAAACTCCACGATGCCAAAGCGCTCCGGGTCTGACACGTGATGGGCAAAGATAGTGGCACAGCGGCCTTCATTGTCAGCCACTGCCTGCTTGAAGATATGCAGCTGTTCACCCATATGAAAGATGTTGTCACCTAAGATCAGGCAGACATCATCGCTGCCGATGAAATCCTCAGCAATTAAAAAGGCCTGGGCAATGCCCCGGGGCTCGGGCTGCACTGCGTAGGAGATCTTAAGACCAAGCCCGCTGCCGTCATTGAACAGCCGCTGAATATTCGGGGTATCCTGCGGCGTAGAGATGATCAAAATGTCTGTAATGCCAAACATCATCAGCGTCGACAAGGTGTTAATGCTGACTTAGTTTGTTCATTTTCTGCTCACTGATTTTGATCTTTTCTCAAGTGTAATAATTCCTCAGTTTGGGTGTAACGCCTTTTTGTTTTTGATCATTGATCGCGGATCTGCGCGCTGGCAG
>JADINH010000198.1 GCA_017694225.1 Candidatus Avisuccinivibrio stercorigallinarum
TGCAAGGACCCACACAGATTGTCTTATACTTACTTTTTAAAGAACTTAATAAGCGCTTGGCTTATCTTTTCGTTCACCCGTTGTTGCGGGGAACGGGTGCACATTATAAAGACCTTTTGAGCGATGTCAAACACTTTTTCAAAAATTTTTTAAGTTTTTTGTAATCTGACTGTTAAGTCCTTGATTTAAAAGGAAATTTTCTTTAAGCCCCGGTAAGGGGAAAGTAAAGCCGCAAGATCATTTTGCACAGCCCCGCCCGGAACTTGTTAAACCTTCAGGCAGGGCCGGCACCAAAATCACTCCCCGCTGCCGTACAGGCGCTCGATCAGGCCCGACTGACGCTTTACCCGCTCAAGGCAGGATTGAATTAAAGCGTCATCCTCAGCTGCGATCACCCCATCTTCAAACACCCTGGCGGCCCCGGCAATGGTCAATGCCCTGCGCGCACGGGTTACAGCGGTGTAAACGAGCTCCTTGGTCAAGACCGGGTTCTTGTCCACCGGGAAAACCGCAGTAACAAAGAGCGTATGGGTGTACTCCGAGCCCTGGGACTTGTGCACAGTCATGGCAAAGCCGCTTTCGTATGAGCTCAAAAAGAGCGGGCTTACCTTTTTGACCCCGCCTGAACTGCCTGAGGGCAGGAAAACGCGCAGTTCTCCTTGAGAGCCGTCCTCACGGCGCTCATAGGCCTCAAAGCCCACATCGCCATTGGTCACTCCCACAATGGGATCATTTTTGGTAATGAGCACAATGCGTCCCGGGAAATCACCCTGCGCTGCGCCAAAACCGCGGTAGGTGCGCCTGACTTCAGCTTCAATCAAACGGTTTAAATTCCGATCTCCGGTATAGCTGCCGCGGTTGGAGCAGAGCACGCGGAAATTGTCCATCAGCGGGAAGGCCTCTGCAGCATCCTCATCGGAGAGCACAAAATTGCGCTTTGCCAAAAAATCCAGAAAATCGCTGTAGCCAAACTTAGCCGGCATGCCTTTTTTCTGCTTTCTGCCATGCACACAGTCATGCACCAGTCCCTCGACATACGAGATAAGCTTCGGGCCTTCAAATTCAAAGCGCTCATACACTACATCCGAGCACTCTTTGAGGATGGTCTTGAGCGCCTCAAGCTTGCCGGCTGCCAGGTTCTCCCTGGGAATACCTGCGGGCAGCGTGTTGACCATGCGCGCCAATTTGCCGATGCCCGAATCTGCCGCAAAGCGGTAGCTGCGGCTCAGCAGCAGGGCAAAATCCGAGAGTGAGCCCGCGCGGATGCGCTCTGGGGTCTCATCGCACAGATACGCCAGCTTCCTGGCACACTCCTGCGACAGGAAAGGCGAGCTCTGCTCCCCCGGCTGCAGACAGTAAGCGAGATCGCCGAGCACCGATCCAGCCTCCACCGAGCAGAGCTGATCCTTGTCGCCGAGCAAAATGAGGATGGTATCCGGGCTTAAAGCCTGCAGCAGTTTGTTAAAGAGCGAGAGATCCACCATCGAGACCTCGTCAACCACCACGATGTCAGCCGGCAGCGGATGCTGCTCATTGTAGTAAATGCTGACCTGATGGGGTCTTACCTGCAAAAGGCGGTGCACGGTGCGCGCCTCGCGCGGGATGAGATCAATCAGGTTTACCCCGCTCTCCAGTCCGGCCAGACGGCCAAGCTCCTGTGCAGCCTGATAGAGCTCACCTTTGCTGTCTGAGAGCTGACTTACAATAGCCTCAGCCATGCGCGCCGCAGCCTTGCCCGTAGGGGCTGCAAGTTCAATCACCCGGCGGTTTTTATCAAGAGACAGAAGCAGCAGAAGCAGGCGGATCACCGTAGTGGTCTTGCCCGTGCCCGGGCCGCCGGAGATTAAGGTGAAATTATTTAAGGTGGCCAGGGCTGCGGCCGCCATCTGCCAGTTGACCTCCCCGCCCTGGTCTTGTTTTACAAACAAAAGCTTTAACGCCTCACGGATAAAGTCCTTGTGCTCCTCAAAGTACGGCAGCGCATGATGCCCGCGCACAAAGGCTGCGGTATTGAGCTCATAGAGGTAATAGCGCCTGAAGTACAAACGTGAGCAGGATTCAATCAGCAGACAGCCGTCATCTTTGTCCCGTCCCACGATGCCGCTCTTTTTGATCAGCGCCGGCAGAGCCTTCTTGTCTGCTGCAAAGCGCTTTAAGATTTCATCCGTCTTGTAGAGCAGATACTCACCTGCCGACACCACGCGCTGATCGAGCCTGTCGTAAAACATGCTGTGATCGGCCTCCCAGCGCTGCTGCACCGCGTTAAGACCGTCTGAGCCCAAGGTGAGCTTAAGGCAGATATCACCCTGCTCCAGGCGGTACTGCAGCATCAAAATAAGCAGCACCATCCCAGCCTCCAGCTTTGGCTTCTGGCGCAGGAAATAGTCAGCCTGCGCACAGGCAATTTTGGAGATAAAAGGGCTCAGGCGGGCGGCTTTGAGCAGGGCATCGGCCTTACTTTTGGCATCGAGCTCAAACTCCTCATAGATCTGCTGCGTGCTGATGTCATCAAAGCCTCCGGCTTCAATGGCATGGGGAATAAGCTCCGGCTGCATCTCAGAGTGTCTTTGCTGTTCCTTACTGCGCTCAGGCATAATTACCTCCAAACATTCTGTCCAACTGCTCTATCACCTCAAGTGAGGGCTTGGTGTAGTACACCCCGGGCGATCTCTCCTTTCCGGCCTTCAGACCGCGCAGATAGAGATACATCACGCCGCCCACATCGCGCTCATAGGAATAATCCGCAATGCGCCCGCGCAGCATGCGGTGCAGCGCCAGGGTATAGATCAAATACTGCACGTCATAGCGGTTGCGGCTGTCATAGACCGACTGCTCCACTGCCTGCGCGCTGTAGGCTCCATAATCCGCACCAAGGTAGGTGGACTTATAGTCCACCACAAAATAGCGCGGCCGGCCATCAAGCTCAAAGGAACAGACGAGATCCAGAGAGCCGGTTAAAAAGCCGCTGACCGTGCGCTCAGTCAAATGCATCTCACGCAGCAGCTTGTCCTTAAGGTGCGAGGGCAGCTGCATCTGCGCCGCAGCATTCTCGCGGCACAGCTCATTTAAGGCTGCGGTATCCAGCGCCTCTGCGGGCATTAAATAGCGCATTTCGGTGACGTAATCACCGGCCTTGAGATCACAAAGATGCAAAGGCCGCTTGTGGTCAAAGAGCAGCGGGGCATGGAGCATGTCCTCAAGCCAGGCGGCCAGGGCGTCCGCGGCATCGGACTGCAGCGCTGTCCAGTCATTGGACACTGAGGTGCCGTAGGTGGTAAGGGCATCAAGCGCCACGGCGCGCAGATCAAATTCATCGCGCTCCTCTTCAAAGGTCAGGCGCTCCAGCAGGCTGTGCAAAAAGGTGCCGGCCTTGGTGCCGCGCGGGAAGCCAAAGGGTGAGAGCAGCTGCGGATTTTCATTCAGGCCGTCATCTATGCTCGGATCATCGGCGCTTTCGTTGTCCAAAAGACGCGGAGCACTGCCATGCAGGCCGCTTACGATGGCAGTGTAAGAGGAGATGTTAAAGCTGCTCTGCACGGCCCCCTCTGGCAGGGTGGAAACCGTAAGTGCACCGTCAGCCTGCACCGCGGGCTGATAGCTCTGCCCCAGATGATTAAGCTCTTTTTCTGCAGTCTTAAAGCAGGTAAAGAGCTCAGGCTGCCCCTCAAGGGCCGTCAGGGCCTTTTGATCTTCCATCTTGCAGCCGTCGCCTGCCCCGGGCTCCTCACTACTGTCACCGACCAAAAGCCGCACCAGGCCGCGCGGCAGCATCTGCGGTCTGACATCATACTTGGACAGGATGATGAAATTGGCCGCACAGGCGCGGGTCAGCGCCACATAGGTAAGGCGCATATCCTCCTGCAGATCAGCCCGTTCTGCGGCCTTACTGCTGTCCTGCTCGGCATAAAGATCGAGGGTGCGGCGCTTTAAATTCGGATCGTAAAAGAAGGCCGCACCGTTTGAGCGCCTGGCCATATCAGCGCTCCACAAAAAGGGCAGCAGCACTACGGCAAACTCCAGACCCTTGGAGTTGTGAATGGTGCGGATCTGCACCTGCTCACGCTCGGACTCCAGGCGCTGCACCACCTCGTCAGGCGCGGTCTCGTCATCCGCAGCGACATCATGAATGAGATTGTCAAACCAGCGCAGCTGCGCCTTGATGCCGGAGATGCGGCCGTGTTTTTTCTGAATGAGCTCGGCAATATGCAGATAATTGGTGAGCATGCGATCGCCGTCGGTAAACTCCAGGGTCTTGCTAAGTCCCTGATGCAGCGGATCTTTAAACCAGCGCATAAAGGCCGGGAAAAAGCCGTTTTCGCGCCATTCCTGCTGCAGGGAAGAAAGCAGTCTGACCTCGGCTTCAAACATTTCATCGCTCATCATCTGCTGATATTCAGCTCCGGACAAAGACAGCAGCCGCGAGCCCAAAAGGCGCGAGACTTTCTGGCGGCTGGCACAGTCACACACCGCCTCCATTAAAAAGAGCAGCTCCTGTGCCTCCAGGGTGGGCGCACCGTCGTTTTTGAGCACCGAGCTCTTGTCCGAAAAGAACACCCCGGAGATATTAAGGCTGCGCAGCGCGTCGATCACCAGGGCGCTCTCCTTGGAGCTGCGCACCAGCACTGCGATGTCACTCGGCTTCAGCGCCCGCGGCACATAGGCCCCGTCAATGCGGTCTTCAAGCACGCCCTCGTTGAGGCAGCGCAGCACCAGGGCCGCACAGGCTTTGGCCGCCGCCCGGCTGGCCGCTTCCTTGTTGGTCTTGCCGTCAGCCTCTACGTAATTGATATAACAGGCAGCACCTTCTGCTTCATCCTTAAAGTGAAAATGCTGTTTGCCCCCGGCAGCCGACACCGGTGCAAAGGTCACGTCATCCGTAAGAAACGGCCTGGTATTTAGCGGGTTGAGGGCGCTGGAGAACAGCGCATTGACTGAATTGACCACCCCGGGGGCCGAGCGGAAGTTGCGGTTTAAGGTGTAGACCGCGCTGCCATGGGAGAGCTCATTGATGCGTTTGGCGGCCTTGAGGTAGGAATTGATATCCGACCCTCTGAAGGCGTAAATGGACTGCTTGGGATCGCCAATTAAATAGCAGCGTGCTTTTTTGGCAGTCTCTGCATCGCTTAAATAGAGCTTTTCAAAGATGGCGTACTGCACCGGATCGGTATCCTGGAACTCGTCGATCATGGCCGCCTCATAGCGCTCGCGAATCATGGCCGCCAGGCGGTCGCCGCGGTCTTTTTGCTGCAGCGCGCGGTTAAGGCGCAGCAGCACGTCATCATAGGACATCAGCTGCTGCTGTTCTTTAAGCTCCTCCACGCGCTCGCTCACCATTAAGGACAGCGCCGTGCGCAGTTCAATGCCCAGCCTGGCAAACTTGACGGCAAGCGGCACAGTCTCAGCTAAAATGGCGCGCACCGCAGAGAGCGCCTGTTCAAACTCCCCGGCATGCGGCATATGTTTGGCCGCCCGGTTGTAATAGGAGATCAAACGTGCCGGGCAGCACTTCTCAAGGGCCTGCTCACTGTCAAAAGGCAGCACCACCGCGTCAGCCGGGGCGTCGATAAATTTAAGCAGCCTGCCTGCAGTATACATGCCATCTTTGGAAAAAACGGCCTGTTTGCCGCTGGTCAGATTTAACAGCGCATGCTCCGCCCCGGCACAGCCTGCCCTTAAGAGCTCAGTAAAATCAGGCCCGAGGGCAGATTTCACCCGCTCTTTGAGCTCAGGCAGTTTATTTTTAAGCTCAGTTTGCAGCGCCGCGGCCTGCTTTTTTAAATCAGCAAACAAAGGCCCGGCCTTTTTGCATTTGCGATCTAAAAACACCGTATTGTCACGCACCGAAAACTCCAGCAGACTGTCCTTGTCGCGCGTGCTCAGGCGCACTTTCTGCAGATTGTCATAGTCCCCCTGCAGATCTGACGGGCTGGCAGCGCCGATGCGCTCTAACAAAAAGCGCAGCAGCGGCTCTTCTTTGGGACCCTGATAGAAGCACTCACGCCACACCTGATTGAAGGCCTCTTCCTCCAGCGCACTGACATCAGCAGAGAGCTCAGTTTCAAAGGCTTCACCGGCCTCAAAGGCATAAATCTGATTGAGGGCGCTGTTGCAAAAGGAGTGAATGGTGCAGATGGCGGCCTTGTCGATATTGCGCTCGGCGCGCTGCAGCACGCGGATATAGTCTGCAAGCTTGATGGAACTGTGCAGCAGAATGTCGGCAAGGCGCTGCATCTGCGGCTCACAGGCGGAAATGTCCTCCCCGTTTTTAAGCGCAGTCAGGCACAATCTGGCGTCGCGGATCTTCTCGCGGATGCGCAGCTTCAAATCCGAGGCGGCGGCATTGGTAAAGGTCACCACCAGGATGTTCTCCAGATCAAGGGGCTTGTCGAGATTGCAGCCTTGCTCGCCTGCATTGAGCAGCAGCCTTAAAATCAAATAGGTGATGGTAAAGGTCTTGCCGGTGCCGGCCGAGGCCTCAATCAGGGATGACTGTTTGAGATCAAAGGAGAGCTGATCAAGCACCTGCGCTGCGGCGCCAGGCTGTGCAGCTGACTGCATGTTCTGTTGGTTTTGCATGTTTATCCTTCCTCCCTTTTACTCCAGCGGCTCGGTATTTGAAGCACCGTAAGTGTGATAAAACTCGGCAAAGCGCAGACCGAGGGCGCAAAGCTCATCACTTGCCGCCGCCTCAGCCGGACTGCCGAAGAGATAGAGAAATTCATCGTCCGGGCGGTTTTTGTCATCCGGAGAAGTGTAGGTAGTTTTAACGAGCTCCTGCAGATCGGTATCGCCGTTGTCCTTTTTCATGGCATCGGCAAATTTATCGAGAAACCAGCGGTAC
>JADINH010000028.1 GCA_017694225.1 Candidatus Avisuccinivibrio stercorigallinarum
CTCCTTTATTACTCCCTTGACTCTCCCTAAATTGAAATAGTCGGATCGTCTGCGGCAAAAGTGACGATAAAGTCACAGTAATTGACCGAATAGAGCAGATCTGAAATCTGATTTGACCACAGCAGCGCCGCCTCATAGGCGTGCAGACCCAGGCTCACCGAGCCCCCGGCATCAATCACGGTCTTGGCAAAGCGCGGCAGATCACACTGCTCAAGGCCCATGATGGAAGCGAGCAGCACCTCAAAGGTCTCCTCCTGCCCGTGTGTGAAATCGTAAGTGAAAAACTGCCCGGACAGGCGCGGGTTAATGAGGGCCGACCAGGTGCGCTCCACCGAAAACAGGGCCATGATAAAGGCCAGCATCTGCATGCGCTCGTCAAGCCCGATTTCATAGGCCATGGTGTAGAGGTAATAGCCGCGGATCAGCGCCGTCTTGACCGGCTCCAAATTGGAGTTGGAGGCAGTGGAGCTGCCGCTTTGCGTGGCGATAAAGGCCAGGGCATGCAGGGTGATGACCCCGAGGATCGCACGCATGTATTCCTCATGATAGAGCTCCACAGCCTGCCCCGGCGGCCACACAATGCCCTTGTATTCAGGGCGGAAAAAGCGGATCAGCTTGAACACATCGCGCTGCATAAATGGATAACGCCCGAGGATGCGTGCGGTGTTCACAAAATCCGTCTCCTCGCGCATCACCTCGCGCACCAGCGCAAACACATCCGAGTAGCGCAGCAAAAGGCCCTTGTCGGCGTAAAAGTCATGGCGGCGGCAGAACACCGATAAAATCAGATCAGAGCCCATTTCCATGACCTTGCGGCGCAGTTCAATGTCCTGCAGATCATCCCCTGCGGTGATGCATTTAATGCGCGGATTAAAATGCCTGAGTTCATTGAAATAAGCCAGATCCTCAGCGTAATTGCGGCTGTATTTAATCACCACATAAGAAAAGAGGTGCAGCTTGTCGGCCCAGCTGCGATCGGCCGCGCGAATGCAGTTGATGTCGCAGGCAAAGCGCACATTGTGCCGGCGCAAAGTGGTCATGATGAACTTCTTTTCATCATCCGGCTCTTCATTATCACGCACATGAATGATAAGCCTGCCCGTGGGGTACTTGTCGCGCAGCTGCACCAGCTCGCGGCACAAAGGCAGCGGGATCATCACGCTGCTGTTGCTGCCCACAAAGGTCGAGACCGGCCGCCTGATTAAAAAGCCCGTCAGGATATGCGGCACGTGCACCGGCTTGAGATCATCAAAGGACAGCACATTGCCCGAGGTAAACTGCAGATAATAGAGTTTGGTCATCCCGTTTTGGTCAAAAATCGGAATGCGGGTAATGAGGTGGCAGCGGTTGGCCGAGCGCGTGTAGGGCCTTGCGACTTCTTCTTCTGACATAAGGTTATTTTGTCAGAAACACGCACTGAAAAGCCGATAAATAAGCGCTTTTTGTGCGTTTTGTGAGCTGTGCAGGATTTAGGCGGGCCAGGCTTTTGTTTGCACCGAGTATTAAGACGTTTCAGTACTCCAAAAGGCCAAAACACTCAGCCAAATGGTGTACAAGCAGGACAGGGCGCAGGGCCCCGTCCTTAACTGAAAGCAAAGAAAAACAAAGAAATGGTTAAGCAGCCTGCAAAGCTGCGGCAAGCTTAGAGGTCAGGCCGTTGAACGAGCCGTTGCTCATGCACAGCAGCGCACAGCGCCCGGTGAGGCGCTCTTTGAGGGCGTCAAGCAGCGCCTCAAAGTCAGTGAACACCGTGCAGGGCTTCTGACACTGCGCCATTGCCGCCTTGACATCAAAGTGCACCGCAGGTCCCTGATAGAGCAGCACCTCATCGGCGCTGTCAAAGGAGCTGTGCAGCGCGGTGCTGTTCGCGCCCATCTTCATGGAGTTCGAGCGCGGCTCAAACACTGCGATGATGCGGCAGTCAGGTCCGACATGGGCGCGCAGGCCGTCAAGCGTGGCCTTGACCGCGGTCGGATGATGGGCAAAATCATCAAAAATCTGCACCCCGCCTTTTTGGGCCGCAAGCTGCAGGCGGCGCTTGGGCAGTTTGTAAGAGCCAAGGGCGCGGGCTGCGTCCATGGGCTCAATGCCGATACAGCGGGCCGCCGCGATGGCCGCCAGGGCATTGTGCACATTGTGCAGGCCGCAGCAGGGCAGCGTAAACTGCCCCAAAACCTGCCCCTGATACATAAGCTCGCACTCTGAGCCCTCGGCATTGAGCAGGCGGGCATTGAAGCCTGCGTCATCGCCGAATATAACCTTGTGGCTCCACAGACCCATGTTGAGCACATCGGCAATATTCTGATCAAATGATGGCACCACCACGCTGCCGCGCCCGGGAATGGTGCGCACCAGATGGTGAAACTGCTTTTTTATCATGCCAAGGTTTTCAAAGATGTCAGCGTGATCGTACTCCAGGTTATTGAGGATGGCGACCGTGGGATGATAGTGCACAAACTTTGAGCGCTTGTCAAAAAATGCGCAGTCATATTCATCAGCTTCGATCACAAAATAAGGACTGTCTGAGGCCCGCGCGCCCTGCTTGAAGTTCTCGGGCACGCCGCCGATTAAAAAGCCCGGCTTCCTGCCGCACACTTCCAAAATCCAGGCGAGCATGGCGGTGGTGGTGGTCTTGCCGTGCGTGCCGGCTACAGCGAGCACTTCCTTGTCCTTTAAATAGTGCTCGTAGAGCCACTGCGGACCTGAGACATAAGGCAGCTTTTCATTGAGCATGCGCTCGATGACCGGCATGCCGCGCTTCATCACATTGCCCACTACAATGAGGTCCGGCTTGCAGTCTAACTGTTCTGCCCCAAAGCCCTGCATGATCTCAATGCCTGCCTCGGCAAGCTCAGTGCTCATCGGCGGGTAGACGTTTTGATCACAGCCGGTGACTTTATGCCCGGCGGCTCTGGCGATGAGGGCAATCCCTCCCATGAAGGTGCCGCAGATGCCTAAGATATGAATATGCATGTTATTGTGCGTCCTTTGCATCGCACTTTAAATAAGGTTCAAAATAGCGGTTGTGCCGCCCCACCGGCTTGCCGTCCTTAATCTCAATGGTGTAGATGGCAGTCTCATGCTCATCGCCCCACTTCAAAGCCGCATCAGCGCCCATCACCATCAGGCCGGTATCGAGGGTGTCAGTCACCAGGGCCGAGCGCTCAATTACGGTCACTGAGACGGTGTGATGCTCAATCGGTTTGCCGGTGCGCGGATCGATGATGTGGGAATAGCGCTTGCCGTTTTCATCCACGAAGTAATTGCGATAGGAGCCTGAAGTGGACATCGCCATGCCGTGCGGGCAGACGATTTCAAAGGGCTGGCCGTCAGGCTGCACCGGATTGACGATGCCCACCTTCCAGTCTTTGCCCTCAGGGTTGGTGCCGCGGGTGCGCACCGCACCGGCAATGGACACCAGATAATCTGAGATCATACCCTCATCGAGCTTGGCCGCCACGCGATCTACGCCCAGGCCTTCGCCGACGGTGGAGAGATCAAGCTTGACGCGCGGATCGCCCTTTTCCAAAAAGGCCATGCCGCCGATGTAACTGACCTTGTACTTGTCAAAGCCGACGTACTCACGCACTTCATCAATCTGACTTTGGGTGGGCACTTTTTCAGGACGGCCGTCAGTGCCAAAACCCCAGAGGTTGACAAGCGGCGCCACCGAAATATCCAGCACGCCGTCAATGCGCAGCGCCTGGCGGTTGACCTCCTGAATGACGTCGCCTAAATACTTGGAAATCTTTAAGGGCTCGGTGCTGTTCCAGCGGTTGAAGCGTGAGATTTCACTGTTAGGGTCAAAGCTTGAGATGGCATTTGTCACCACCTTAAATTCATCTTCGGCGATCTGCTTGAACTTGTCCGCCTGATTGCCGTACTGGCCGGGGATGATGGTCATGGCATAGTAAGTGCCCATGGTCTGGCCGCTGATTTTGATGCTGTCTTTGACCTTGGGAGCCTCCTCACCACAGGAGGATAAAAGTAAAGCAGCGCTGAGCAGCGCTGCCGCGGCAATAATCTTACGCTTCATTTATTTGCCCCTTTGCTTCTTTTTTCTGCCTTGTAATTTCTCTGCTGCCTTTAATTTTAATAATAATTGAGCGTTACACCTGCTTGTGCTCAATGCGCAGATCAGCCTGACAGGTCTTGCCGGGCTTGTGCTTTTTGTTGCCGGCAAAGCCGCAGTTTAAGGTGCAGGCAGCGCAGGTCAGGCCCTCTAAGGCCGCTGCAGCCTCATCCTCAGACTTTAAGGCCTGTCCGCGGAACACCAGGCTGATGGCCAGGCAGCCGACGAACAACAAAAAGAAAAGAAATGAGATTAAGTAAACCATTATGAAGCTCTCCGCTCTCCAGTGATTTTTGTTAATTATACGAAAATTGAACATTGCAATGAGCCAAAAAGCGCGAAACTGCACTTTTTTCTCCGTTTTTCATGATGTTTTTGCGCCGCAGGAGCCGATTGTCATTCTGCTTTCATTCTGCATTCATCCCAACTGCCGCAAGGTTTATGGTGCTGACTGCTAAAATAGTCTGCACAGCATGATTGAAGCCTGCTTTTACATTGTGGAGGGATAATTTATGGAGAACAACAGCAGCCTGCAGATCAAAATAGACAAAGAGCTGCTGCGTCAGGCCAGGGAAATCTGCAGCGAGATGGGCCTTGATCTGCCCACGGCAGTGAGGATGTTCATCTGCCAGCTGGTGCGTGAGCGCGGCCTGCCCTTTACGCCCTCGGCCGCACCCCGTGAAGAGGAGCTCTTTTACTCTCCTCAAAACCTGGCGCACATTTACAAGGGCCTGCAGGACATTCAAGAAGGCCGGGGCATTACCAAGACCCTGGAGGAACTTCAGGCCATGGAGCAGCAAGGCGGTGCAGAAAAACAGCCGGACGAGGCTTAAACGCCGCCCGCGCCGGGATTTTGCAGACTGTCCAAAGGGACGGTTTGGCGTATAATAGGCGCACTTTTTAAATTGTGTTCACCGCTTTGTCTGCGCTCTTTTCTGTGGCTGCAGGCCGGGCCCGATTTTGTTTGATTTGAGAAAGTTAAATGCGTACCAGCAAATACCTCTTGTCCACCCTTAAGGAAAATCCTGTAGAGGCCGCCATTGACAGCCATCGTCTGATGCTGCGCGCCGGTCTGATCCGTCAAATTGCCTCCGGCATTTACACCTGGCTGCCCACCGGTCTGCGCGTGCTGCAGAAGGTCTCAGCCATCGTGCGTGAGGAAATGAACAAAAAAGGCGCCATTGAGCTTTCCATGCCGGTAGTGCAGCCGGCCGAACTGTGGCGTGAGAGCGGCCGTTATGTCAAATACGGCCCGGAGCTGTGCCGCCTCAAGGACAGAAAGCAGAACGAGTTTGTGTTAGGCCCGACCCACGAGGAAGTGATCACCGCCATTGCCCGCCGTGAGATCAAGTCCTCCCGTCAGCTGCCGATTAACCTCTATCAGATTCAGACCAAGTTCCGCGATGAGATCCGCCCGCGCTTTGGCATCATGAGAAGCCGTGAGTTCATCATGAAGGATGCCTACTCCTTCCACATGGATCATGCCTCCCTGGAGAAGACTTACGACGACATGTACGATGCCTACAGCCGCATCTTCACCCGTTTGGGCCTTGATTTCCGTGCCGTGCGTGCTGACACCGGCGCCATCGGCGGCAATCACTCCCATGAGTTCCAGGTGCTCGCTGACGCAGGCGAGGACACCATTGTGTTCTCTGACGGCTCTGATTACGCAGCCAACATCGAGATGGCCGAGACCATTGAGACGGCAGAGCGCCCGGCTCCCGGCGCCGCTTACTCCAAGGCTGCCACCCCCGGCTGCCACACCGTGGACGAAGCCGCCAAAGCTTTGGGTCTTGATGCCAATCAGGTGTTAAAGAGCCTCGTCGTGCGCACTGAGGCTGACGAGGATGGCAAGTACGAGCTTGTGATGCTCTGCCTCAAGGGCAATCAGGAATTAAACGAGGTCAAGGCCGGCAAGGTTGCAGGACTGTCCAATCCCGTCATCTTTGCCACCGATGAAGAAATTGCTGCCTTCACGGGCTCTCACACCGGCTCTCTCGGCCCGGTGGGCTTTAAGGGCCGCGTGATCGTCGACAAGGCTGCCGACAAGATGGGCAACTTTGCCTGCGGCGCCAACGAGGACGGTTATCACTTAATCAACGTCAACTGGGATCGCGATGTGCAGGGCTATGAAGTGGCCGATCTGCGCAACGTTGAGGAAGGCGATCCGAGCCCTGACGGCAAGGGCCGCCTGCACCTGCGCAAGGGCATTGAGGTGGGTCAGGTCTTCATGCTCGGCAAGAAGTACTCTGAGGCCATGAATGCCGTGGTGATGGATGAAAACGCCGTCTCCGTGCCGATGGAGATGGGCTGCTACGGTATCGGCGTGACCCGCGTGATCGCCGCTGCCATTGAGCAGCACCACGACGAGCGCGGCATTATCTGGCCCGATGCCATGGCTCCGTTTGATGTTTCCATCATTGCCATCAAGCCCGGCAAGTGCCCTGAGGTACATGAAGAGGCTGAAAAGCTCTACAAGGAGCTTGAGGATCTGGGCGTTGAAGTGCTCTATGACGATCGCGACGAGCGTCCGGGCGTGATGTTTGCTGATGCCGAGCTCATTGGTATTCCGCACATCATCACCATCGGTGAGAAGTCCTTAAAGGACGGTCAGATTGAGTACAAAGACCGCCGCACCGGCGAGAAGACCTTAGTCAATAAGGCTGACATCGTCACCTTTATCAAGGGCAAGTTAGGCCGCGCCTAATCCCCATTTGCTGCAGGAGCCCGCTTGGGCGGGCTTCTGCACAGTCCATTCTTTTAACTCCCAGCGCAATACCCCCCTGCAGAGCACAGATACCGCTTCTGACTGCCCGCAAGCTCTGTACAGAGCAGCCGCAGGTGTTGAGAACAGCGGTGTCAGCCCAGATTATTGATTGAGGGCTTTGAGCTGTTTTTCTATTTCTGCGCGCACTTTGGGAATATCCAAAAGCTCGCTGACAAAGTGGTAAAGATTGTCCTCACCGTCCGCTTTTCTTAAGTTGACAATTTCGTCGTAATTGATTTTCAGCATGCTGCACAGTTCACGGCCGGTCAGCAGCTCTTTGAGCTTAAAGGCGCCTTTCAGGCCGATATTCAGCTCTTCTTTGTCGTCCTGATTGAAACCGCACATGAAGTACTGGGTCTTAAAGGAGATTTGGCTGCCAAAATCTTTGGAAAAGTGCTCCAGATGCTCTTTTTCACCAATGACCTTCTTGGTATCAAAGGTGTCACCGTCTTTGAGTTCAACGACATTGCAGAGCATCTGCTTGGGGCTCACCTCAAAGATCAGCAGATCAGGCTCAATCACTTTTTCGTTGTCAGCTTTGAGATTTTGGATGATGGTGCTCTTCTTGAGCGACTTCTTTGGGCAGACGTAAACCCCGTCAGGCTGGGTGCCGTTCTCGCATTTCTGCAGGAACTGATCCAGATCTGCGATGGTGTTGCAGCGCGCGAGCAGCATACGCTCAAGCTCAGTGCCGTTTGAGATCACCGTAGCCTGCACACGCGAGATTAAGGCACCTAATTTGTTATCGTTAAACACACGGCCGTAGCCTGACTTTTGATCTGTGCGTCCTTTTTGATCGCGGATTTTCATAAAACACTCTCCTTAAAAACTTCAGTCCTCACCGTAGATTAAATCACAACCGAGGAAATTGCGGCCGCAGATTTTGCAGGCCTCTAATACCGAGTAGCCTCCGGCAGCGGGATCTAACACCACGTCGCCTTCATTAGTGACCGCCTCAATCAGCCGCACCTGCATCTGCACCGGCTTGGAGTGGGCGTGAGTTTTAACTGCCTTTTCACTGATTACGTCAGGGATGTTGTGCACTGTCCAAGTGACCTTGGCCTTAAGCGGCTCTTTCTGGATGATCACCAGGTACTCAGCCTGGCGGCGCGTGCGGTAGCCCATGCCGATCTTCAATTTATCCCAGGTCATCAAATCCACGGTATGCAGCGATGGCACCGGCTCCAGCCAGGGCTTGATGCCTTCGACCAGGTGGAATTTGTCCACCCAGAGAAACAGATAGCCGCTTGGGCTTAAGATGCGCTCGATTTCCTGCAAAAATTCGGTAATGATCTCGGCACTCATCTGCGGCAGGGCCGAGCGGGCTTTGCCGCGGCCGACGCCTTCGTTGCCGTAGGACAGCTTGTCGAGCACTCCGCGGTACTGCGGATCAAAAAAGACCGCCTTCACAGAATTGCGTCTGATGTGCCCCATAAAGGCCAGGCCGTCCATTTTGTTGCGGAAATTGAACTTGGGGTTATGCTTTCCTTTTTTAATAAAGACAGACTCAGGTTGTATCTGGATGGCCGGTCTCTCTTGCTGCTCTGCGGCCGGAGATGCTTCCACGCCGGTTTCGGCAAAGAGATCAAGCTGTTCTGACATGTGATGGTTCCTTAAAAATTTCCAGCCCGGCAGCTTAAGCTGCCTGTGTGTTCTGGATTTAATAAATTATTTTTATATATTCGGATATGCAGTTATACTTCTAAGAGGATTTAAGACTGTATTGAGCCCACTAAATCTGCTGCTAATTATAGTACTTTTCGCCCCAGCCGTGCCGATGATTGTGCGGCTGCGGCACTGCGCAGCGGAAAGCTGCCTGCGGCTCGGGTTTGGGCTGTTCAGCGGCTTCCTGCCATTTTTGCTGGTTTTTCTGCCATTCTGCCAGTGGTGGTCGGTAGAAACACCACAGCGCTGCCAGACAGGATCTTTGCCCGCAAAAATCTTCCTGCGGCTCGGGTTTAGGATGCTCTGCGGCTTTCTACCATTTTTGCTGGTTTTCCTGCCATTCTACCAGTGGCGGGTGGTAGATTGGCAGAAAGACCACTGCATCGCCAGACTGGAGCGCTTCCTGCCAAAGTCTTCATCCACCTCAAGTTTTGGGCAGATCTGCAGCTTCCTGCCATATTTGCTGGCAAGGCTGCCGTTCTACCAGAGAGGGCTGGCAGAATACGCCTGCATCTGAAAATCGTTGATTCCCCTCAAAGTTCTCAGCATCAGCCTCCAGCAGCTCGGTGAGCATTTGGCTGCTGCAGCAAAATTCAATGTTCCTGCCATTCTGCCAGTGGTGGGCGGTAGAAACACCACAGCGCCGCCATACTGGATCTTTACCCGCCAAAATCTTCCTGCGGCCCTGGTTTAGGATGCTCTACGGCTTTCTACCACTTTTGCTGGTTTTCCTGCCATTCTACCAGTGGCGGGTGGTAGATTGGCAGAAAGACCACTGCACTGCCAGACAGGAGCGCTTCCTGCAAAAGTCTTCATCCACCTCAAGTTTTGGGCAGATCTGCGGCTTCCTGCCATATTTGCTGGTAATGCTGCCGTTCTACCAGAGGGGGATGGCAGAATACGACTGCATCTGAATAGCCTTGAAGATCCCCAAAGTTGTTCTCAGCATCAGACTTCAGCAGCACGGTGAGCATTTGGCTTCTGCCGCAAACTTCAATGTTCCTGCCATTCTGCCAGTGGAGTGCGGTAAAAACACCACAGCGCCGCCAGACCGGATCTTTGCCCGCCAACATCTCCCTTCCTGCAGCTCGGATTTGGGATGCTCTGCGGCTTTCTACCATTTTTGCTGGTTTTCCTGCCATTCTACCAGTGGCGGGTGGTAGAAAGGCTGAACCCCCCACAGCGCCGCCAGACATGATCTTTGCCCGCCAACATCTTCCTTCCTGCAGCTCGGATTTGGGATGCTCTGCGGCTTTCTACCATTTTTGCTGGTTTTCCTGCCATTCTACCAGTGGCGGGTGGTAGAAAGGCTGAAACCTC
>JADINH010000199.1 GCA_017694225.1 Candidatus Avisuccinivibrio stercorigallinarum
GCCCTGCACAGAGGCATGAGCGGGCAGCAGGCGCAGCACCGAGCGCAGCAGCACCGACTTGCCGCAGCCGCTTTCCCCGCAGAGCGCAAAGACCTCATGGCGCCTGACGGTAAGGCTGACCTCGCTTACCGCACTCTGCAGCGCTTTGTGCGGCCTGAAAGACAGTGAAAAGTGCCGCCAGGACAACAAGCCCTGCTCTGCCTCTGTCATCGCTTATTCTCCTATTCTCCCTGCCGGGTTTCGGGACTGGCAAAATGCCAGTCCTCCACATTCCAGAACACACCGGCGGCGTGATGGCCCAAAAGACGGCGGGTATCAAGCCCCTGCAGCTCGGCCCTGGCGGCGTAATTGCCCTCCAGGTACACAAGCGGCACCATGCCGGGCTGTTTGGCATACTCCAGCTCAAAGCGCTGATAAATGGCGCGGCGCTCATTTTCATTCAGGGTATAACGGCCCGCGTCAAGCAGCTTGTCAACCTCAGCATTAGCATAGGACATATTATTGTCACTGCCGCCGGTGTGCAGCACACTGTACCAGGCATCGGGATCAAACTGTGCGGCATTGCCGTAGAGATAGGCGTTGTAGCCTGCCTTAAAGTCAAAGTGGGTCACCGGCACCACCTGCATCTCAACCCCTGCCTGCTTTAACATGGCAGAGCAGATATTGGCCAGATCTACGCGCTCCTCTTCATATTCCCGCACCTGTACGCTGAAGGAAAAGCGCTGCCCGTCACGCACATAGATGCCGTCAGCGCCCTGCTCCCAGCCTGCCTCACGCATCATTTTCGCAAAAAGCTCCAGGTTATAAGGATAGAGGTCGGCCTCCTTGTTCTGCCCGAGCGCATTTAACTGCAGCAGGCCGTAAGCCGGAAAACCATGGCCCTGCAGCACTCCCTGCACCAGAGCGTTTTTATCCAGGGCGTAGTTAAGCAGCATCAGACTGTCGGCATTTTCCTTAACAAAATCAGTATGGAAGTCAAAGGAAATCGCGCGCAGATCAGCGCTTTTAAAGTCGATGTTCTGCCAGCCTTCGCGGCCGCGGAAACTCTGTGCATAATTGGCGTTAAGCCAGGCCAAGTCAGCCTCACCTGAGGAGAGCATGGTGCTCTTGGCGCTTTCATCGGCAATGGTGCAGTACACAATGGTCTCAATTTCAGGCTTTTTGCCGTAATAATAAGGGTTGGCCTTAAGGATAATGCGCCCGCCCTGCCGATCCCAGCTCTCCAGCATATAGCGCCCGGAGCCCACCGGGGCCTGATTAAAGGGCATGGTGAAGATATCCCGGCCTTTGACTAAATGCTCTGGCACCAGGCCGAGGGTAAAGTAGCCGGGCATGGCAGCATTGGGTTTTACAAGTTCAAATTTGACCGTGCGCGCATCAAGGGCTTCAACTGACTTGATATCAAGGTAATTGCTCTGAATGGCGCTTAAGGCCGCCTCCGGCGAGCGGATCAAATTGTAGGTAAAGACCACGTCAGCGGCCGTGAGCGCACTGCCGTCCTGCCATTTGAGGTTATCGCGCAGGGTAAAGGTGTAAGCAAGGCCGTCAGGGGAGGCTTTCATCTTTGTACACAGATCAGGCACTGGCCTGCCTGCCGCGTCGTATTTCATCAGGCCTGAGAAAATAAGATTGGGCAGCTCGTCATGGGCATTGAGCAGCGGATTTATCGCAGTCAGGCCTTCACCGGCATAGATAAGCGGCCGCTCTGCCGGAGCCGGAGCAGCTGCTGTTGAGGTTTTTGCGGCGGCTGCACTGTGCGCACTTGAGGCGGCCTCTTTGCTCTCACCGCAGGCGCTGAGGGTCAAAAGCGCGGCGGCGGTCAAAGCACCTAACAGCAGGGCCTGCAGGGGATGCTCCGGGCTTAAAGTTAAAGCGCTGATCTTTCTCATGATGGTCTTCCTTCTTATCTTCATTTGTATGTGCCTGCAGCCTTCCTGTCTTAAAGATAAGAGCAGGGGCGCACGCTGCGCCGGCTGAAGTATGAGCCCAAGGCTGTGACTGAGCCCAGAAGTGCCGTCAGCACCAGGCCCGGGATCAGCACACACCACCAGCTGTGCATTAAAAAGGCGCGTTCGCTGATAGTGAGCAGTCCGCCCAAGGACAAAATCTCCGGGGAAAGCCCCAGGCCTAAAAAACTTAACACCGCCTCGGCGGCTATGGCTGAACTTAAGGTGCTGGTCAGGGCAAAGGACAGCCCGGGCAGCACCTGAGGCAGCAGATGAGTAAGGGCAATGCGCGCGGCGCTGCTGCCAAGGCCCCGGGCGGCCAGCACGAAATCGGCGCTCAAAAGCGTTTTGACTTCCGAGCGCAGCAGGCGCGCCAGGGCAAAAAAGGAACAGCTGCCGATGATAAGGCCCAGGGTCAGTATACTGTGGCTGGGGATGATGGCGCAAAGCAGCATAAAAAGCAGGATCTGCGGGATGGACTGCAGCAGCTCCAGCAGGCGCTGCAGCGCGCGGTCAATCAGATCAGGGCTCAGGGCGCTGATAACTCCGATGGTGAGCGCCAGCAGCACACTGACAGTAAAGCTTATAAGCCCCACTGCAAGCGAGGTGCGCAGCGCGTAAAACAGCAGCGAGTACAGATCGCGCCCGAGCGGATCGGTGCCCAGGAAAAACTCCGCACACGGCGGCATATTGGCTTTTGTTAAGAAAAACTGCTCTGGTGAGTGTACCGCCAAAAGCGGCGCGCACAGGGCGGCAAGGCAGAGCAGGATGAATATCCCACCCGAGAAGTATGGCAGCGCCCGGCGCTCACTTTCGCGCACCCTGAAGGCCAGCTCCTGCGCCTGCTGCCGGTCTGCTGCTGACGCCCTGTCAAAGAGATCTTGGGACGGTGAGCGCTTGGCCATCAGATAACTGCCCCCGCTGCGGCCTTCAGGCGCGGATCGGATGCGGCTGCAAGGAAACGCGCGGCAATGGCGCTTAAAATGATGAAACTGCCGCTAATTAAGGTCAAAATAAGCAGCAGATCGTAATCGTGGTTTTTGGCGCTTAACACCGCGGCATTGCCGATGCCGGGATAATTGAATACCGCTTCCACCACATAGGTGCCGCCGATGATGTGCGCGGCTGATACCGCCATCAGGTTGATTAAAAGCGGCAGCGCGGCGCGCAGGCACACTGTGGTGAGAATGCGCCACGGACCCAGGCCGCAGGCTCTGGCGGTAAGCACATAGGGCATGCGCACCTCAAGGCTGAGGCGGTTTCTTAACATCGAGCCGTAATACCACATGTGGCTTAAAATCATCACGCAGCAGGGCAGAACAAGGTGCTCCGCCCGGTCAAGCAGATCCTGCTGCCCGCCGTAGGAATAAGCCCCCGAGCTTGGCAGCCACTGCAGGCTGACGCTGAAGATTAAAATCAGCAGCAGGCACAGCCAGAAAGACGGCAGAAAGTAACACAGCGAGCCCAGTTTGCAAATAAGCCGGTCGATAAGGCTGTCCTCAAAGCGGATGCACGTAAGCGCCAGGGCAAGGGCCAGGGCAAAGATCAAGATGTAGGAGAGGCCGCCCAAAATCAGGGTGTTAACTAAAAGCGGCGGCAGGAGCTCGCTTATGGCCAGCTTGTAATAAAGCGAAAAGCCGAGGTTTCCCTGCAGCAGATTGCAAAGCCACGTGAAGTACTGTTGACAGAGCGGCCGATCAAAGCCAAGGGCAGCAAGCGCCTCTTTACTTTGCTGCGCGCTTAACATGTCGGCATGATCACCAATTAGGGCATTGAGCGGGCTGCCCGGCAGCAGGCGGGAGGTGAGGAAGATGATGAGGCTCAGAATAAGCAGTGAAAGCACGAGGCCTGCCGCACTCATGAGAGCATGTCTGAGTACAGCACGGCAGGCTGATGATGGGAACGGAGCTTTCACTGAACGTTTTTAAACCTTTTAAGCGGCCTGCCCGGGACTTTGGCCTGCCCTGGCAGAGCACTAAAGAACAACTACAGAGCGTTTTATGCGGGTGTATTCTCGCTTAAATCTGCCGAAAAAACACCGTTTTTATAAACTTGGGCTATCTTAGCACGCTGAACTTTTGAAAGCCGCAAAAGGTAATTTTGTGCATTGATCTGCAAATTTTGAACAAGTCGGCCTGATCCCGCTTTTTTCTCTGGTCTTGTGCCGTATTTGGTTTAAAATAGTGTGCAAAAGGAATTAATACAGTGGAGTTTTATCAGCTTCACTTAGAACTTTAACTTCAAATGAGCCTGATTATGGTGAGTAAAGAACAGAATATGCTGGTGGATGGAAACACCCGCAAGGTGCTTAAAGAACAGCTGCGCCACGGCACCAGCGTCTACCCCATCGCAGCATATTGTTGGCAGAACTCGCCCTACAACCACCGGGTGGCCCTGCACTGGCATCCTGAAGTGGAGATCGTGCGCTTTGTCAAAGGCAGCTTCACCTATGCCGTCAGCGGCCAGGAGCCCAAATCTCTGGATGATGACGCCATCATGGTGATCCCGGGCAATGTGCTGCACACCATCACCCTGCCTCCGCAGTCCATTGAAACCGCGGTGGTCTTTGATCTCAATATGCTCAATTTCGAGCATTACGATGAGCTGCAGTCGGACATCTTTGCGGCGCTGTCAAGCGGCAATATGCCCCTGCCGCCGGTCATCTTTCCGGACGATCCGGGCTTTGCCGAGGCTGCGGCGCTGTATGACTACATCATCAGCCGCTGCCGCGAGACTGATGCTCCCTCACGGCTGATGGTCAAAGCCAAAATTCTGGAGTTTTTGGCCCTGCTCTACAGCCACGGCTATATTTCACGCAAGGAAGTGGTGCTCTCGGTCAATGAGCGCAACCGCCAGGATAAATTAAAGGAGCTTTTGACCTACATAGATGCCCATTACGCCGGGCCCATGACCGTGGCCGATGCCGCCGCACGGCTTAATGTCTCCATTCAGTACTTCTGCCGCTACTTTAAGAAAGTCACCTCGATGTGCTTTACCGATTATTTAAACGATCTGCGCCTGCGCCGCGCAGCCCAGGCCATCGTGGAGACCGATCTGCCCATTGGCAATATCGCCACCTATCACGGCTTTGATAACTCGGGCTATTTCTTTAAGAACTTCAAGGAAAAATACGGCACCACCCCGCTGAAATACCGCAAGAGCATGCGCAAACAGGAGCAGGAGCGCTCTGAGGCCGCCAAAAAGACGCTTAAAGATCTGCCGCCTGCAGGCATGGAGCCGGTGCCCTTGAGCTGAGGTTTAGTGCGCAGATCTGCCCGGGGCGCTGAGTGCTGCTGAGCGGATCTCTGACTGTAAATGCGCATTTGCCGTCCATTATCTGCGCAAATTTGTGCAGCGCTGGTGTTTTGCTGCAGTTTTAAAAACTCGATCCAGCTCAAACTTTTTGACCTCTTTGGTTAATACAGTGTAGTTTTCTGTCAATCTGACTGCTTTTTTTGTGATTTTTGCATCACTACAATGCGTTTTATACAAAAACTTCAACTGGAGAGCACAGAAAAATGCAGAAGCAATGGTGGCACGGCAAGGTTGCCTATCAGATTTATCCCAAGTCATTTAAAGACAGCAACGGCGACGGTATTGGTGATTTAAGAGGCATCATTGAAAAGCTGCCGTATTTGCATGAGCTGGGCATCGAGATCTTATGGATCTCCCCGATTTATAAGTCCCCCTTTGTCGATCAGGGCTATGACATCGCCGACTATCAGGCCATTGATCCGCTCTTTGGCAGCATGGCTGACTTCGATGAGCTCCTTGCCAAAGCCAAAGAGCTTAACATCGCCGTGATCATGGATCTGGTGGTCAACCACTGCTCCTCTGAGCACGAGTGGTTCAAGAAGGCCTGTGCCGATCCCAGCTGTGAGGAAGCCTCTTACTTCTACTTCCGCGAAGGCAAAGACGGCAAAGCCCCCAACAATCTGCGCGCCAACTTCGGCGGCTCAGTCTGGGACAAGGTGCCGGGTCAGGACAATCTTTACTACTGCCACTTCTTTGCCAAGGAGCAGCCGGATCTCAACTGGTTCAACCCCAAGTTAAGACAGCGCATCTATGACATGATGAACTGGTGGTTTGAAAAAGGCGTAGCGGGCTTCCGCGTCGACGCCATCATGTGCATCGGCAAAGATCCGTCCTTCCCGATGTATCCGGCCGATGCCCTGGGTGACGGCATGTGCGCCTGCGGCGTGATGAACGCCGAGCACAACGACGTGGCCGAGAAATTCCTGCAGGAGATGCAGGACAACACCTTCAGGAAGCATCAGGCCTTCTCGGTGGGCGAAGTGTTCGGCCTGCAGAAGGACAATACCGAAAAGTTCATCGGCGATCACGGCTGCTTCAGCACCATCTTCGATTTTGCCGCCCGTGAGGCCCTGTCCACCAAGCCCGCCTACTTTGCCTTTGAAAAGCTCTCTGTGGCCCAGTACCGCGCGGTCACCTTCAAGGCCCAGGAACTGACCAATGACTGCGGCTTTTTGGCCCCGGTGATTGAAAACCACGACGAGCCCCGCGGCGTCTCCACCTGGCTGCCCGAGATGTGGCAGAATGCCCGCGGCGCCAAGGCCCTGGGCACGGTCAATCTTATGCTGCGCGGCATCCCCTTTGTATTCCAGGGGCAGGAAATTGGCATGACCAACACCAGGTTCGGCTCCATCTACGAGTTTGATGATCTGCAGAGCAAGGAAGAGTACCGCCGCTGCCTCGATCACGGCCTGTCTGAGGAGACTGCCCTGCGCGTGCTCAACGATCAGGCCCGCGACAATGCCCGCACCCCGATGCTCTGGGATGACAGCAGATTTGCCGGCTTCTCCACTGAGGTGCCCTGGATGAAGGTCCATCAGGACTATAAGACCTTAAACGTCAAGGCACAAATAGATGATCCCAACTCCGTGTTCAGCCACTATAAGGCCTTAATTGCCTTAAAGAAGAACCCGGCTTATCACGAGACCCTGACCTACGGGCGCTTTGAGGCCCTTGACGATCCCAATGAGCACACTCTGGCCTTCCTGCGCAAGGGGGACGGCCAGACCCTGCTTGTTGCCGCCAACTTCGGCCTTAAGGAAGTAGCATTTAAGGCCCCTGAGGGCTCCAGGATGCTGATAAAGTCAGGTGAGGCCAGCCTTGAAAACGGCGAGGTTCATGTAGCCGAAGGCTCAAGCGTGGTGGTTGAGCTTACAAAATAGTTTTGCAAAGACCTGGCGCCGCCGCGCCGGGCTTTACACATCGATCAGGCTCATTTGAAGGGGGCAAGCCCTAAAACGTATTGCTCCCTTTTTTGCGGCCGCTGCATCCTCACTGCCTCAGGTCTCGTCCTGCTTTGTCATCCCCGTCATCCTCTGTCTCCTGGCACAGCGTTTGCCCCCTGTTCCGGCCTTAGTGAAAAGCAGACTGCAGTGCCGCAAAAGTACAGCGTTTTAACCACACTTTGTGCAGCTGCCATACGCACCTGCGCGGCCCGGGATTTAACCACCCTGTTGGCGCTAAGTCCTTGATTTTAAAGGAAAAATTCTGACCCCGCCGCCATTTGTGCACTATGTAAACGCAAAAGTACACTGTATTAAACTAAATGCCCAAAATGCAAAAATGTGATCTAGTTAAAGTTTTTTCGGGAATACATCAATATTGTGTAATTTTCGGCGATTTTTGCGCACATTTTCCCCGCCCGGCCAAAATATAATTTTCCCAGCAGCAAGGTACAGCAGTACCGGCAAAGCGCATAAATAAAGGCTTTGCAGGATGCGGCAGAAAATCCGGGGGCCGCAGGGCAGATTTTTAAGCCTGCGTTTTTACGTGGTTTTTACCCTGCCCGGGGTTCTCTGCTTTTATGCAGGATTTTGTATCTGTCGGCTTTGTTTGGTGCTGTGAACCTGCTGTTTTTCTGCTTAAGGCGCTGCCGCCTGCAGCAGGCAGTTTTTTGGACAGTTTAGATTTAATGATCAGGAGTGTTAGGCCATGTTTGAGAGCCTGAAAAATAATCCTAACAAGCCGCAGCCAATCGGCTTTGTTGAAAAATTCGCCTACGGTTTGGGTGACTTTGCATCGCAGATGCTCTACACCCCGGTGGGTGCCCTGCTTATCTTCTATTACACCGAATACGTCCACGTTAACATTGCCACCGTGGCCACCATCATGCTGCTCTCCCGTTTCTTTGACGGCATATCAGATCTGGTGATGGGCTTTTTCATTGAGAAGACCAAGAGCCCCTACGGCAAGACCCGTGTGTGGATTCTGCGCATGTTAATCCCGTATTTCATCGCCATGGTGGCCCTGTTCGCCGTGCCGGTGGGCTGGAGCGATTTTGCCAAGTATGTCTACATCTTTGTCAGCTACAACTTCGCCATCACCGTGGTCTATACCGCCATCAACCTGCCTTACGGAGCCATGAGCACCATGATGACCAATGACAGCTATCAGCGCTCCATCATTGTGATCTTCCGCATGCTGCTGGCCACCGCAGGCAACACCCTGACCATCGCTGCCACCCTGCCGATGGTGCGCTGGTTTGGCAATGACGCCTTTGCCTGGACCAAGGCTTTCATGGTCCTGGGCGCCATCGGCTGTTTCTTCTTCTTTGTGACCTTCTACTTCTGCCACGAGCGCATTGCCTCCACCCCGGACAAGGAGCGCAAGGGCAATTCCTGGCAGGCCGTTAAAGGACTGTTTCGCAACAGCTACTGGGTGATGCTGACCTGCTGCATGCTCACCATCTTTGCTGCCGATCTGGTGTTCTCCACCGCCAACACCTACTACTGCCGCTACTTCCTGGGAAATCAGGAGCTGGTGGGCGTGATCAACACCATCCTGAATGTCTTCAAGGTGGGCTCGATGATCATCATTCTGCCCTTCGTGCTGCGCAAGGCCGGCAAGCGCTTTGCCGTGCTCACCGCTGCCGTGTGCATCATCTTTGCCCTGTGCGCCCGCATGATCGATCCGTACAACGCCACCCTGGCTTATGTGGCCGTGGCCTTCTACGGCCTGGGGCAGGGCTTTACCTACGCCAGCCTGTTTGCCATGATCCCGGACACTGTGGAGTACGGCGAGTACATCGAGCATGAGCGCCATGAGGGTCTGGTGTACGCCGGTGCCTCCTTTGGCACCAAGCTTGCCGCAGGTTTAGGCGCCGTGATTGCCTCCTTTGTGATGAACGCCGGCGGTTATGTCAATGATGCCGCTCAGCAGACAGCTGAGGCCATGAACGCCATTCTCTATGCCTGCACCCTGGTGCCGGCCGGCCTGTACATCCTGGGCATTTTAAGCGTGCTGTTCTACAAGCTTGACAAGATCTACCCGGATGTCATCAAGGAGCTCGGTGCCCGCCGCGCCAGAAAGGCCGTGCTGGAGAACTAACCACACAGCGCTTTAAAGCGGCAGAGCCAAAGCAAATGATTGCGGCCGGGGGATGCAAAGCCCCGGCCTGGTAAAGCAAAAACAAATTTTAAACATTTTTAAACTCAAGGCCGCAGAGCTTTTGGGTTAGAGAAAAAGGAAAGATAAGATGCAGAAAAAATGGTGGCACGGCAAGATTGCCTATCAGATCTACCCCAAGTCATTCATGGACAGCAACGGCGACGGCATCGGCGATTTAAAGGGCATTATGTCCAGGCTCCCTTACTTAAAGCATTTGGGCGTGGACATCATCTGGATCAGCCCAATCTACGTCTCTCCCTTTGTCGATCAGGGCTATGACGTGGCTGACTATCAGAACATCGATCCGATTTTCGGCAGCATGGCAGACTTTGACGAGCTCCTTGCCAAAACTAAGGCGCTGGGCATGGACATCATCATGGATCTGGTGGTCAATCACTGCTCCTCTGAGCATCAGTGGTTTAAAAAGGCCTGCGCTGATCTCAACTCCAAGGAGGCCGGCTACTTCTACTTTGTAAAGGGCAGAAACGGCGGCGCGCCTGACAATCTGCGCTCTTACTTTGGCGGCTCAGTGTGGGATAAGATCCCGGGGCACGAGAACGAGGATCTCTACTATCTGCACTACTTTGCCAAACAGCAGCCCGATCTGAACTGGTCCAACCCCGCTTTGCGCGAGGAGATCTACAAGATGGTCAACTGGTGGCTTGACAAGGGCATTGCAGGCTTCCGCATTGACGCCATCCATTCTGTCATGAAGGATCTGTCCTTCCCGGGGCTGCCTGCCGACGACATCGACGGGCTGTGCCATGCCTCCAAGATGAACGCCAAAATGTTCTCCAAGCTTGGCATTTACTTAAGCGAGCTGCGTGACCGCACCTTCAAGCCGCACGATGCCTTTACCGTAGGCGAGGCTTTCTCGCCCTCAAAGGAGGTGCTGGAGGCCTTTATCGGTGATGACGGCTATTTCTCCACTCTCTTTGATCTCTCCTGCCGTGAGGTGATTGAGGCCGCGCCAAGCTACATGGAGTACAAGAAGCTGACCGTAAAGCAGTTTCGCGACTGCATCTTTGGCACACAGCAAATGTACAACGGCATCGGCATGAGCGCCCCCATCATCGAAAACCACGATGAGCCCCGCGGCGTCTCCTACTTCATGCCGCCTTATCTTAATAATGCTGAGGGTGCCAAGGCCATCGCCACCGTACTGATGCTGCTGCGCGGCATTCCGTTTATCTATCAGGGACAGGAAATTGGCATGACCAACACCCGCTTTGACAGCATCGACGAGCATGAAGATCTCTTTGCCCACGATGAGTACAACAAAGCCAAGGCCCGCGGCTGGTCAGATGCCGACGCTCTTGCCATCTGCAATGAGCACGGCCGCGACAATGCCCGCACCCCGATGCTCTGGGATGATAGTGAAAATGCAGGCTTCACCACCGGCAAACCCTGGATGAAGCTCCATCAGGATCACAAGACCTTAAACGTCAAGGCTCAGTATCATGATGAAAACTCGGTGTTCAACTACTACCGTGCCTTAATTGCCTTAAGAAAGAGCAAGGAGCACTTTGACTGCCTGACCTGGGGCGCCTTTGAGCCCGTCAGCGTCAACGACGCGGTCATCGCCTACAAGCGTCTTGGTGAGAGCGAGACCATCCTGGTTGTGGTCAATACCGCCAAGGAGCCTTTGGTCTATGAGACTGAAGCTGAAGGCACCCTGCTGCTCTCGTGCAACGAGGCCAGCTGCACTGGCCGCACCCTGACCTTAGGCTGCGGCGGCGGAGCCGTGCTCTCCTTTAAAAAATAATAACTAAGTCCAAAAAGCAAAGTACTTAAGCAAAAAAGCAAAAGTTAAAGCCCTGCTCCGTGCGGGGCTTTTTACTGCCCCCAGCTTTTGGCCTGACACTGAGCGCTCAGTCCGCCTTTGCGCGCTGCGGCTGTTGGATAAAGGTGTAAAGCTCTGCGCTTGAGTGCTCCGGGGAGTACTGAAAATCAAGCCCGGCAAAGCCTGGCAGCACCTCAAGGCTCTCGGCCTGACTGCGGGCTAAATACTGCACCATGGCCCCGCGCGCCATCTTGCACAGCGTGCCGCGCTCGAGGAGCTTTCCTTTGCTCCCCACGCAAAAGCGCACCTTAATGGTGGTGAAATCAGAGGGCAGCACCCGGCTGTACTCAGCTGAGGTGAGATCAAGCAGGACAAGCTCCCGCCCCGTTTCCTGCTGCAGCTGACAGAGCGCTTTTCGCACCTTGTCCTGCCAGAAGGCGTACAGATCTTTGGCGCCCTCAAAGGCAAATTTGGCCTGCATCTCCAAACGGTAGGGGCTCACTCCGTCAAGCGGCCGCAGCAGACCGTACAGGCCGCTTAAGATAAAAAGATGCTGCTGCAAATAGGCGTAGTCAGTTGAGGTGAGCACCTTAGCTGACATGTACTGATACTGTATGCCCTGATAGGCAAAAAGCGCCGGGGTGAGCAGCGCGAGGTTATCCGCCTTAAAGTGCTGCAGGCGCTCAAAGTTCTGCGCGGCGATGCTCGCGGAGCATTTGTAGAGCTGCATAAGCTCCGCAAGTGACAGCTTGGACAAGGCCCGGGCTAAGGCTTTGGCCTCCTCATTAAAGCGCGGCAGTGCGGCGGGGGCCGGGCTGTCGTCAAGGGCCTGCATCTTTTTGGCAGGCGCGATAAAGATCTGAATTAAGGGCTGCATAAAAATCTGCTAAAAATTCTCAAGTTAAGCTGCCTGATTGTGGCGCTCAGCTCTGCGCACACATTTAGGCGTATAGTCTAAAAAACTTCCTAATATATAATATTTTTCCAAAAATTACAGCTGTGGTGCTGATTTGGTTTACAAAAGCTCAAGTCAGTCTATAATGGGTCAGGCTTCGTTTTTACCAGCAGTTTACGTGATTTTGTCACAAAAATTACTGCAAAACCGCTGCCTGGCAGCGGACGGATCTCAGCGTTAAGGTGCTGAAATATGACAGAAAAATTACAACTTAAAGATCAGCCCGATGATGTTGAAAAATTAGGGCTGGTGCATAACTTTTCTATCGGCCATTACCTCGACCGGCGCTCTGAGGAACGCCTGCAGCAGCTGCAGGACAACTCCCCGCTGCTCCGTCAGCTCTCCTCGCGCTTTGCGCTGCAGCAGAACTCTGGGACAGCTGACGCCAAACATCATAGCGCCAAAAAGACCGGCACAACGCTGAAAATTGGAAACGGGGCCTGAGCCCGTCCTTAAGCCATGCGCACTATTGCCCTGCAATCCCTGCTCCCGGGGGCTGGTTCCTCCTTTCTGTGCTCTGCGCTGGCGCTGTGCGCCTCGCGCGAGTGCCGGGTGCTGCTGTGTGATTTGACCAAGTCGCACAGCACCACCCTGTCGGTCTTTAACCTGCCCCTTGATCTGAAGATTTCAGAGCTCAAGCCGCGCCAGGGCATAGAGCTCTCCCCGGCTCTGACCTATTATCCGCACGCTTATTACTCCGCGCGCGCTCAGCACTTTGCCGCAGGCGGGGAGCAGCTTGATTTTGTATCCGGCCTTGCGGGCCTGTTAAAGTTCTTTGCCTCAAAGGACTTTGAGCTTACCATCATTGACGCTGGCTGCAAGGACAGTGCCGCCGCCCGCGCCGCGGCTGAACTTGGTTCACTTACCCTGACCGTGCTGCGCCCGAACAGTGCCTCGATGTGTGAGCTCAGTGAGAGCGTGCACCGGCAGCAGGAGTATTTCCTGTTCAATCAGGTGCTGTTTGACAGCAAGCTGCAGGCTGACTTGATGCTCTTTGCCTCAAGCCAGGTGCCACAGGACAGCTGCGTGCCATTTTACATCCCCTATGACGATGATGTGCTCGCAGCCTCACTTAACAATACCTGTGTGATGGAGCAGGCTCCGTACAGCGCCGCGGCCCGGGCCGTGGAGAACCTCTATATCTTCTGCCTGCTGCAGACTGATCCGGGGCTGTCCGCATGAAAATGATGCAGCAAAGCGCCCTGGCTTATTTAAGCCCGCACAGCCTAAGACTGCTGCAGCAGCGCTGCAGCGGCCGCCTGAGCTTTTATCTCAACGCGCTGTTCTTTTTTAGCTGCCTGTGCCTGCTGCGCCTGGAGAACAAGCCCTTTGCACGCTGGCGCAAAAGCCCTGAGCGTTATTTTCCCAAGGTCGACTTCTATCACTTAAAGCCCGCCGATCCGCTGCGCCTTATCATTCAGGCACTGTTTTTGTGCTGCCTGCGCTTTGACAAAAATAAGCGGCAAAGCCTCAATGACCGGCTGCTGACGCTCAGCCTGCGGCTTGGGCACACTTTTCACGCGCAGCTGCACGCCATCTTTCTGGCCCTAAAAGGTCTGTGCCTTGATCTTGCTGACTTTATTGCAAGCCTCAGTGATGCCGGAGCAGCCTCCGGGAGCGGCAGCGCAGGCAAGGGGCCGTCTAAGCTGCGTCTGCTGACCGGCTTTGGCATCGCCCTTGTGCTGTTGCTGCTTATTCTCTGGTGCATCACGCAGCCCCTGACCCTGTTATATCAGCTCATTTTCGTGGGGCTGATGCTGGAGCTGGCGCTGCTGCTTTCGCGCATGCACAATAACTTCACCCTGCTCTGCCTGATGGTGATTTCGCTTATCATCTCCTCGCGCTATATGTTCTGGCGCGCAGGCTACACCTTAAATTTCATCACCATGGGCGGTTTTGTCTGCTCCATCACCCTGTTCCTTGCCGAGTGCTATACCTTTCTGGTGATGGTGCTGGGCTATTTTCAGCTGGCCCTGCCCCTTGATCGCAAGCCCGTGCCCATTGAGCTGGCCCCGGAGGATTATCCATCAGTGGACGTGATGATCCCCACTTACGATGAGCCCCTTGATGTGGTCAAACCCACGGTCTACGGCGCCTTAAATCTGGACTGGCCCAAAGACAAGCTGCACGTCTACATCCTCGATGACGGCACGCGCAGCGAGTTTCGCGACTTTGCCGCCCAGGCAGGCTGCGGCTATATCGTGCGCCAAGAGCATAAACACGCCAAGGCCGGCAATATCAATCATGCCCTGACTAAAACCACAGGGGAGTACGTTGCCATCTTTGACTGCGATCATGTGCCGGTGCATGCCTTTTTGCAGCTGACCGTCGGGGTGATGATTAAAGATCCGCGCACGGCCCTGGTGCAGACCCCGCATCACTTTTACTCGCAGAACCCCTTTGAGCGCAATCTCGATATCCCGCGCATTCCGCAGGAGGATTCGCTCTTTCATGACCTCATTCAAAAGGGCAATGATCTGTGGAATGCCACCATGTTCTGCGGCTCGTGTGCCGTGATCCGCCGCGCCGCGCTTGATGAAATCGGCGGCATTGCGGTAAACACCGTCACTGAAGATGCCCATACTTCGCTTAAGCTTGCGCGCCGGGGCTGGAATGCCGCGGCCATCGCCATGCCGCTTGCCGCCGGACTGTCCACCGAGACCTTGTCGGCGCACATCTCGCAGCGCATCCGCTGGGCCCGGGGCATGATCCAGATCTTCCGCATTGAAAATCCGCTCTTTGGCCGGGGGCTGACCTTAGGCCAGCGCCTGTGCTACCTCAACGCCATGATGCACTTTCTGCACGGCATTCCGCGCATCATCTTCATCCTGGCGCCGCTGCCTTACCTGCTGTTTGGCACCTATGTGATCTATGCGCAGGCCGCCGCCATTTTGTCTTATGTGATCCCGCATATGCTGCACAGCACCCTTACCAATATGGAGCGCCAGAAAGGTTACCGCATGCCCTTCTGGAGCGGCATCTATGAGACCGTGCTCTCCTGGTACATCACCCTGCCCACTTTGATTGCGCTGATTAATCCGCGCTTTGGCAAATTCAATGTCACTGCCAAGGGCGGGCGCATTGAGGCAGACTTCTTTGACTGGGCGGTGTCAAAGCCTTATATGCTGCTTATCTTCCTCAATCTGCTGGGCTTTTCCTATGGCTTGTATCAGCTCTGTTTTGACCCGGCAGCTGAGATCTTCAGCCTTTTGCTGAACCTCGGCTGGCTGTCCTACAATCTGGTGATCTTGGGCGGCTCAATTGCCGCGCTGCATGAAACCAGGCAGGTGCGCCGTTTTCCGCGCGTCAGGCTCAATCTGCCGCTGCTCCTTGAGACCACGCCCCACCGCTTCCTTTCAGTAAGACTGGCCGATTTTTCACAGGGCGGCATCGGGCTTGTCTTTGACGAGGGTCTTTACCCAAAACTTGCCGCAGCCTTTAAGCCCGGGGCTCGGGTGCGCTTTTACCTGCCTTACAATCAGGAGTACTACGGCTTTAATGCTGAGCTCATAACGCTTGAGCGCAGCCATGCCGGCCTGAAGCTTCAGCTTACATCCATCGAGGAGGAAAAGCGCTTTAACTACTGCACCATCTCACGCTCTGATCTGTGGTCACACGTCACTGAGGTGGAAAACGGCCTGCTGCCCAATTTCTACACCGTGCTCAAAAGCGCCGTCAGCGGCTACAAGGAAGCCATCAAGGCCTCGCCTGGCAGCATCCGGCTCTTTTTTGCCTTTTACGCCTGTGTGTTTGAACTTTTGTTCTCCTTTGTCCCGCAGCGTCCGCTGCCCCTGAAGATAAATGAGGTTGCCGCCCATGTTTAGTCAAGTCCGTCTGCTGCTTGCCGCTGCTGCAGCTGTCCTGTGCCTTGGAGCTGCCAGCCATCCTGCCACCGCGGCAGAGCCGGTGCGCACCCTAAGCGGCCTGAGCCCTGATTACATCCCGCAGCAGGTGCTGCCGCAGCGGCGCATCCTGCCGCTTACTGCGCTGCAGAGCGATGCGCTCAATGAGACCTTTCACTTAAGCGGGCTTAACAATAAGCTTAACTTTCAGTTTGCCATGCGCGCCGATGAGATCTTAACCCGCGCCGAGGCCATGCTGACCTATACGCCCTCGCCTGCTTTAATCCCGCTGCGCTCGCAGCTTAACGTCTACTTAAACGGCCAGCTGCAGCAGAGCCTGCCCATTACTGAGGAGGAGCTCGGGCAGCAGGTGCAAAAAACCGTGAGCTTCAATGCCCTGCAGCTTAAGGATCAAAACCGGCTCACCCTGGAGTTTATCGGCCATTACACCGACATCTGTGAAGATCCGGCCAACAGCACCTTATGGCTGACCCTGGATAGCAGCTCCACCCTGGCCCTGAACGCGCAGAAGATCCGCCTCTCAAACGAGCTTGCCTTCTTCCCGGCCCCCTTTGTGGACACCAATTTAAGTGCTTCAACTGAGCTGCCCTTAGTCTTTGGCGCGCAGCCCACCTACGCTGAGCTCACGGCCGCGGCAGTGCTCTCCTCTTACTTTGGCGCGCTCACTGACTGGCGGGGCATCAATTTTCCGGTCTTTATCGGCAGAACGCCGGTGGAAAGCCACTGCATTGTCTTTGCAGTCAACGGCAGGCGCCCGGACTTTTTAGCCGGGCTGCCGGACTTTGAGCAGCCCACCATTATGCTGCGCTCCCTGCCGCACTCAGCGTTCGCCAAAATGCTGATTTTAGGCGGCAGAGACGAGGCGCAGTTAATGCAGGCGGTGCAGGGCCTGATCTTAGGCAGCGCGCTGCTCTCCGGCGATACCGCAGTGGTTGACAAAGTGGATGAACTCTCCGCGCGCCGGCCTTATGATGCCCCCAACTTTGTGGACACCAGCCGCCCGGTGACCTTTGGCTCCCTGATGGAATATGAAGGACAGCTCACCACCCGCGGCATTGCCCCTTATCCCATCAATCTGCGCCTGCGCCTGCCGCCAGATCTCTTTATCTTCAATCAGGATGAGGTAATCTTTAAGTTAAATTACCGCTACACCAGGCCCGATCCGCAAACCATGTCGCAGCTGCGCTTTTTAATCAACGGCACCCTGGTGGACAGTTTTGCCTTGAACCCGGATAACAACAACGGCTCGGTAGTAAGGCAGCTGCCGCTTTTAAGCTCGATGTTTGAGCTTTTTGATCACAACCTTAAGATCCCGGCTTTAAGCCTGCAAAGCGACAATACCCTGCGCTTTGATTTTAACTACGGCCTGACCTACGTCGGCGGCAGCACCGAAAACTGCCGCCTGAACAATCCGCTGGTGCATCAGGCGGAGATTGAGCCTTCCTCGTCCATAGATCTGACCGGCTTCTATCACTATACCCGCATGCCAAACTTAAGGCTGTTTGTACGCAGCGCCTATCCCTATTGCGTCATGGCCGATCTGTCAGAGAGCGTGGTGCTCCTTGAGAGCAATGCTGAGCCTGCGGTGCTGTCCATCCTGTTTAATTTAATGGGCCGCTTTGGAGCGCAGATTGGCTATCCGGCCTTAAAGCTCACCATCGACAGCCCAGAGCAGGCTGCAAAATATGCCGATAAAGATCTGATTGTGATAAATGACAGCTCCTTTGCCGATAAGCTGGAGGCTCTGCCGGGACTGATTGCCCGCCATCAGCGCCTGCTTACCACGCCATCTGACTTGCAGGCAGGTACCGCACGCAGCCTCAAAGAACGCCAGGGCAGCATGCAGACTGCCCTGGAGAGCGCAGGCAGCGCGGCCATGCTGCTTGGTTTTCAGTCCCCCTTTAATGAGGAGCGCTCGGTTACGGCCCTGCTGTGTGAAGGCCGCAGCGGCTGTGAGCTTTTAAATCAAAAACTGGCCGATCCGGGCAGCCTGCAGGAGGCGGCCGGTTCTGCGGTGGTGATCCGCGAGAACAGCGTCAAATCCTTTGATGTGGGCGACAGCTATTTCGTGGGCGATCTGCCGCTGCATCAGAAGATCTGGTATGCCCTGTCATCCCATTCCCTGCTCCTGGTGTTCTGCACCTTATTGTGCGCACTGCTGCTGGCTTCAGCCCTCTACTATCTGCTGCGCGGCATTGCCAGAAAGCGTCTTGGCGGAGGTAGTAAATAATGGCTTACGTAAATTTGAAAAAACGCAAAAAACAAAAGCTGCTGTCTGCAGTGCTGCCGGCAGCGCTGTGTGCGGCCGCCCTGCTGCCCCTTGGTGCCGCTTACGCTGACAATGCAGCGGTAAAAGCAAGTCAGCCTGAGGCTGCCGTGACTGCCCGCGCAAATTTAAGTGCGCCCAGCTGGCCTTTATATCAGCAGTTTTTAAACCTCAATTATCAGGCCGGGCGCATTATTGATTACTCAGATAAAAGGCAGATCACCACCTCCGAGGGCCAGAGCTATGCCATGTTCTTTTCCCTGGTGGCAGGGGATGAAAAGACCTTTGATGCGCTGCAGCGCTTTAATGAAGAAAAGCTGCGCCAGCCAAACGGCCTGTACGCCTGGCTTTACGGCAGCAAAGAGGATGGTACTTTGGGCGTGCTCGATGCCAATGACGCGGCCGACTCTGATCTCTTTATTGCCTA
>JADINH010000200.1 GCA_017694225.1 Candidatus Avisuccinivibrio stercorigallinarum
GCTCCCGGCACTGCTTTTGACAGGTGTACAAAACCTCCAGGGGCAGCTCGATAGGCGAGAGCAGCAGGTGAAAACAGCGCTGCAGGTAAAGCTGCTCCAGCGCCCCGGCTTTAAAGCACAGCGCCTGCCCCGGCCGTTTGAGCTCACTTTGATTGATGCAGGCTGTAAGCTCAAAAGGGGCGTCAGAGGGCAGCTCATGGCAGCGCAGCCAGTGCTGCTGCAGCTGATTTTTCTGCAGCTCAAGGGCCGAAAGCTCCAGCTGCGCCAGCTCCTCTGAGTAAAACACGTGCAGATAAAGCGCAGTATCACAATTAATCCGGGGAAGCTTCTGCCTGATGAGCGCGGCATAGCCCTGCCTGCCGAGGCACTTTTCACTATCCGGCGCGGCAGTGTTATCAAGCCTGTGTACATAGCGCCGCAGGATACAGTCCTGCGCAAGCTCAGGGAACGTAATCTGCGGACGGCGCTTCCAGCCCAAGGATGCAAAGATGGGGCTGTGCAGCCCCGCAGTCAGGCGCAGCAGCACATAATGTTTGTTGCGCTGGGCCTTGCTGCCAAAGTTCAGGGCTTTTTTAAGCTCAGCAGGCCCGCTGAGATCCACATCGCGCAAAATGAGCAGCGCATGCACAAAGCTGAGCTCCTTGAAGAGATCACTTAAAAACACCGTGCCCGCCGGGCGGCTGGGCAGCGCTTCAAGGCGCTGCGCGGCAATCGTGCCCTGCTGCCATTCAAAGCTGTGCCTGAGCACCAGGCGCACCTGAGGCAGCACCCCGACTGGCGTGTCAAACAGGCGCAGATAGCAGAAATCTGGCTTGATCTTAAGGCGCTCGGCCTGCTCACGCGGCATGGTCTTAACTGCGGCATAGTGCCGCCCGAGCTTTTCGGCAAGGCCCTGCGGATCTTTTAAATAAGTCAGGTAATAACACTGCGCGCGCAGCTCCTGACAGGACTTTAAAGTCAGCAGAGCCTCAGGGTGCATAACCTGCAGGCAGATGAGGGTAATAATCTTTTCAAGCTCGGGCAGCTGCTCACGAAAACTGCGCAGGCGCGCATACAGATGCAGATCAATTAAGGCCTGATAGATAACCGGCATTGCCCCAACCGGCAGGATAAAGAAAGACTTTTCAGCGCCCTGCCCCGGATCTGGCGCAGGCGGGGGCAGCGGCCTGCGCCGCGCTTTGCCCTCTTTAAGGTAAAAGTCTGCATAGCGTGCAGCCGGTATGCAGCCCCCGCCCTGCAGCAGGCACAGCTCGCGCTGCAGAATGGGCGGGCGCCCTGCTGCCGCGGCAAAAGAGCAGCGCTCAGCAAAAAACAGCGCCTGGCTTAAAGCCTGCGGATGGTGCTGCATAAAGGCTTTGACCTGCAGGCAGAGCGTGCCTGGCAGCTTGAGCGCACTTAGATTGAGCACCGGCGGACGCCGGCTCTGCTGCGGCAGGTTCTCTTCATTGGCGGCGGGTTTAGGATCTGAAGCTTTGGCTTTAACCTGGGTGCTGGACAAATAAGCCTCTCTTTACTCTATGCGCTCGTCGGCAAGCGAGATGGTCTGTCCGGTCAGACGCTCAAGCGCGCTTTTGATGGTGTGCAGATTGCGGTGGTGATTTAAACGCTTCTGGCGCTGCATGCGCAGATCGGCGCTGCTGATGACGGTGGTGAGATCGCCCTGCCCCTCATTGAAGGTAGCGCAGCCAAAATCAAAAATCACCGGCAGGCGCTCACTGCTTTGATTGTGCTGTTCCATGGCAGCCTGCAGCGCCCTGGAGAGCAGGCTGCACTGCACGTCAGAGCAGTTGGGCAGCAGCATCAAAAACTCGTCTCCGCCCATGCGCACCACAATGTGATCGCCCCGCAGGGTCAGGCGCAAAAGCTGTGCTGCATCCTTGAGCAGGAGATCGCCGCAGTGGTGCCCGGCGTGATCGTTGATAAGCTTCAGGCCGGTCAGGTCAATGTAAATCACGCTGATGGGCTTTCTATACTCCTGCGCCCACAGCGCCAAATGATCATTAAAATAAGAGCGGTTGTACAGCCCGGTCAACCCGTCTAAATAGATCTTCTGCTGCGCTGCCGCAAAGCTTTTGGCGATGGATGAGAGCTCATTATTGGTGCCGACCACGCGCACCGCCCGGCCGCTGCGGTCGCGCTCGACCACCATGCCCCGGCCAAGCGTCCAGATATAGCTGCCGTTTTTGTGCTTAAGGCGCAGGGCGCATTCAAATTCATCGCCCTTGTCGGTGCGCTGCATCAGCAAAAACTGCTGCCCTACCGTACCTTTGGCATCCTCAGGGTGCACCAGCTTGTCAAGCCAGTCCTGCACTGTGGAGGGGAAAGGCTCCTCGGGGGTGTAACCTAACATCCTCTTGTAGCTTGGCGAGAAAATCAGCCTGGAGCTTGCCGCCGACCACATCCACATGCCCTCAGCTTCGGCCTCCGAGGGCAGCGGCAGCTGAGAGTACAGCCCGGTGCGCCGGGTCATTAAACCGCAGGCAAAAGCCGCCCGGCCTTCGGAATCGCGCTGCATCACCGAGCCGTGGGCGGTTAAGATCTGCCCGGCATGACGGCCCCTGACTAAATAGAGCTCTTCAATGATTAAATCAGAGGGGCTGTGCGGACTTAAGAGCTGATAAAAGCGCTCCACATCGGCGGTGGTATAGATAGAGGCGATCTCCTCAAAGGAGAAAAAGCCCTCGCGCTGATCCACGCCCAACAGCTCACAGCAGCGCTTGTCGAGCATCACGCGAAGGCGCAGCCCGTCAACCAGCCAGAACCCCGGCAGGCTCTGTGCTGACTGCAGCTGCGGCCGCCTGCTGAAGGTGCGGTTGAAGGCGGCCAGATATTCGTGTTCAGTCATACGCTGACCGGGCCTGCCCTAAGATACGCTCACGGCCGGAATGGCCAGATCAGGATGCTCGCCTGACCAGGCGGTTTTATCGGGCAGCGCGTTAAGCTCTGCCAGCTGCGCGTCAGTTAAGGTAAAGTCAAAAAGCCTGCGGTTTGAGCGCATGCGCTGCGGGTCTGCGCTTTTAACGAGCGGCAGCAGCCCCTGCTGCAGACAGTAGCGCAGGCACAGCTGCGCCGGACTGACGCCGGCTTGTGCTGCAACCTTTTGCACCACGGGGTGGGACAGGAGCGCCGAGCGCCCCAGCGGTGCCCAGGCCTCGACCAAAATGTCATGCGCCCTGCAGTAATCCACCGCCTCTTTTTGGGTGTAACCCACATGAAACTCAATTTGATTGATGACGGGCATCTCAGTGTGCAGCGCAGCAAAGTGATGGGGCAGGAAATTGGCTGTGCCGATGGCGCGCACCAGCCCGGCCTTCTTTGCCTCAATAAAATACTGCCAGGTCTCAGCCAGGCGCTCCTGCCAGAGCTCATCTTTATCATCCCGGCGCGGCCAGTGAATGAGCAGCAGATCAAGGTAGTCAGTCTGCAAATCAGAGAGCGTCTGCTTTAAGGAGCGCTGCGCGCCCTCTCGCGAGAGAGAGTCTTTCCAGACCTTGGAGGTGATAAAAAAGGCTGAGCGCGGCAGGCCGGAGCTTTTCACCGCCTGACCTACCGACTTCTCGCTTTTGTACAAAGCCGCGGTATCAAAGTGCCGCCAGCCGGCCTTAATGGCCTCAGCAATTACCTCACTGCCCTGCTCATGATCAAAGACCTTCCAGGTGCCAAAGCCCACGCAGGGGATCTTAAAATCCCCGCGCAGGGTGTAACAATCATCGGTGGAAGTAAAACTGCGGGCCTGCGCTGCAAAATCCATAAAACCCTCCTGCAAACTTCAGCTCTGTGCTTGCTGCTTACCCAAATTTAATCGTCCCGAAAGCTTACTGAAGCTCCTGCTCTCAGCATAGCAAAAAGGCGGCCGCTGCTGATATTTTTGTGCCATAAATGCGATCTGCGGCGCTTTTTTAAGCCGCTTTTTTCAGGCTTTAACTTAAGGAGGCAGCTGGGGGTGCAGCTGCGCCTTAAAAAGGCGCAGGCAGGATTTTGCAGCGTCAGCTCAAGGCTGCTCCTGGCAGCTCATGGCAGAGGAAACTTGATCTGATCTGCTCAGGCGCGGTACTGCGCATCGCACTTTTTCTGAAAGATAAAAACGCACACGCAGGCCAGGGCGAGGAAGACAAGGCCGATAAGCGGCACGGTGTTAATCGGCAGGCCCAGCATAAAAGGAAAACCACCGGCCCAGGCGCCCAGGGCATTGCCTGAGTTAAAGCCCACCTGCCCCATGGCCACACCCAAAAGTTCGCCGCCCTTTGAGGTGCGCACCAGCAGCACCTGCTCAGGGGTGCCCACGCCAAAGAGCACTGAGGCCACCGCGCACACGCAGATGATGCACAGCACGGTGATGCTGCCCAAGAGCGCAATGCCGAGCATGGCGGCAGCGCCCAAGGCAAAGAAGCCGGCGCAGGAGGTGCCGGGCGAGAACTTGTCGGCCACATGCCCGGAGATGATATTGGCGGCCATCATGCAGATGCCCGAGGCCACCAGCACCGAGGAGACGTGAATGAGCTTGAGGCCGCCCAAATCAGTCAAAATGGGGCTGATATAGGTCTGCACGCAGAACATGCCGGCGCTGCCAAAGAACACCATGCCAAGCACCAGCCACGGCGCCTTGTGTCCCAAAAAGCGGAACTGGCTTTTAAAGCCGTGATCTTCAAGCCGGCCCACTGAAGGCAGCATCACTATCACGCAGACCAGCACAAAGGCGCTCCATACCATCATTAAAAAGAAAATGGCGCGCCAGGAGAAGTAATTGGCAAGTAAAGTGCCCAGGGGCACGCCGAAGACATTTGACAGGGTCTGGCCTGCTATCATGATGGCCATGGCGCTGCTGCCCTTGCCCTTGGTGGCCAGGCGCTGCGCTACAATCGCGCCTACGCCAAAAAAGCAGCCGTGCGGCATGCCGGCCAGTACGCGGCAGGCCAGTAGCAGCTCAAAGCTTGGGGCAAAGTAAGTGCAGATCACCGCAGCAAAGTGCACAAAGATCACCAGGAACAAAATGTGCTTGAGCGGCATTTTGCGCTTCAAGACCATAAAGAAGGCACCGGCCACTACGCCTAAGGCATAAGCCGAGATGGTGTGGCCTGCCTGTGCGGTGGTGACATTAAAGTCCGCGGCAATATAGGGCAGAAGGCCCATGACCACAAATTCCACGATGCCAAATGACAAGGCACCAAAAGCCAGGGTGATTAAACCTCTGATCATGCTTTCATCCTGTGCGCAGAAAAATCTGCGCTGCTGCAAAGTTTTGTGCTGTTTTTTCGGGACTGAGCCCGAATTTGCCGCCCCTTTGGGGGCCGGCTCTTCAAATCGTGTGATTTATATCACATTTTTACGAAAAGGAAAGGGGGCTGTTGAGAGAAATCCGCAATAGTGATCTCAGCGCGCTGCACTGATCTATACTGAGAGCACCTGATGGAGATAGGAGTTAAGAACATGAGCTCATTTATCTGCAGGCTGCGTGCGCACAACGGCGTGATCGGCGAGGGCATCAAGTTCCAGCGCATCCGCCGCGTTACCGGCTATCTCGTGGGTACGCTCGATCGCTTCAACGATGCCAAGCGTGCTGAAGAACATGACCGCGTAAAGCACATGCACCTCTAACAACAGGACGGCGCCAAAGTCTCTTTGGCGCTCTGTTCTGCCCCCAGCTTTTTACTCTATCCTTAATTTGGCCAATGTGCACAAAAGTGGCATAATGCGCGCAGAGCTTATCAGGCTTTCCATTTTTAAGCGTGCAGGTTATAGGCCTGCCCACAGGCATTGCAGAGATCTCAACCCGGGATCGGGGCATTTAACAACATGAAAAAATTATCCTTACTTGACATCATCCTGCTTGGCATTACCAATTTTGCCTTGTATGTCGGTGCGGGCAATATCATCTTCCCGCCGTTTTTGGGACTTATGGCCGGCTCCAACGCGGTGATCGCCGCCATCGGCTTTTTAATCACCGGCGTCGGACTGCCGGTCATCGCCGCCATTGCCCTGGCTAAGGTCAGCGGACGGCTTAATTTGATCACCCTGCCCATCGGCGTGAAATGCGGCCTGGCCGCCTCGGTGGTGTGCTATCTCTGCATCGGGCCTTTGTATGCCATTCCGCGCACTGCCACGGTGTCCTACGCCCTCGCGGTCACTCCTTTTGTGGAAGAAGACAAATATCTGCCTTATTACTCGGCGGCCTACTTTATCTTTGCTGCGCTGGTGGCGCTCTATCCAAGCCGCATCCTCGACACCCTCGGCAAGGTGCTCTCCCCGGTCAAAATCATCTCCCTTATCGTGCTGATTGCAGCCGGTGCGCTCATTATCCCCGGCGAGGGCTCCGCCCCGCAGGGCGCCTTTGTCGATGCCTCCTTCTCACAGGGCATCATTAACGGTTATCTTACGCTCGACACCTTGGCCTCGCTGGCCTTTGGCATCGTGATCGTCGATGCCATCCGCAGCCGCGGCATTGATGACAATAAATCCATCGTCAAATACGCCTGCATTTCAGGCACCCTGGCCGGCCTGGGCATGATGACCATCTATATCGGCCTGTTCAATCTGGGCTATCACTCCTATGCCTTAACCCCCACTGCCGAAAACGGCGCGGAGGTCTTAAGCGCCTATGTGAACTTTGCCTTTGGCTCAGGCGGCAGCTTCTTTTTGGCGCTGGTCATCTGCGTGGCCTGCGTAGTCACCGCCATCGGCCTTATCTGCGCCTGCTCGAGCTATTTCTCCAAAATCACCGGCATCAATTACCGTATCTATGTCTTTGTCATCGCCCTGTTCGGCGCGGTGATTTCAAACTTAGGCCTGACCCACTTAATTAAGATCTCAGTGCCAATTTTGATCGCCATCTATCCGATGTTCATTGTGCTGGTGTTTGGCAGCTTCATCTCCGGCCTGCTGCACAGCCCGCGCCGGGTGATTGCCCCGACCGCTGCGCTCTCGCTGCTCTTTGGCTTTAACGATGCCTTGGAAAGCCAGGGGCTTTCCCCGCTGCCTGAGGCGGTCAAAAGCGCACTGCCGATGTACCAGGACTGCTTAAGCTGGCTTATTCCCTGCCTGGCCTTTGCGGCCATTTTGATGATCTACGACCGGATTAAGGGCCCGGCCGCCAAAGTCCATGCCGCAAACGAAACTGACTGAACTGCCGCAGCAGCGCTCAGGCTTAATTCACCGGCTGCACGCTCTTTGTGCAGCCTGAATGAAAATTTGTGCAAAAACCTGCTTTTTAAATTTGCTTTGGCTAAAATCTGCAGCGATTTTTTTAAGGAGGAACTATGCAGACCTTCGGCGCCGCCAGGGAAGGCACCCGCAGTGCATATATCGCAGCCTGCACCTTAATTCCCTTTGCCAGCTCGCTTATCTACCCGGTTTTAAGTTTATTTGCCTCAACGCAGCTTCACTTGAGCGCACTGCAGGTGTCGCTGCTCTTTATGCTGATGCCGGTGGCCACAGTGGTGATCGTGCAGCTGCTCGCCCGCGCCTCAGACCGCGGCCTGCAGCGTCCTTTAATCATCACCTGCTCCTGCATAGGCGGCATCGGCAGCTGTGCCTTTTTAGAGCTGCGGCCGCCCTATCTCATGCTGTGCAGCCTTGGGGTGCTGCTGATGGGCATTCAGTCCGTGGGCTTTCCGCAGCTTTTTGCCTCCGCCCGCGAATTTGCCATCAAGCATTTAGGCGGCGCCTTGATGTTCACCACGCTGCTGCGGGCGCTGTGCTCTTTGGCCTGGGTGGGCGGCCCGCCGATCGCCTACTTTTTGTGCACCGTCCACAGCTTTGATCTGCTCTTTGCAGTGACCGCCGCGATGTTTTTGTGCGGCGCGCTGCTCGCCTTATTCAAGCTGCCCTCAGTCACCCTCGACAAGGACGCCGTATCCGGCAGAGAGCTGCACCTTTTGGAGCACAAGCAGGTGCTGCTGCTCTTTGCAGGCTGCATCGGCGTCTCCACCGCCTTTTCAGGCTACATGATCTCCATGCCGCTGTATGTCACCACCGAGCTTGCCCTGCACAAAAACCTGCCTGGCATTATGCTCGGCCTGGCAGCTTTCCTGGAGATCCCGATCATGCTGACAGCAGCCCGCCTGGCAAGACGCATCGGCCTTAAGGTGATTGTGCTTTCAGGCTGTCTGGCGCTCATTTTGTTCCTTGCAAGCCTCTTTTTCCTTAAAAGTGAGTTCAGCCTGATTGCAGTGATGATTTTGCCGGCCCTCTACATCGGCACCACCGGCAGCATGGGCATGGTGTTCTTTCAGGAGCTGCTGCCCGAGTTTCCCGGGCAGGCCACCTCGCTTTTTGTCAACAGCAATACCGTAGGCTCGATTTTAGGCGGCGCGCTCTTTGCCCTGGCTGATTTGGGCTCCTATACCTGCATTTACGCAGCCGGCATTGCCCTGGCCTGTATTGCAACCCTTGGCGTGGCGCTGGTGAAAAACCCGCGGCAGATCATGTAACCGCCTCAGGGCAGCGCCGGAGGAGCAGAGGCGCTGCCTTTGTAGAGCCAGAGCGCTGAATGCGGAAAAAGCAGAAGCTGTTATTTAGCGCTCTCAGCAGGAGCTGCAGGCGCTGCTGCAGCTTCGGTGCTTTTGGCCTTAGCTTTGGTTTTGGCGGCAGGCTTAACGCCGCTTACGATATCCAGGCACTCCTGGGCATTGGTGTCGGCTTTGGCGCGCTTGAAGATTTTGATGATGGTGCCTTCCTCGTCAATGAGATAGGTCGAGCGCACCGTGCCCATGCTCACCTTGCCGTAGAGCTTTTTCTCCTGCCAGGCTCCGTAAAGCTCAAGCACCTGATGCTCCGGATCAGAAAGCAAAGTAAAGGGCAGTTCATGCTTGAGGGCAAAGCGCATGTGGCTCTGCTCATTGTCCTTGGACAGGCCCAAAATCAATGTATTATTTTTATCAAATTCGCCCTTGAGGCGGGCAAAGGCGCAGGCCTCACGGGTGCAGCCGGGGGTATTGTCGCGCGGGTAGAAGTACAGCACCACCTTTTTGCCGCGAAAGTCTGACAGGCGCACCTCGCGCCCTTCCTGATCTTTAAGGCAGAAATCAGGAGCCTTGGTGTTTTCCTCTAAAAATGCCATCGTATACATCCTTGTCAAATTTAAGTCCGATGTTATGTGCCTATTCTAAATGCCCCGTAACCTTACAGGCGCACTGCTGCAAAAAAGACGCAGCTGCAAGCAGGTTCAGGCCTCGGCCTTATGCTCTGTTTGCTGCAGCGCCGCTGCATTCTGTTCTTTGAGCAGGTCACGGATCTCAGTTAACAGCTGCACGTTGGGATCCACCTTGGCGGCGGGCTTGAGCGCCTCCTCAAGGGACAGGGCGTGCTTTAATTTAAAGAGCAGCTTGAGCGCAATAAAGATGCACCAGGCGATGAGCAGAAAATCGAGCACCGCCTGCAAAAAGGAGCCGTAATGGAGCACAATGGCGCTTTCATCTCCGGCCGCCTCCTTTAAGGTCACGGACAGGCTCTTGATATTGACGCTGCCAATGAGCAGGCTGATGCAGGGCATCACGATGTCGTCCACCAGCGAAGAGACAATTTTGGAGAAAGCCGTGCCGATGATCACACCGGCGGCCATATCCACCACTGAGCCTTTGACGGCAAAAGCTTTAAATTCGTTGAGAAGCTGCCGGCCTTTTTGGGTGAGCATAAGTTCTGTTCCTTTATTTATAGCGGTTGGCGGCGTTCATTTTGACCACCTCACAGGCACTGGTATCAAAGAGCATGGAGAGGTTGAGCAGGGTATTCTGGGCATCCTCAGCCCGGCTGAAATTCTTGTACCAGACCTTATGCTGGCCGTCAAAGGAAAAGCCCTGGGCCTTGAGATCATCCTTGCAGCGAAAAGGCGACTGCCAGGCATTAAGGCGGTACTGACAGGACAGCGCGGTGTCAATTAACATGTCAAAGGCCTCAGGCTCCAGGTGCAAAAGCCACACCAAAGCCAGGCAGTCGACATAGGCGCGGTGGGCATCGTAAAACCAGCCGCGCGACTGATTGAGATACTCAAGCTTCTTGCCATTGCTGCCGATGGCATCCCAGTTGATGCCAGAAAGCGAGCAGGCCCAGGCTAAATTGGCCATCAGCGGGAAACGCCGGTCAAAAAACGGGCGGTCAAACCGGGCGTTATGGGCAATCACCAGCGGGCGGTCTGAGAGCAGCTGCGCGCAGATCTCATCGTCAAACTTATGCCCGCGCACCATTTCATCCGTGATCCCGGTAAGCTCCTGCACTTCAAGCGGGATAGCCCTTCCCGGATCTTCAAATTCATCGTAATAGCGCTCAATGGTAAGCAGCACCCGGCGGTTGAAGGAGTAGGTGCAGCGCAGCAGCCCCAGCTCAATGATGCGGTCAGAGGCGGCATTCATGCCGGTGGTCTCAGTGTCGAGGATCACCGCATGTTTGATGATGTCGCCCTCCTGCGGCTCCTGCAGCCTGATGGGCAGTTTGTTCATCATCCCTTCAACAGTCAGCGGAATGCGCTCCAGCAGGCGGAAATCCTGCGGTCTTTTGATGATTTCGTCAATGCGCTCAACCGGAAATATGCCTGTATTCATATAAATCCAAAGCCGCCGGGTGCTCCGGCGGCATTAATTAAAAAAGTTAAACAAAACTAACGTGCAGCGCGCTAAATTTTGGCCCTGGCGGTAAACCAGGTCTGCACGCCCCCTGAGAGATCGTAAACCTCGCTAAAGCCGTTTTGC
>JADINH010000201.1 GCA_017694225.1 Candidatus Avisuccinivibrio stercorigallinarum
AGACACGCTACTTTGAGGGGGTAGTTCGCGAGAGTGCGGGTTCGAGTCCCGCCCTGGGCACCATCCACAGACAGCCGCTTAATTGCGGTTTTTCTTTTTTCTGCGCCTGCTGTTTTTGCAGCGCACTCTGATGGCCCCATTCCTGCCTGACCCTGCCCGGCTGCGGGTAAAAGCAGCGGTTTTGTATTACAATGCTCAGATAAATCATTATGTGCAGCAAGGGCTGCGTCTTATTTTTAGGAGATACCGATGGCTGATGTAGAAGCAGCATTACGTGAGATTACCAGAGGCACGCAGGAAATTATTCCGCTTGACGAATTAAAGCAGAAACTTTCAAGCGGCCGTCAGCTGATTGTAAAGCTCGGCATGGATCCCACCGCTCCTGACATTCATTTAGGCCACACTGTTATTTTAAACAAGCTCCGCGCTTTCCAGGATTTAGGCCACAAAGTGGTTCTCATTATCGGTGACTTCACCGCCTCCGTGGGCGATCCGTCAGGCAAGAATGCCACCCGCCCGCAGCTTGGGCGCGAGCAGATCTTAAAGAATGCCGAGACCTATGCCGTGCAGGCCTTCAAGGTGCTCGACCGTGAAAAGACTGAAATCCGCTACAATTCCGAGTGGCTGGGCAAATTGGGCGCCGAGGGCGTGATCCGCCTGGCCTCCAAGCTGACCGTAGCCCGCATGCTGGAGCGCGATGACTTTGACAAGCGCTATCACAACAATCAGCCCATTGCCATTCATGAGTTCCTCTATCCTTTATTCCAGGGCTATGACTCCGTGGCCTTAAAGGCTGACATTGAGCTTGGCGGCACTGATCAGAAGTTCAACCTCTTAATGGGCCGTGAACTGCAGAAGGATGCAGGCCTGGAGCCGCAGGTGGTGCTGATGATGCCGCTGCTTGTCGGTCTTGACGGTGTCAAGAAGATGTCCAAGTCCGCGGGCAACTACATCGGCGTGGAGGATGCCCCGGGCGATATGTTCGGCAAGATCATGTCCCTGTCTGACGATCTGATGTGGAATTACTTTGATCTGCTCTCGGCCAAGTCCGTCGATGAAATCTCAAGCTTAAAGCAGCGCTGCGCTGACGGCTCGATGAACCCGCGCGATGCCAAGATCGAGCTTGGCCGCGAGATCGTGGCCCGCTATCACGGTGCGCAGGCAGCTGATGCTGCCGTAGAGGGCTTTATCAATCAGTTTGCCAAAAATGCCATCCCAGATGAGATGCCGGAGTTTACCCTGCAGCCCATCGGCATTCCGGCACTGCTCAAGGAAGCAGGTCTGTGCCCGACCACCTCTGACGCCATCCGCATGATTAAGCAGAATGCAGTCAAGTGCGACGGTGAACTTGTCACCGACAAGAATGCTCCGATCCCTCAGGGCACTCATGTCTGGCAGGTGGGCAAGAGACGTTTTGCTCGCGTAACGGTTTAATTGTAAGGAAGTATTAATCAGGAGTGTCTAAATGACCCAGGATGAGTTAAAGCAGATGGTGGCCCAGGAGGCCTTAAAGTACATCCCCAAGGACGGCATCGTTGGTGTGGGCTCAGGCTCCACCGTGGTGAAGTTTATAGAGGCTATTCACGCCAACCACATCAAGGTTGATGCCGCAGTGAGCTCTTCAAACAAGACCACACAGATGTTAAAGGACATCGGCGTGCGCGTGCTTGACCCCAATGAGTGCGAGCCTTACAGCGTCTATATCGACGGCGCAGATGAGGTCAATGACAGCTTTGACATGATCAAAGGCGGCGGTGCCTGCCTGACCCGCGAGAAGATCTTAGCCTCCATGGCTGAGAAGTTTATCTGCATCGTGGACAAATCAAAGTTAGTCAGCACCCTGGGCAAGTTCCCGCTGCCGGTTGAAGTCATTCCGATGGGCAGAGGCCAGGTCGCCCGCACCCTGACTGCCATGGGCGGCCGTCCGGTGCTGCGCGAGGGCTGCATCACCGACAACGGCTGTGAGATCCTCGACGTGTTTGATTTCATGATCCCGGATCCGGCTGCCACCGAGCGCGCCATCAACGCCATCCCGGGCGTGGTGACCGTGGGCTTGTTTGCCCGCCGCGGTGCTGATGTGGTGCTCTATGCCACTGAAGAGGGCGTACAGGTCAAGACCCGTCCGTAATCCTCAGCTTGCAGGCGGCCGTCAGGCCGCCTGTGCCCGCCGTCATTTCTTTACTGCCTTCTCTTTCCTTCTTTTCATTTTTATCCTGCCTGTTCAATTTGAGCGCCTTGCGTGCTTAACACTCACCTTCCTGCGCGCTTTTTTACAGCTTTGGCACGGCTTTTGAAACAGCATCAGGCAGAGCATCAATTAATGTCAGCATTTTGGCGCGAGGATTTTTGGCAATGAGTATGACGATTAACGGCGGCAGTAATCTTTCCATCATGTCGCAGCTGCAGCAGATGCAGCGCAATTTAAATCAGTTAAGCGCGGCGGCCAGGCAGCCTGCCTATGAAGGTCCGCTTGCACAAAAGAATCTCTCAAATCCTGCTGAAACTGCTAATATAAGTGATGCATCTGCTGCCCCTGCAGAGCGCGCGGCAGACAGCGTGGGCCAGTTTGCGGCCATGCTCAAAGATGCATTTGAAAATGTAAATATTCTGCAGAACGAAAGCAGCGCCGCACAGTCACGCTTTGATGTGGGTGACAGATCTTTGACGCTTGCCGACGTGATGCTCGCCTCGCAGAAGGCCAGTATTTCCTTTGAGGCCACAGTGCAGGTGCGCAACAAGATGGTTGATGCTTACAAGACCATTATGCAGATGCAGATTTAGTTAAGAGAATTTCATTATGGCAGACAACAATTTTCCGCTGACCACAGCCCAGGGCGGAACCGTCAATGCCCCGGCTGTAACCGGGCAGCCCTCCATGGAAGGCGCTGCAGAGGCCGCTGCGGCCCCCGCCGCCGCTGCTGCGGGCGCTGAAAATGTACAGTCTGCAGCTGACAGCTCCAAAGAGGAAGCCCGCCCCTCGCGCTTTAAGGAATTTTTAAAAAACGGCGAAATTCTGCGCCGTCTGGTCATCCTCGGCCTTTTGGTTTTATTCATCGCAGGCGGCATCTTTGCCCTGGTGAGCTTTAACACTAACTCAGGGGGCCCGGCCTACCGCACCTTAGGCCACTACAGCCCTGAGGAAATCGGCCCGGTGTTGGATTTTCTTGACCTGGAGGGCTATGACTACCGCCTGTCGCAGGGTGAGAGCATTTTGGTGCCGGTAGATCAGTACCCGGCTATCCGCGAGCAGATGCTGCGCCGCGGCATTGCCGTTGATCTGGAGAGCAATGACGAAGGCGACAGCATTTTAATGACTGACAGCGGTTTTGGTGTGTCACAGCGCCTTGAGGGCGAGCGCATCAAGCACGGCCGGGAAATGCAGCTTGCCCGCGCCATTGAGCGCATTGACGGCATTGAGCATGCCACGGTGCTCCTTGCCATCCCCAAGGAAAATGTCTTTGCCCGCGAGCAGAGCCGCCCGTCAGCTGCCGTGGTGGTGACTTTGCAGCACGGCGCCTACTTAAGCCCCGAGAACGTCAATTCCATCCGCTTTATGGTCAGCTCTTCGGTGCACAATCTGCTCTCCAAAGATGTGTCCGTGACCGATCAAAACGGCCGCCTGCTTTCGGCCGAACGCGGCCCTGAGGGCACGGCAGACAAACTGCAGCAGGAATTTGAACTGCGCACCCTGCGTGAGGCGCAGTACCGCGACAAACTTGACAGCATCCTTGCGCCGATGCTCGGGCTTGGCAATTACTCTGCAGAAGTTGACGTCACCATGGACACCACGGTGGAGGAAGAGACCCGCCAGATGTACAACCCCGACAGCCAGGCGGTGCGCTCAGAGACTTTGCGTGAGGAGCGCGGCGGGGAGCAGAACACCAATCCCTACGGAGTGCCGGGCTCTTTGTCCAATCAGCCGCCTGCCAATGCCGCCATTCCGCAGCAGCTGCGCGACGGCACTGCCACCGGCGCCCAGGGGCAGTCCAATGACCACGAGAGCCGTGAGGCTGTGCGCAACTATGAGGTCGATACCACCATCCGCCATACCACCAGGCCCACCAATGTGGTCTCCAGGCTTACCGTCTCGGTTGCGGTCGATTATCTGCGCCAGGTTGACCCCGAGGGGGTGGTGAGCTATGTGCCCAGGCCTCAGGAGGATTTGGACAAGATTGCAGATTTGGTGCGCGGGGGCCTTGGCCTTGATGACCGGCGCGGTGATGTGGTGCATGTGGAGACCGTGTCCTTCCCTCATGAGGATATCAGGCCGCCGCTGCCGTGGTGGCAGCAGGAGGCCTTCTACCGCATTGCCCGCATCGGCGGCGCGGTGCTGGTTATCCTGATTGTGGTGCTCTTTGTGATAAGGCCGCTGGTGAACCGCCTGCTGCGCAGCAAGACCGAGGAAGAGCTGGCGCTTGAACACGGTGACACCGACAATCTGCCGGCCCTGGAGGGCAATGACGATCTGAATTTAATTGCCCAGCGCAGTGAGATGGACGATCAGATTTACTCCATCAACCGTGAAGGCGGCATTGAACTGCCCAATATGCATAAGAATGAAGATTTGATTAAGGCCGTGCGCACATTGGTGTCCAATGAGCCGCAGCTGTCTGCTGAGGTGGTGCGCGACTGGATCAATTCAGATTTGGCTGAAAAGAAAAAGGCTTAAGGAAGGTGTGCCATGACTGATAATGCCAAACTGCCGGCAGCGGCCGGAACCACGGTAGTCCCGGCCGCAAAAAACGCTCCGGCAGCTCCTGGGGCCCTGATGCCGCGCGGCGGCACCACCGGCCTGGAGCTCTCTGACGATGAAAAGGCAGCCTTAGAGGGCCTGTCAGGCACTGACAAGGCGGCCATTTTGATGCTCTCCTTGTCTGAGGAGGACGCCGCGCAGATCTTTCGCAATCTGCAGCCCAAGCAGGTGCAGAAGCTGGGCATCCGCATGGCTGAGATGTCAGATTTCAATCAGGATGCGGTCAATGCGGTGCACAAGACCTTTTTGTCCAGCATCACCAAGCACTCGCATATCGGCATCGGCAGTTCGGATTTCGTGCGCAATGCCCTGGTGGCGGCTTTGGGCGAGGACAAGGCCAACAACCTCGTGGATCAAATCGCCATGGGCACGGGCTCGCACGGCCTTGATTCCCTGAAGTGGATGGATGCCCGCCAGGTGGCCACCATCATTCAAAACGAACACCCGCAGATTCAGACCATTGTGCTCTCCTATTTAGAGCCCGAGCAGAGCGCGCAGATCTTAAGCCAGTTCCCCGAGCCGGTGCGCCTGGATCTCATTATGCGCATCGCCACGCTCGAAGAAGTGCAGCCTGCGGCATTGCAGGAGCTCAATGAAATCATGGAAAAACAGTTTGCAGGTTCAGCCGGTGCCCAGACGGCCAAGATCGGCGGCCTGAAGAGTGCAGCCT
>JADINH010000202.1 GCA_017694225.1 Candidatus Avisuccinivibrio stercorigallinarum
AGGTATTCAATGCAGAGGCGGTGAAAGCTATCGCCAAGTACTCCAGCGGCATTGCATTATGCGCGTGATCAACAAGATCTGCACGCACAGCCTGCTGACCGCCGTGAATGACGGCGCTAAGATAGTGACGGAGGAGACCATTGAGAAGGTGGTAAACAGCCACCGCAATGAGAACCTGATGTTTGGCTATTAACCAGCCTGGCAGTGCCCACTGAGGGCACCGCCCTTACCCTCCTCCAGCTAAAAACCAACCCTCCAGCCAGCCTCCTGCAGGCACCTAAAAACCCCCAGGGGGAAGCTCAAAATAGTGACAAACTCCAAATCAAACCCATGAGGACAAAATCAACGGTCAAAAATAACCAGGTCAAATTCAGTGAGCAGAAAAAATCGAGACAAACTCAAGAGCAAAGCATCTGAGGACAAAACCAGAGGTCATTATGAGCAATGACAAATTCAGATAACAAATTCAATCGTGACAAATTAAAGAACAAATGAAAGGTGGTCAAAATCAGAAATCAAAAAATCAGGTGACAAATTAATTATCAAACAGAGGCAGGCAAACTCATTGAGCAAAAAACGGATTAGCAGCAGGTAACCGTGGATAAAATCATAGAGCAATTTGGTGACAAATTAACGGAGCTGTAACAGCAGCCTTGATCGCAATATTTCTTACAGCGTTAGTGATTGGTGGATGCTTCCTGTACATCATCCTGGCGCCTTAGCTGCGCTGCGGCAATGAGATCTTAGGTGTTAAAATGGAAATTGCAGTATTGATTTCAATAGTGGTCGTAGCGTTAATTCTTGGCGGAGTTTTCTTGTATATTATTTTTGCACCTTAATTAAAAGCGGCAAAGAGTTTTTAGGTAAAAAAAAATGGAAACAGTAGGGTTGATCATAGTAGTACTTGCGGCGCTTTTTCTTGGTGGCTGCTTTTTATATGTCATCTTAGCGCCTTAATTGAACTGCGCTGAGGTAGGACTGTTCCATCCAAAAGTTCTAAAAAACCGCGCAACAGCCAGGTGGCACCAGCCGTCAGCAGATGCTACTGAAAACTCAGTACGGTGCTGCATCACGCAGACGTGTTTACAGGCGCCGGCATTCTCCAGCTGCTTGATAGTGCGCCTGTATTGAGCCCGTTCTGATTTTGAAAGCCATCCGTCCTGCTGTGCTTTTGTGTGCCAGAGTGCAGCAGGCAGACAAAACAAAACGTCCCCAAGACTGCTCTCAGGGACGCTCTGAATGTTAATCAATCGAACTTACTTAACGCTGACAGCTACATCCGTGTGTTGAGCGAGGCTGGTGCCTCGTGCAGCAGTTCCGGAGTTACCGGCGGCAGCTTTGGATCGGTGTACTGTTTACCGTTGTTGAGCGTATCGAGGGTGACCTCTTGCGCTTCAGCGGCATCAGCTGCATCCTGGCTTTGCAGTGCCTCCATGATGGTCATGCCCGCATAAGGATTGCGTGCCGAGACCTGTGTGCCCGGATCGTCTGCGCTGACCACCAGATCCTGCGGCAGCGGGATGCGTGCATCCGGATCGGTCTCACGCCCCAGGTAACCCAGGCGCAGCACCATCTGGCTGGAGAGCTCGTCGTAAGTCTCCTGCGTCACGATGGCCACTTCGTTTTCAGAGGCCAGAGTGTGACCGGTCTTATTGAGCACTGAGCGGGTCAGTGAGTTCTTCATGATAAGCGGTCTGTGGTTAGGAATATCAAGGGTCATGGTGACCTTGATAAGCAGATTGCGCTCCAGCGCCTGCGCCCGTGAGTCCACAGCCACCACCACGTTGTCCACAGACGGCTCGGGAATGTAAAGTGAGGGGATGCCCTCCTGATGCGTATAGCCGGGATCGCCCTGGGCGAACACCTCCACTCCGCTGATGCGCAGTTTCTGCACCATCAGCTTATAGAAGGGGTGATGATATTCACCCTCCACATTCAGCTGAGGAATGGCTTCATCAAGCTTGGTCTGATTGGGCAGATGAAAGCCGCAGGCGCTGACGAGCAGTGAAGCTGCCAGCGCAAAACACAAAGCTAAAGCAGATCGCACTTTACACTCCCTTAAGGGCTGCCCTTAGGCAGCCACGATGTTGACTAAACGGCCCTTGACGTAGATGACCTTGCGCACTTCCTTGCCTTCAAGGAACTTGGCTACAGTTTCATCTTCCTGTGCTGCCTGCTTGATGGCATCTTCTGCAGCATCAGCTGCCACGGTGATGCGTCCGCGCACCTTGCCGTTTACCTGCACCACGATCAAAAGATCATCAGCCTTTAAGGCCTCTTCATCTACCTCAGGCCAGCGTGCCTCGTGATCGAGATCTGCGGTGTTGCCCAGCATGTGATAGAGCTTGAAGCAGATGTGCGGGATGATGGGATAAAGCATCAGCACCACAGCATTATAAAGCTCATAACGCACAGCCAGGCCGACTTCGTCTTTGCGCACGTACTTTGCTGCAGCATTTAAGAGCTCCATCACAGAAGCGATGGCGGTGTTGAAGGTCTGGCGGCGGCCGATGTCGTCTGAGACCTTGGCGATGGTGCGGTGCAGCAGGTTGCGCAGCTTGCGCTCTTCAGCGCCGAGCTTTGACTTGTCAAGCGGCACAAAGGCGCCGTCATGGATTAAGTCGGTGGTCTGCTTCCACAGCTTCTTCAAGAAGCGGTTGGCGCCCTCAACGCCGGACTGGCGCCACTCTAAGGTGAGCTCAGCGGGCGATGCGAACATCATGAACAGGCGCACGGTGTCAGCACCGTACATGCGCACCATATCCTCAGGATCGATGCCGTTGTTCTTGCTCTTGGACATCTTGATCATGCCCTCGTGCTGCAGCTCGTGGCCTTGTGCATCCACGGCCTTGGCGATGTTGCCCTTCTCGTCGCGGGTGACGATGGCATCAAGTGGGCTGACCCAGACACGGGCACCGGCGTCGTTTAAGTAGTAGAAGGCGTCTGCCAGCACCATGCCCTGGCAGAGCAGGCGCTTGAACGGTTCATCGCCTGACACCATGCCGGCATCGCGCATTAACTTGAAGAAGAAGCGGGAGTAGAGCAGGTGCAGCACTGCATGCTCAATGCCGCCGATGTACTGATCAACCGGCAGCCAGTAATCAGCTGCAGACTTCTCCACCATGCCGCCTTCATAGCGCGGTGAGCAGTAGCGGGCAAAGTACCAGGAGCTCTCCATGAAGGTATCAAAGGTGTCAGTCTCACGGGTGGCAGCCTTGCCCTCATAGGTGGTCTTATACCAGTTGGGATCGGTCTTGAGCGGGCTGGTCACGCCGTCAATCTTGACGTCGGTGGGCAGGGTGACCGGCATATTCTCAGGCTTCTCCGGGACGATTTCACCGGTCTCGTCGATGGTGAGCATCGGGATCGGGGCGCCCCAGTAGCGCTGGCGGGAAATGCACCAGTCGCGCAGGCGGTAATTGACCTTGCGCTTGCCGATGCCCATGCCCTCTAACTTGTTGGCAATGGCTTCAAAAGCCTGGTCGAAATTCATGCCGTCAAACTCGCCTGAATTGCACAAAATGCCGTGCTCGGTGAAGGCGCCTTCCTTTAAGTCAGGCACATCACCGTTCTCCGGGCGGATCACCGGAACGATGGGCAGATTGTACTTCTTGGCAAATTCATAATCGCGCTCGTCATGCCCAGGAACGGACATCACAGCGCCGGTGCCGTAATCCATGATGACGAAGTTGGCCACCAAAATCGGGAACTTGTTGCCGGTGATGGGGTGAATGGCATACAGGCCGGTGGGCATGCCCTTCTTTTCCATGGTGGCGATGTCAGCCTCGGCAAACTTCTGGGTGCGGCATTCCTGACAGAAGGCCTCAAGCTCCTTGTTGGTCTCGCAGGCCTTGCGGGCGAGCGGGTGGTTGGCGGAGATGGCCATGTAGGTGATGCCCATGAAGGTGTCCGGGCGGGTGGTGTAGACGGTTACGGTGTCATCCATGCCGTCGACCTTGAAGGTGATCTCAAGGCCCTGGGACTTGCCGATCCAGTTGCGCTGCATGGTGCGCACGCGCTCAGGCCAGCCGTCGAGCTTGTCAATGTCCTGCAGGAGCTCTTCAGCGTAGGCGGTGATCTTTAAGTACCACTGCGGGATTTCGCGCAGCTCCACCTTGGAGTCGCAGCGCCAGCAGCGGCCGTCGACCACCTGCTCATTGGCCAGCACGGTCTGATCGTTCGGGCACCAGTTGACGGTGGAAACCTTCTTGTAGACAAGGCCTTTCTTGTAGAGCTCAGTGAAGAACTGCTGCTCCCACTTGTAGTACTCCGGGCGGCAGGTGGCTACTTCACGCTGCCAGTCGTAGGACAGGCCCAAAGACTTTAACTGGCGCTTCATGTAATCGATGTTGGAGAAAGTCCAGTCAGCGGGCTGGGCGTTGTTCTTAATGGCGGCATTCTCAGCAGGCAGGCCGAAGGAATCCCAGCCGATAGGGGCCATCACATTTTTGCCCAGCAGGCGGTTGTAGCGGGCAATCACATCGCCGATGGTGTAATTGCGCACGTGACCCATGTGCAGCTTGCCTGAAGGATAAGGGAACATAACGAGGCAGTAGTACTTCTCTTTGCTCTTGTCCTCAACTGCGTGGAAGGTCTGATGCTCCTGCCAGTACTGCTGAATTTCCGGCTCGATCTCCTGCGGATTATATGCAGTGTCATTGGTTGCCATATTGGTGATAGCTCCGTATCAATTCTTAATATTGTTGTGTAAAACTCTAAATCTTAAGGGCGCAACTCTGCCCTGCGGCTGCTTAAAATCAGGCTCCCTATTGTGCCACGAAATCGCATGTTTTGCGCATATTTCGCGCGGGGGCTGCAAACTTTTTGAACCCAATGCCCAATTTGGGGGCAGGGATTTTTGGTTAAAATTAAGGCGTTAAAGAGCAGCGGCTGCCATCAGAGCGGGCCGCATTTGCAGCGCGGCTGTGTTAATCTTAGGGCAATAAAAAAGCGTATTTAATTGTAAGCGCGCATGGAAACTGCCGCATTCTGCAAAAGCGCTGAGGTTTGCTGTTCAGCTTGAGAGGCGCCATGAGAGCGCCTCCTTAAGGAAAATTAAAGTCCTAAGCCCTGGCGGCGGTGTCGGCGCCTGTCGTTGATGCAGCATCAACGGCAGGAGTTTCGGATGCCTCTTCAGCAGTTTCAGTACTTACAGCCGTTGCAGCCG
>JADINH010000203.1 GCA_017694225.1 Candidatus Avisuccinivibrio stercorigallinarum
GAGGATAAGGAACTGCTGACCTTTGCGACGGCAGACAAGTTCCGCAGCCTGCGCATGAAGCTTTTGCATCTTACCGAAGATCTTGGAAAAAGTACTGCCGATCCTGAGGTGAAGGCGCTGCTTGAGCGCTGCCTGACTTTAAAGACTCTGCAGAATCTGATGCTGCGCGGGCTGATGATAGATGAGGATATCAAGCTTGCCCATACGGTTCCGGCCCACAAGCGCGTTTGCTACGATGAGGTTGCTGCCTATGATCTGTCCTTCCTGGAGATGATGAACACTTACGTCGATGTGCGCTATACATCTCATAAGGACAAACTGCCGCTTTCCTGCCCGGAGCTTGATGAGGCTGTGATGGAGATGGCCGATAAGTATGACGATCTCATGGCTTCAGGGGATACTCCGATGGTGCACTTTGAGATTGCCATGCTCATGCAAGATTACTGCCAAAAAATTGAAGCCCTGAAGGATACCTTCAGGAAGCAGGAGGAAGAGCAGGGCTGCAGTCTGCGTGAGATGTATCACTTTGAGTTAAAGCAGGATGGCGCTGCCGCTCATGCATAAGCGCAGATTTGCGCTGAGCAGGCAGGTGCAGCAGTACTGCTGCGGGATTTAATTTGGCTTAACAGGAGCTTTGATGGGCAAGAAAAGCAGAAGAAAGCGTTTTGGCGGTCTGGACAATATTTTAGGGGTGATAAGCGAGTCCTATCGCAAGGCAAAGTCTTTTAATGACTGCGTGAGACTACTTTTGTCACCGCTGGATAAATATGTAACTATGGTTAATCTCGGCCTGGTGGATCAGGAGGTATTAGACCGCTATAAAAGCTGTGCAGACAAGGCAAAGAAGACCCTGCTGAACCTTATTGAGAGCAAGGGCTTTCTTTGCGAGCTTGACGGCGCGGATATGCAGGCTCTGGCCTTTTTTAATGAGCAGATCCACCAGGCCCGCGAAATTGATGCCGGCTTTACGGCAGGAAAGGCTTTAGATTATGGGCAGATCATGAGGCTGCACTTATTGCACGACATAATCAGCTCCTTTGCATCCAATCAGCTGCTCGCCGAGTATGTCGGGCTGATGAGAGAAGAGGGAGTGCCGGTGGACGTCCAGGCGCTCGATATTAATCCCAGCGAAATGATGTACTGTCAGCGTGAAATTCTGGACAGTCTTTACAAGGCCCTGTGTGAGCGCAAAGACAGCGGCATTGTGATGGATGAAGCTGAGGCTGAGCTGCATGATTTATATGAAGATCTGATGTTGAGATACGCGCAGGACTTTGATTTAGTCTATAAGGCATCAAAGCGGGGAGAGCTAAGTGAGGATAAAAAGATCAGCAATGTGTTCTTCCATGCTTACTTCTGGCAGAGCATTGAAGACTGCCGCCCCATGGGCCAGAAGCTTGCTGCCAGGCTCGGCGAGTTAGAGCAGCGCAGCGGAAGAAGCCTGCGCGCCGATCCGCCTGGAGCCACACCGCTCAAGATCTTCCTGTAGCACTCCGGTCAGCCGTAAGGCCGCCTGGCGGCTCAGCCCGCCAGCCGTACAGAGCGCGGGCGGCCTTAATGAACAATCCCGCCATCAGGCGGGATCGTCCTAAGCATGAGTGCCGCTGCGCTTAAGGCGCCGGCTCCCGGTCTTTACCACCACTTGGGCTTGGTTAAAGCCTGGGCGTAGAGATCTTCATAGAGCTTGCAGCTGTCCTTCCACTCAAAGCGGGTGCGCATGGCGTTCTGCTTGATGCGGCGCATCTCTGCCGGATCTTCCAGATAGAAGATGAGGGTGCGGCGCAGCAGGGACAGAAGCTCTTCGGGGTTAGGATCATAGAACATGAAGCCGTTGCCCTGTTCGTGATTGGCATCATAGTCAGTCACGGTGTCCTTCAGGCCGCCCACGGCACGCACGATAGGCAGGGTGGCATAGGCCAGGGAGTAGATCTGATTGAGGCCGCAGGGCTCAAAGATCGACGGCATCAAGAAGAAGTCTGAGCCTGCCTCAATCTGATGCGCAAGGGCATTGTCATATTTGGGCTCAAAGCGCATCTTCTCGGGGTAGCGGGCTGCAAGCTCTGCCATCTGGCGCTCGAAGTTGGGGTCACCCGTGCCTTCAATGACCACCTGCACCTTGTGCTGCAGGAAGCGGTCCAGGATCGGGATCAGGAGGCCCACGCCTTTCTGATCGGTCAGACGGGCCACCATGCCGTAGAGCGGATCATCACCCATCGGCAGGCCGAGTTTGCGCTGCAGCAGGTATTTGCCCAGCACTTTCTCCTCCATGGTGTTGATGTCGTAATTGATCTTCAGGTGCTTGTCAGTGGCCGGATCCCAGTCGCTGTAATCGCAGCCGTTGATGATGCCGCACAGATCCTGGGCTCTGTCCTGGAAGTTCTTGGCCATGCCGTGGCCTCCCAAATAGGTGATGAGCTCAGCGGCGTAGCCCGGGGAGACGGTGTTAATCTTGTCTGCAAAGAACACACCGCACTTTAAGAAGTTGATATAGGAGCCCTGCATGATCATGTCATTGTAATAGGAGGCAATCTCAGGCAGGAAGCGGATCTGATGGCGGTCAAACACGCCCTGGAAAGCACCATTGTGAATGGTGATTAAAGAGCGGGTCTTGTCAAAGAACGGATTGGAGCCGTACTTAAAGCGCAGGATCATCGGAGCCAATGCAGCGTGCCAGTCATTGCAGTGCACGATGTCAGGCTGGAACTCTAGACGGTAGGCGGCATCGAGGGCAGCGGCTGCCAGGAAGGCATAGCGCTCGCCGTTGTCGCCATAGGCCTGATTGTTGTCGCCGTAGATGGAGGTTCTCTCGTAATAGCGGCGGTAGTCAATCAGCCATACCTCAACCTTTTCATCGCCCACAAAGGTCTGACGCACAGCATATTCCATGGGCTCAGAGCTGCCTTCATTGATGCAGCCGGTGCCGATGATCGGAAAATCAAAGGCGCCTTTTACCAGGCTGTAGCAGGGCATGACCAGACGCACCTGATGGCCGTTCTGCTTTAACTGGCAGGGCAGGGCCTTGGCAACGTCGGCCAGACCGCCGGTCTTGATCAAACCTGCAATCTCGGAGGAGATAAATAAAATGTTCAAAAGAGCCTCTCTTACTTTTTAAGTTCTAATTTAACTTTAAAAATCAAAATTTCTGGTGCAAAAACACCTGCCATCCATGCGCAGCTGCTGCCGCAGGGCGCTGTTTAGTTGTTAACAGCCGCCTGCTGCTGCAGCCCTGCACTTTTGGCGGTGTACTCACACCTGCCCCCTGCAGTGC
>JADINH010000204.1 GCA_017694225.1 Candidatus Avisuccinivibrio stercorigallinarum
AATGCATACTCCGCTGACTTCTTCATGTCAGTCAAGATGGCGCTCATCTCATTGTAAGTGTAAGGCTTTTCACCTTTGGCGATTCGTTTATTCTGTATCTCTAAGAGGTCGTTCCACACCTTGCGGACGCATCCTCCGGTACGGGCAAGGAAAACACGCTGTATAGCACATGCCAGGAGATTGAGTTTGAACTTCCTTGCAAGATAAACAACCACTTACAGCACCTTCCGTTTAGGACTAACACAGAATTACCATAACACAAAAATTAATGAAAAAATGAAATTTATTTGATAAAGATTCTCAATTCACCCCTCGACTAAAGTCGAGGGTTTTCTTGAGAGACTTCTATAAAGATTCTCAATTCATCCCTCGACTAAAGTCGAGGGTTTTCTTGAGAGACTTCTATAAAACCGCGCCCTTTGTACTTTGTTTAGTTCTTTAAATCATTGAAGAACTGCTTGATGCTGTCCTTTAAGCTCTCGCGCTTGGGCTTGTGCGCAGAGCGCACTGATTCCCTCCTCTCCGGGCTTTCATCCTCACCGTTTAAGGATGCCTCAAGCTGGCGGAGCAGATCCTTCTGCTTGGAGTTGAGGTTGACCGGGGTCTCCACCACCACGCGGCAGTATAAATTGCCTGCAGCGCTTGAATTGTAAGAGCGCACGCCCTTGCCCGGAATACGCATCATGGTTCCGGTCTGGGTCTCAGGCTTGATGGTCAGGTTGATGCGCCCGTCCAAAGTCTGCACTTCGACCTGTCCGCCCAAAGCTGCGGTGGTAAAGCTCACCGGCACGGTGCAGTAGAGATCGTTGCCGTCGCGCTCGAACAGATCGTGATGGGCCACCACAATGTCCACATACAGATTGCCGTTGGGTGCTCCGTTGATGCCGGGCTCGCCCTGGCCGGCCAGGCGGATGCGGTCACCGTTGTCCACACCAGCCGGGATGCTGATGTTTAAAGTCTTGGTGCGCTGTACGCGCCCTGAGCCTCTGCACTTGGGGCAGGGATCATCTGCAATCTCGCCCACGCCGTGGCAGTGCGGGCATTCCTGCGCCATGCGGAAAGGCCCCTGCTGCATCACCACCTGTCCGGTGCCGTGGCAGTAAGGACAGGTCTTGCGGCGCCCTGACTTGCTGCCGGAGCCGTGGCAGTCCGGGCACTCATCCATGAGCTTTACATTGACCTTCTTCTGCACGCCCTTGACGGCTTCCTCAAGGGTAAGCTCCACATGGATGCGCATATCGCGCCCGCGGTTTAACTGCTCGCGTCTGGAGGCGCTGCTGTTTCTGCCCGAGCGTCCGCCGCCTCCGAACAGATCTGCAAAGATATCAGAGAAGCTGTCGCCGAAAATGTCTGAGAAGTTGCCGCCGTTGAAGCCGCCGGCACCGCCGCCTGCTGCCGCACCGTTCAGGCCTTCAAAGCCGTATTGATCGTAGATCTGGCGCTTCTGCGGATCTGAGAGCACCTGATAGGCTTCATTGATCTCACGGAATTTTTCGCCAGCATCGGGATCTTTGTTGTGATCGGGGTGATACTTGATGGCAAGACGCTTAAAGGCGCGCTTGATGGCAGCGGCATCAGCATCCTTGTTGACCCCCAGCACTTCATAATAATCGCGTTTTGTACCAGCCATATGCTCCCTCTTTTAAAATCTTCAGCCTGCGCTTTTTTGCAGCTTTTGTGCCTGCCTGAAACAGTAAAACAACGGTTTTGCCTCCGCTGCCTTCACTTCCGGCTTAAAGCTCACAAGCTGCAAAAAAGGGGGCGGTCCCCCGCCCCGTCAGGCTCCGGGCTGCCCCTGCGGGCATCCCGGGCTTTAGTGTTTTTGCCTGAATTACTTCTTGTCGTCTTTGACTTCTTCAAACTCAGCGTCAACGACATTGTCATCCTTGGCAGAAGAGCCTGCACCGGCGCTGCTGCCGGCTGACTGCTGCTGTGCCTGGGCCTGCTGAGCGGCCTGGGCCTGAGCCTGGGCAGCCTGCAGGAGGCTCTGGGCAGTCTCAAGCACCTTCTTTTCAGCCTGCTCGATCTTGTCCTTGTCATCCCCGCGCACCGCAAGCTCCAGCTCAGCGATAGCCTTCTCGATGTCAGCCTTGACGGAGGCCGGAACAGCGCTGCCGGCGTCAGCAAGCTGCTTTCTTACAGCATGGATGGTGCCGTCTGCTCTGTTGCGTGCATTGGCCAGATCCTCAAACTTCTTATCATCAGCTGAGTGCTCCTGAGCCTCACGCACCATGCGCTCAATATCCTCCTGAGACAGGCCGGAAGAAGACTGAATGGTGATCTTCTGCTCGCGGCCGGTGTTCTTGTCCTTGGCGGAGACGTGGATTAAGCCGTCAGCGTCAATGTCGAAGGTCACCTCAATCTGCGGAACTCCGCGCGGTGCCGGAGCAATGCCCTCAAGGTTGAACTGGCCTAAGGACTTGTTGTCAGCAGCTCTCTTGCGCTCGCCCTGCAGCACGTGAATGGTCACGGCCGGCTGATTGTCCTCAGCAGTGGAGAACACCTGTGACTTCTTGGTCGGGATGGTGGTGTTCTTCTCAATTAAGGTGGTCATCACGCCGCCCATGGTCTCGATACCAAGGGAAAGCGGAGTAACGTCAAGCAGCAGCACATCCTTCTTGGTGCCGGCCAGCACGCCGCCCTGAATGGCTGCACCAATGGCCACAGCCTCATCCGGGTTCACGTCCTTGCGCGGCTCCTTGCCAAAGAAGTCAGCGACGAGCTTCTGCACCATCGGCATACGGGTCTGGCCGCCGACGAGCAGCACGTCATCGACATCGCTCACTGACAAGCCGGCATCGCTTAAGGCGATCTTGACCGGCTCTAAGGTCTTCTGCACCAGATCTTCCACCAATGACTCAAGCTTTGCACGGGTGATTCTGATGTTCAAATGCTTCGGGCCGGTGGCATCTGCAGTGATGTACGGCAGGTTCACATCGGTCTGTGAAGATGAAGACAACTCAATCTTGGCCTTCTCGGCAGCTTCCTTCAGACGCTGCAGAGCCAGCTGATCCTGACGCAGATCCACACCCTGCTGATTCTTGAACTCATCTACCAGGAAGTTGATGATGCGGTTGTCAAAGTCCTCGCCGCCCTAGTGGGTGCCACCGTTGGTGGCCAGCACCTCAAAGGTCTTCTCACCGTCAACTTCATCAATATCAATGATGGAGATATCAAAAGTACCGCCGCCCAGGTCATACACGGCAATCTTCTGCTCGCCCTTGCCCTTGTCCTCGCCGTAGGCAATGGAAGCTGCAGTCGGCTCATTGATGATGCGCTTTACATCAAGGCCTGCAATGCGGCCTGCATCCTTAGTAGCCTGACGCTGGCTGTCGTTGAAGTATGCCGGGCAGGTGATCACAGCTTCGGTCACTTCCTCGCCCAAAATATCCTCAGCGGTCTTCTTCATCTTCTTTAAGACTTCAGCTGAAATCTGCGGGGGAGCGAGCTTTCTGTCCTTGGCTTCAACCCAGGCGTCACCGTTGTCTGCCTTCACAATCTTATAAGGCATGATGGAGATGTCACGCTGCACCTCGGCATCATCGTAACGGCGGCCGATTAAACGCTTGATGGCAAATAAAGTGTTCTTAGGATTGGTAACGGCCTGGCGCTTTGCAGCCTCACCGACTAAGATCTCGCCGTCATCGGCATAAGCGACGATTGACGGGGTGGTACGGCGGCCTTCAGAGTTCTCAAGCACGCGCACCTTGTCGCCGTCGAGCACGGCAACACATGAATTAGTAGTACCTAAGTCAATACCTATGATC
>JADINH010000205.1 GCA_017694225.1 Candidatus Avisuccinivibrio stercorigallinarum
ATCATAGGCCCGGACGCCGTACCAAAACTGCCGCCAGCTGCACCATTTTGATTGTCAGCTCCAACCGGTCTGCCGTCTGGCCCGATGGCTGCAGGTGAGCCGTCCGGTCTGAAATCAGGCGCTGGCGGCAAATCAGGCTCAGATGGAACCTGAACCTGCTGCACTGCAGGCTGGGATACTTTCGGCTCCAGACCGTCAGTTGGCTTTGGCTTTAAGCTGAAGTCTTTGGGTGCAGCATCCGCGCGCTCAACAGTTAGATAATCAGGTAAATAGGAAACCTCCCCTCCAGCCGCTGCATTTAAATTCCGGCAGTCAGCACTGATGATGTCAGCAAATTCCATAAAACCGCTTAACGGAAAGTTGTAGCGCCGCGGCTCTGCACTTTTACCCTGCAGCAGTGCTGCATGCAGCACTCCGCCCTCGCGCAGCTGCAAAAAGAGCGAAGATAAAGATCGCTCCTGAGCTGCGGTAAATGGTGCAAAGATCAAACGGTTGGGTGCCTGAATTTCAGCGCGCAATGACATCTCCTGATTGTCATCCACCATAAAACGGGCAAAGGCATAACCGCGCACTGTGTCATTTAGCGCAATGTCCAAAGCCGGCACCCGCAGTTCAAGCACTGGAGTGGGGCTCTGCAGCATGCAGGAAAATGACAAACTGAAGCGTGAGGTTATGCTGTCACGCTGCTCGAGCGTGACCTTATGATGGGGAAGCGCCTCATTAAGGCGCAGCAGATTCGAAGCCGAACCTTTGCCCAGGGCAAAGGCCGGATCTTCATTAAGCTGCCAGGTTCCTGATGACGACACCTGCCAGCTGTCAGCTGCAGCACTCAGAGAAATAAGAGCGCTGCATAAAAGCGCAGGGGCACAGAATTTTGTTCTCATGCGCCATATTTTAGTAAAGGATGCGGCATTTTAATGTGCCCTTAATCTCCTTTAATAAAGGCACGAGCTGCTCAGGTTTGTCTGAGTGAATATCCATCACCACATAACCTACATCAGCCGTAGTCTGCAGGTACTGAGCTGCCACGTTGATATTCTGGGCGGCAAAGATCTCATTGATCTGACGCATGATGCCCGGAACATTTAAATGCACGTGCAGCAGACGGGATACACCCTCGCGCTTTTGCGGCAGGGAAACTTCAGGGAAGTTCACAGCTGTTAAAGTTGTGCCATTGTCAGAGTACAGCGCAAGCTTTTGTGCCACTTCAATGCCGATATTACGCTGAGCTTCCTCGGTTGAGGCGCCGATATGCGGGGTTAAGATCACATTGTCAAACTCTCGCAGCTCGGAGACAAACTCCTCACCGTTGGCAGCAGGCTCCTTAGGGAATACGTCCACGGCAGCACCAGCCACCTGACCTGATCTTAAAGCATCAGAAAGAGCCTTGATGTCCACCACAGTGCCGCGGGATGCATTAACGAAAAATACGCCCTTCTTCATCTTGGCAAAAGCATCAGCATTGATCATGCCCATGGTCAGTTCAGTTTCAGGCACGTGCATGGTCACGATATCAGACAGGGAAAAGAGCTCATCAAGAGTACCGACCTGCTTTGCGTTGCCAAGTGACAGCTTGTTTTCAATATCGTAGAACACCACCTTAAGGCCGAGGCTCTCAGCAATGATGCCCACTTGGGTGCCAATATGGCCGTAGCCTATGATGCCCAAAGTCTTGCCGCGGGCCTCATAACAGCCTGAAGCGGCTTTTTTCCAGCCGCCGCGGTGCAGCAGAGCATTGCGAGCCGGAACATCGCGCAGCAGCTGCAGATATTCGCCGGTAACCAGTTCAGCCACCGAACGGGTATTTGAAAAAGGTGCATTAAAAACCGGAATTCCGAGCTTGGCAGCAGCCTGCAAATCAACCTGATTGGTGCCGATGCAGAAGCAGCCGACAGCCACCAGCTTCTTGGCGTGGGAAAGCACCTCAGCAGTAAGCTTGGTGCGGGAGCGGATGCCAAGGAAATGGACATTGGATATGCGTTCGAGCAGCTCATCTCCGTCCAAGGCTTTTTTTACATATTCAACATTGTTATAGCCTGCGTTTTTTAAAACATCCACGGAGCTGGGATCTACGCCCTCAAGCAGCAGAAACTTAATCTTGTCCTTTTCAAGTGACAGTGCATGCATCTTTCATTCCCTCAAATAATTAAGCCCCCAAAATATGAGGGCTTTTTGCAAACCTAATCCTACTTTGATGCTGCGCGCCTTGCGAGCACAGCAGAGTTGAGCTTAGCTAAAATGTACTCAGTGTCTTCAAAGCCCACACAGGCATCGGTAATACTCTGACCGTAAATCAGCTTGCTGCAGTCAGATCCCAAATCCTGTCTGCCCTCAACAATATTGCTTTCGATCATCACACCGAAAATGCGGTTATCGCCTGCGGCAATCTGAGCTGCCACATCCTCAGCGACCTCTACCTGCTTTTTAAACTGCTTCTGGCTGTTGGAGTGAGAGAAGTCAATCATGACCTTCTGATTCTCTTTGCTCTTTTCCAGAATTGCACAGGTGTTTTCCACATCCTCATGCTTGAAGTTGGGCTTCACGCCGCCGCGCAGAATCACGTGGCAGTCCTCATTGCCGGTGGTGTGTGCAATAGCTACATGGCCCATCTTGGTCACGGTCATAAAGGTGTGCTCGTGCTGTGCTGCCACAATGGCGTCCACCGCAATCTTGACGTTGCCGTCAGTGGCATTCTTAAAGCCGACCGGGCAGGACAAACCTGAAGCCAACTGACGGTGCACCTGAGACTCAGTGGTGCGGGCACCGATGGCTCCCCATGAAATGAGCTCATCGATGTACTGCGGCGTGATCAAATCAAGGTACTCAGTAGCTGCCGGCATACCCATTTCATTAATCTCAAGCAGCAGACGGCGGGCAATGCGCAAACCGCTGTTGATGTCATAGCTGTTATTAAGATCCGGATCATTAATCAGACCCTTCCAGCCCACAGTAGTACGCGGCTTTTCAAAGTACACGCGCATCACCACCTCAAGTTGCTCCTTGTACTGCTGACGCAGTGCCAGCAGACGTGAGCAGTAGTCGAGCGCTGCTTTAGGGTCATGGATGGAACACGGGCCGACAATGACAACCAGACGGTCGTCGGCATCATTTAAAACGTTATGTATATTCAAGCGGGTCTGCTTTACCAGATCATCGGTAAAGTCCGTGCTTGGATATTTTTCAATAATCGCGACTGGAGGCAACAATTGATATACTCCGCTGATATTGGTATCAACGATCCCCTGACGCCGCGCAGTAGGCGGCGGAGGAATGATCCTGCTGTTCATTAAGTTCATATAAAACCGCCTTTAATTAGTTGAATAAATAAAATCGCCAATAATAGTAAGAAGAGCCGGACTGAACCGAAGCCGCAGTAAAGAGCTGACCAGGAGATGATTTCCACAATTCTTGAATATTCACGATTTTATTTCCTTTAAAAACAACGCCCTGTATGGGCAACAAAATAGAAGTCCATTATATGCAAGCTTTGAGCTTAAGCCAAATTGAGCAGATATTTATGAAACTGCTGATAAAAAAGACACCGCTTTTGCCCTAAATAAGAGCAATCAGTGCCTCTTTTTCAAGATTTAAGCACCAATTTGGTGCAATCAATTAAAACTCCAAAGTAAGGCCTATCGGACAGTGATCTGAACCCATGACCTGATTTTCAATCACTGCATCCTTTACATTGCCGCGCAGTTCTTCAGAGACAAAGAAGTAATCAATGCGCCACCCAACGTTTGAGGCACGTGCACGGGTCTTGTATGACCACCAGGTATAGTGCCCGCCTTCATCCGGATGGAACATCCGGAAAGTATCGATATAGCCAGCCTCTGTAAACTTATCAAGGAAGGCTCGCTCCTCCGGCAGAAAACCGGTATTCTTGGTATTGGTCTTTGGCCGTGCCAAATCAATCTCATGATGGGCAATATTGAAATCACCGCAAACAACAATGGGCTTGGTTTTGCGCAATTCCTGCGCATAATTAAAGAAGCTGTCAAAAAAGCCCATCTTATAAGGCACCCGCTTGAATTTACCTGGCAGAGGCTTTCCGCTTTCATCTTCGAGCTGAACGCCGCCATTAGGAAAATAACCATTAAAGAAATGGAAATGCTCAAACTCCAGATGAACAATGCGCCCTTCTCCCTGATAGACAGGATCTGGAAGCTCAAGCTCAACCTTTAAAGGCTCAAGCTTTGTGAACACAGCTGTGCCGGAGTAACCCTTTTTAACCACAGATGAACAAAAATAAGATTTACAGCCTGGACGCTCAATGTGATCTTTAGTTAATTGATCCAAACTGGCCTTAGTTTCCTGCAAACCGATTACATCATAATCATTATTCAAGAACCACTGCCAGTCCGGTTTTTTAGCCACAGCACGGATACCGTTTACATTCCATGAAGCAAGTTTAATCTGCATTTAATCTTATCTGTCCAAACAAAAGTATCGAAAGAATTAGGTTACATTAAAGACAATATAAGCCTTTTAACGAATACAAAGAGGCGTTTTGCAACTGCAATAAAACTTTGCAGCTGCGCTTAACTTTTGTAATATTTATTGTATCAGGCCTATCCCCCTATCCTTTAGAAGTTGATAAAATTTCTGCAATATGGCTTTCATTGGTGTCTCCGCCTGCAGCTGTCATTAAATTCAGCATACTTGTCAGACTGTCTCTCTTGGCCTCAAGCAGCGAAATTGAGGCCTGGCGCAATGTATCAGAAGCATCAAGCAAATCCGAAAGGGGACAAGCTCCTGAGCGATAGCGCACCTCATAACGCTGGTAGTTAAGCTTGGCTAGTCTTTCACGCTCTGCCATGGACTTTACTGCCTGCTGATAGTAATTCACTGCATCAATGGCATCGGCAGTCTCCTGCAATGCTGTCAGATATGTGTTCACAAAGTTCAGCTCAGCTCTGTCCTTTTCCACCATAGCACTTTCTTCCATGTACGAGAGCTCATTGAAATTTAAGAACGGAAGGGTCACGGCAGCACCCAAAGCTCCTATGGGATCACTCAAAAAGCGCGCGATAGCAGATCCATCACCGGCAGTAAGCCCTGCACTAAGATTAAACTGCGGGTAGAAGTTCAGCCGGGCCTCATCAGTGTCTGCTACTGCTGCACGCAGTCTGGCCTCTGCCGCCATCAAATCAGGACGGCGCGAGAGCAGTTCCGCCGGCATCACCAGCGAAATATTAGGCATTACAGCGCTATCCAATGATGAGACCTCAAGCTGCACATCAGGCGTATTGTGAAGCAGCAGATTTAAGGCATTCTTTGCCATATAGAGATTCTGACGGCGCTGTTCCACACTGTCCAAGACTGCCAGATGGTTTACCCTTGCGGTATCCAATTCAAGGCCGTCAGCTGCACCAGCCTGATATTTGGCTGAAATAAGCTGCAAACGGCGGGTAGATGCATCCAGTTCTTCATTGCCAAGGCGCAGAGCTTCCACTGCATACGCATACTGCCAGTAAGCTGTACCAAGTGCAGAGATTACTGAAAGACGCATGGCCCAGTAATCGTAAGCAGAGGCGTTAAGACTTTCTTCAGCCGATCTGCGCTGGGCAGCCAAGCGCCCAAACAAATCCACTTCGTAGGACAGCTGCAGCGCAGTTGAACTGCTCTTGGTATTGGTGCCGTTCTCCAGTTCCTTGCGGGCATCAGCTCCGGCAGATGATGATGCCGTCGGATTTAAATTGGTATTGGTAAGACCAAGTTGTGCCTGTGCTGCACGTACATTTAAGTAGGCGTTTTGCAGATCGTAATTTGTCAGCAGCGCTTTTTCTGCCAGCGCATTGAATTTTTCATCTCCAAAAAGCTGCCAATATTTTTCAGATATGGCTATACCAAGAAAGCTCTCTGCGTGCTCAAATGATGCCGCCTGAGGTAGCTCCGGTCTTTGATAGTCAGTAAGTGTCAGTGAGCAGCCGCTCATGCCGATGGCAAGCACCGTGAAAACAGCCAAACTCAGGCTTTTTACACATAAACTTTTCTTTACTGCTGCACGCATCTTATCCTCCTCAGGCTGTAACTTCTGCAAGATACGACCGCCAGTCTGGCAGTGTCAGGTTAAAGGTGCTGCAGGTTTTGCTGCAGTCCAGTCTTAAATCATGTGCCCGCAGTACAGCACTTTTATAATCCTTTTGGCGAATGCGATGGATTTCAGGACGGCTGTACAGCCATCCCTTCTCTTTTGCGCTGGCAATCACTGCTTCGGCAAAATCAGCAGTTGAGACCGCAGGCACTCCGGCATAGTGATACACACCCCATAATGAATGATCGCCCTCAGCCGCTGCCTTCAGCGCCGCCTGAGCCATCTGCAGCAGCACCTTGGCCAAAGCAGAGGATGGCGTTGGCATAATGAGATTATCAGCAATTACAAAAAGCTTGCAGACCTGCTCCACCTTGTCTTGTTTGCCAGAGTTATGACCGTATGGTTCTCTGCAAAACTTAAGAATGGTTTTTACAAAGCTCTTCCCCTGCCTGCCAAACAGCGAGCCTGTGCGCACAATCATCACTCTGCTGCAACACTGCTGCACGGCAAGTTCGCCTGCATACTTGGAACTGCCATAAACATTAAGCGGCATAGGTACTTCAGTTTCAAGATGCGGCCCTTTGCTCTCACCGAACACATAATCCGTTGAAATCTGAATTAAAGGAACACCTAGGCTCTCGCAGATCAGCGCCAGATTCTCAGCACCGACTACATTGACCTCACGGCATTGCTGAACTCTGCTCTCAGCCTTTTCCACATTGGTATAAGCCGCACAGTTAATCACAATTTCAGGCTTAACCGTGCGGAACAGACTTTGCACCGCCTCACGCTGCACGATATCAAGCTCAGTATGGCTGTAACCATATACCTGATGCCCCGCTGCGCAGGACTGAGAGAACAGCGCTGAGCCTAAATTTCCAGACGCTCCGGTTATGACCAGTCTCACTTACCATCCTCCGCATCTTTGGCAAAGAGAGCACTGCGATCTTCTTTGGCAGTCAGTTTCACCAAAGCCTGCACACAGGCAAGTGATTTATGCAGTGACGGCACCGGCAGACATTCATACGGGCCATGGCAGTTCAAAGCGCCGGTAAAGATATTCGGGCAGGGCAGTCCAGCGTAAGAAAGGTTGGAACCGTCCGTGCCGCCGCGCACATGGTTTTCATGCACCTCAACCCCTGCTCTGGCATAAGCTTCACGGCACAGACGCAGTACTCCGGGACTTTGCTTTAACACCTCAGCAAAGTTGCGGTACTGCAGATAAAACTCAGCACTGACGCGCTCTTCTCCGTAACGCTCATTAAGTCTTTTGCAAATGTTCTGCACAAACTCACGGCGGGCATTCAGGCCGCTCATGTCAAAGTCACGCAAGATCAGGGACACAGATGCCTGCTCCACTCCTCCTGCAATATGGTATGGATGATAGAAACCTTCAAGACCTGAGGTAGTCTCCGGGGCCTCGTTCTGCGGCAGCTGAGAAACAAATTCAGAGGCAATCTTCAGGGCATTGATAAGTTTGCCGCAGGCACTGCCGGTATGAATGGAGCGGCCCTTAATGCTTACCTGACAGCTCAGAGCATTAAAAGTGGCCACATCAAGTTCGCCGAGTTCACAGCCGTCAATGGTCACGGCAAAATCCGCCTTGATTAAATCAAGCGGTACCGAGTCAAAGGAGCGGCCAATCTCCTCATCCACGGTAAACACCATATAGAGACTGCCGTGAGTAATCTGCCCATCTGCGATGCGTTTTAACAGCTCAAGCATCACCGCACAGCCTGCCTTGTCATCAGCACCGAGCAGAGTGCGTCCGTCCGTGACAATGATGTCATCACCAATATGGGCAGCAAGCTCCGGACAGATCTTGTCATCAAGGATGAGGCCGTTTTCAAGCTCAATACCCTGTCCCTGATATGCTGTGACCAAAGCAGGACTGACGCCCGCACCGGAGCAGTCAGGCGCAGTATCAAGATGCGCAAGCACCACTAAAGCAGGCGCCTGTTCACAGCCTTGGGCAGGAGGCAGATGAATGAGCAGCGCACCTTTGGAAGTTAAGTTAACGCTGCCCTGCGGAGTGCATTTTGCGGCAAGTGACTGACAGAGCTCCTGCAGTTTTTTGGCAAGCTCCAGCTGGCCATCTGTTGAAGGCAAGCAGCTGCGGCTTTCATCTGATTTGGTATCAACTGCAGTAAGTTCAATGAACTGAGCGGTCAGTCTGTCATTGGCTGCTAAATTCCGCAGTGCTTGTTTATCTGCTCTCTGCATAAGCTCCCCTTAACTATTCTCTTGCCAGTGCTTCTATCGGATTGAGCCGTGAAGCTGAGCGGGCCGGCATAAAGCCGAAAACAATGCCGATGGCCGATGAAGTAAATACCGCCGCCAGCACTGACAGGGCTGAGAATGACAGCACCACCGAGGGCACAAAATACTGCACAATACTGCCCACCACAAAGGTCAAAGCCACACCAGCAAAGCCGCCGATCAAACAGACCATCACTGCCTCAATCAAAAACTGAGCCATGATATCACTCTGCCGCGCTCCCACGGCCATACGAATGCCGATCTCACGGGTACGCTCAGTTACTGACACCAGCATAATGTTCATCACACCGATGCCGCCGACCACCAGAGAGATCACGGCAATCGCCGAAATCAAAAGCGTAAATGTCAAGGTTGCCGATGAGATAGACTTCATAATGGTATCAGAGGACTGAATGAAAAAGTCCTGCCTGCCGTGGCGTGATCTCAAAAGCGTGACAATCGATCTCTCAGCTACAGCCGTGGAAAAACCATCAGCCACGCGCACCACAATAGAAGACAAATAATTCTGCTTGAACAAGCGGGTCATCGCAGCGGTATACGGCATGTAGATATTGAGGCTGTCCGGCCGCACGAAGGGGCTGTCTTTTTCCTCAAGCACACCGATCACCGCAAGCGGTGTAGTGTTGACTAAAAGCGTTTTACCGATTGGATCTTCCGCACCGAAAAGATTCTGCGCACTGTTGTGATCGATGACGCAGACCTGTGAGTTGCGCGCGACCTCCTGCGCCGAGAACAGGCGCCCCTGTGAGGTGACATAACCGTACACCCGGAACATATCAGCAGATACGCCCTGCGCTGTGGCATCAAATTCTTTGTTGCCGCGGCGCAGCAGCACCGAAGTCTGTACAGAAGCTGAGGCTGAATCCACAAAAGGCTGACCCGAGAGCGCATTTAAGTCACGCTCTGTAAGCGTGCGCACCCTGCCCGAGCGCACATCACCCATGCGCTCACCAGGGTAAATCGTGATGGTATTGGTGCCAAGCGATGAGATATTGGCCATGATCTGCTCGGAGGCGCCGCGTGCTAAAGCCACTACACTGACCACCGCCATGATGCCGATGATGATGCCGAGCATGGTCAGCAAGGTGCGCATGCGGTTTGCCACCATAGCGCGCCAGGCCATGATAAAAGCCTCTTTAAAGCGGTCGTAAAAGGCACCGAAAGTCCTGGCCCAGACATTTTTAATCATGCTGTGCGAGTGCTCTTCGCTCTCAGGCTCCTGTACCTTTGTATTGATTTCATCGCTTTTTATCGAACCGTCTTCAATGGCGATGATACGGCGGGCACAGGCTGCGATTTTGGGATCATGCGTCACCAGAATGATAGTGTGCCCCTCGCGGTTGAGCTCGCTTAAAATCTTCATCACCTCAGCGCCGCTCTTGGTGTCAAGGGCACCAGTAGGCTCGTCAGCCAAAATGATCTGACCGCCGTTCATCAGGGCGCGGGCGATGGAAACGCGCTGCTGCTGACCGCCTGAGAGCTGCGAAGGTTTGTAGTCAATGCGCCCGCCCAGACCAAGGCGCTCAAGCAGCAGTGCAGAGCGCTCAGCACGCTTGTGCTTTTTCACTCCGGCATAGATGGACGGCACCTCAACATTTTCGCGGGCGCTTAAATGGCCAAGCAGGTGATAGCGCTGAAAGATAAAGCCAAAAAAGTCACGGCGCAAAGTGGCCAGGTCGTCAGGCGCCAACTCAGAGGTATCCGTGCCGTTGACCTTATAGCTGCCGGCTGTCGGCTTATCAAGACAGCCGATGATGTTCATCAGGGTGGATTTGCCCGAGCCTGACGGGCCGATAATAGCCACCATTTCGCCGGGATAAATAGAAAGCGTAATGCCGTGCAGCACCTCAAGCTCTCCACCGCCCTGCATATAAGAACGCCTGACGCCGTCAAGCTGCAGCAGCGGCTCTGCTCCTGCACCAACTGACGTCAAACCGTCAGGAGCTTGTTTGGCAAAAAGATTTAACATTCCCATTTACGCCACCTATCTGAACCTGCCGGGCACATGGCCTTGTTCAAGAGCTTGAGCCTCTGCTGTAGCCACATCATCACCAATGACCACCTGGGAATTTGGAGAAAGTCCTGAGATCACTTCAATAAACTGCTCATCACGAAGGCCTAGTTCAAGTTCCTGCTCAGTGACCGTGCCGTTCTTGTCCACTACATAGACACTGCCATGTCCCTGATAATCATCACTGCGCAGCGCGGTAAGCGGTACAGCCAGCACACCGCTGCGCTCATCGATAGTAATAGTGACGTTGGCGGTCATGTCAATGCGCAGCAGGCCATCAGGATTATCCACATCCAACAATGCGTTGTAATACACGGCCTCAGTTGAGGTAGAGGTCGAACTGCTGCTGGAGCTTGAAGTCTCAGCACTTGCCGGAGCCGGATCAATGCTGACCAGAGTGGCATCAAAATCGTGGTTTTGCAGACCAAGGATAGTAAAGGTGGATTTAAGTCCGGGCTTTACCTTGACCACGTCAGCCTCAGAGATCTCGGTCTCCACCGTCATCACATCGAGCTTTGCCATCTTCAAGATGGTAGGTGTGGTCTGATTGGCGTTGACGGTCTGGCCCTCTTCAACCGGAATGGCGTAAATGGTGCCGTCCATCGGAGCTCTGATCTGGGTATAACCGAGATTGGTCTTGGCGTCATCCACGGAGATCACAGCCTGTTCATACTGCGCTTCAAGGGCCTGCAGATCAGCCTCTGAGACCAGATAATCAGCCCGGGCCAGCTCCAGCTCCTGCTTTGAGGTGGCATCATCCTTAATTAAGTTCTGCTGGCGCTGATATTCCAGCTTGTTGCGGGCAAGCTCAGCCTGCTTGGCCTTAATCTGGGCTTCGATCAGCTTTTCCTGGGCCTGGGCGGTTCTTAAATTATTCTCCTGGATCTGCGGATCAATCTCACAGAGCAGATCACCAGTTTTTACCTCATCGCCCTTTTTGACATAGAGCTTTTGAATCTGACCTGAAACCTGGGCACCAACTTCAACCTCTACCTTGCCGGCTAATGTTCCAGTGGCAAAGACCTGATTTTTAATGTTGCGCATCTGCGGCTGCACCGTCATGTAAGCCGGGGTATCGTCAGAAAAAGCGTAATAACTGCCGATACCTGTCAGCAGTAAAACAGCGAGTGCTGCACCAAGTAATTTAATTTTGCTGCTCTTTTTCATCTCTGAGCCCTCAACTTAAAATCCAATTTCCTGCCCATAAAGTCATTATCGTAAGCTAAAATTAGTAAAATCATAGCAGTTTAGTGCAGTTGTGCGCTCAAAATTGTCTGCTGCAGACCTTTGACTGCAGTTTTACGTTTTAGTTCAGATTAAGGATAGATGCATGCTTCCTACCATTACTCTGGCACCTGGCCGTGAAAAATCAGTGCTGCGCCGCCACCCCTGGATCTTCTCCAAAGCTGTAGCCAAAGAGGATAACTCCATTCCGCCAGGCAGCGTGGTAAAAGTCAACGCAGCTGACTGCTCTTTTCTGGCCTTAGGCATCTACTCACCCAAATCCCAAATCAGAGTGCGCCTGCTTTCCTTTAACGAGCAGGACAATATTGATGCCGCCTTTGTGCAGCAGCGCATCGAAAACGCCTGCGAGCTGAGACAAAGACTGATTGCCCGAGGCAATGACGGCGTGCGCCTTGTTGCCTCTGAAGGTGACTATCTGCCTGGTCTTATCGTTGATAAATACAACGAATTTTTGGTAATTGCCATTTCATCCTGGGCCGCTGAAAGCCTGCGCGAACACATTATTCAAGCCCTGAAAAAACTTTATCCTGACTGCTCCATTTACGAACGCTCGGACAGCAAATCCCGCCTGAAAGAAGGGCTTAAAGCGCGCTGCGGCGTGATTGCAGGCAAAGAACCTGATGACATCATCTACGTTAAAGAAAACGGTCTTATCTATCTGCCGATCGACATCAAAAACGGTCATAAGACCGGCGGCTACCTTGATCAAAGACAAAGCCGCTATAAAGCCTATACCCTGTCAAAAGGCGCGCGCGTACTCAACTGCTTCTCCTATACCGGAGGCTTTGGACTGTGGGCTTTAAAAGGAGGCGCCGCCAGAGTAGAAAATGTGGATGTATCTGAGCTGGCCCTGACCCATGCAAAGGACGGCGTAGTGTTCAATCACTTGGACCCAGGCCGCTGCCGCTTCTTAAAGAAAGATGTATTTGCTTATTTAAGGCAGCAGACTGCCAAGGGCGAGAAATACGATCTGGTGATTTTAGATCCCCCAAAGTTTGCCGAAAGCGCAGCAAATTTAAAGCAGGCTTGCCGCGGTTATCAGGACATCAACCGCCTCGGTCTGTCACTAGTAGCCAAAGGCGGACGGCTTTTGACCTTTTCATGCTCAGGCCTGATGGAGCCTACACTGTTTCAAAAGATCTGCGCCGATGCCGCTCTCGATGCAGGAGTAGAGGCTCAGGTGATCTCCACATTACGCCAGGATGAAGATCACGTGGTATCACTGCCCTGCCCTGAGAGCTTTTACTTAAAGGGCCTTGTGATAGCCGTACGCTGAATTAAAAGGAGACTGCCATGCTCAAAATCATCACCATACCGACCACGGCGTTTGCACAAAACAGCCGCATCATCTTTGACACTGAAAGCGGCGGCGCACTGCTTGTTGATCCAGGCTCATTCAGCCCATATTTTGAAACCTGCCTGGAGCACCATCAACTTAGCTTAAAGGCTGTAATCTTAACCCACGGGCACCTTGATCACGTGGGCGGAGCAGCACAGGCTGCACAGAAATATGAAGTGCCGATCATCGGCCCTGCAAAGGAAGACGCCCCGCTGATTGCGGCGCTTGACCGTCAGGCTGCAGCCTTTGGGCTGCCGCGCTGTGAAGGCTTTGAGCCGCACTATGTTAAAGACGAAGATGAGCTTGAGCTGCTGCCTGGCTTTAAGTTCAAAGTGCTGGCCACTCCAGGCCACACCCCCGGCGGCATCTGCTGGTATCAAAAAGATCAGAGCTTCGTCTTAAGCGGAGACACGCTCTTTGCAGGTTCAGTCGGACGCACCGATTTCCCCGGCGGGGACTTTAATGCCATTGAGTACTCCATCAGAGAAAAGCTTTACCAACTGCCAGATGAAATTGCAGTACTGGCAGGCCACGGCCCTGACAGCACTATCGGCGATGAAAAGCTGCACAATGCCTTTGTGCGCGCATAAATCATTAAGCAGCTGTCGGCTGATACCGCCTATAGTTTACCCCGGAATGATCATGCCTTCTTCGCGCATCTTGGCAATCTTATAACGCAGGGTGCGCGGACTGATGCCGAGCTTTTGCGACACCATCTGGCGGTTGCCGCGATACTCAATTAAAGCATCCAGAATGATTTGATACTCCTGCTGTTTGAGCTCACCGCCCAAATTCTGCGGGATCTTCTGCGAGCGCAGCATGCGCTCACTTTCAGACAAGCCACTCAGAGAGTCAGATTCCGGATATAAAACGGCAGCTTCTGCACTATCTGATTTGCCCTGCTCCATTAACTGCTCCTGAGAAACTGCTGGCACAATACCGTCAATACCGGCAGCAAAGCTTTCATCATCAAGATTTTCATCAAGAATAAGGCTGGCTTCATCAACCTCTGTTCCGCCTGACAAGATAAGAGCACGCTGCATGACGTTATCCAGCTCGCGCACATTGCCTGGCCAGCTGTAGTTCATCAGCCTTAACTGTGCAGCCTCGCTTAAAGCTGGGATGGGCAGCTGCTGATCCTGAGCATGTTTTTCCAGGAAAAATTTGGCTAAAGGAATAATATCGCGCGGACGTTTGCACAATGGGCGCCATTTTAAGGGAAAGACATTTAAGCGGTAATAAAGATCCTCACGGAATTTATGCTCAGCCACCGCCTGCTTTAAATCGCGGTTTGAGGTGGCGATCACACGAACATCCAAACTGATGGTTTTGCGTGAACCTAAACGCTCCACTTCCCTTTCCTGCAGCACACGCAGAAGCTTAGCCTGCAGTGATAAATCCATTTCTGTGATTTCATCAAGCAAAATAGTGCCGCCGTTTGCCTGCTCAAACTTGCCTGGGCAGGCCTGCACCGCACCGGTAAAAGCTCCCTTTTCATAGCCGAACAAGGTTGACTCCAGCATGGTATCAGGGATGGCAGCACAGTTAATAGCCACAAAAGGGCCTTCAGAGCGGTTGGAATTATCGTGAACATAACGCGACAGGATCTCTTTGCCCGAACCAGATGGGCCGGTGATCATCACCGTAGCATCACTTTTGGCCACCTTTTTGGCAAGCTGCAGCAGTTCTCCAGTTGAAGGGTCAGCCCACACTGGTTCTTTTTTGGTGACCTTATTAACCGGGACATAGCGGGACACCTGATTTAAGAGAACTTCAGGAGCAAATGGCTTGGCAAGGTAATCAATGGCGCCGTCGCGCATGGCGCGTACCGCGCCGTCAATATTTGCGTAAGCGGTCATCAACAGCACCGGCAGACCGGGATATTTTTCATTGATGGAGTTTAAGAGTTCATGACCATTCATTCTCCCCATCTGAATATCTGAAATCACCATGTCTACATGGCGCTTTGCCAAAATCTGCAGTGCCTGCTCAGCGCTGCCTGCACCAATACAGCTGTAACCGGTGAGCATCAGGGTATCTGATATCGCCTCACGCAGTTCAGCGTCATCATCAACAATTAGAATCTGACTGCTCTTGCTCACAATTAATTTTTCTATCGAAACACTATGTTAAAACTCATTAAAATAGAACAACTTCTGCTCATTAAGTTTGACTACTTTTGGGCCCCCTTTCAAGTGATTTTTCCCCTTTGACTCAAGCAAGCTTCAGCCATAAGATAACCGGAGACTGCAGTGACAGCCACATACATTGTAGACGGCTTCACAAAGGCGATTAGGATAATCCTAAGTTGAAGAGTTATCTGCTATCGGTTTTTAGTTTTAACACATTTCGGCTGTGTCAAAAGCTGTCTGAAATAAATTTACCCAACATTACGACACACAAAAGAAATCAATGCTCTGGCCTTTAACCTGATAAGTTCATGAGATTTTACTGGCGTTGTAGAATATGAAAAATTGAACCTATTAAGATGTGTTACGCTAGATGTAAAAATAGAGCATTATTGACTAAAGGTTTTCTCATTTATTGAACTATATTGCTGAAAATTTCACAGGCCGTCAGCTCTAACATTAAGCACCTCACGACCAACTGCCGCCCAAGCTGAAAACCGCATTAGCTTGGGCTTTTTGTTGCTAT
>JADINH010000206.1 GCA_017694225.1 Candidatus Avisuccinivibrio stercorigallinarum
CTTATATTCTGCTTAAATCAGTGCTTATGTTACTTTCTGTCTGTCTGCTCTGTGCTGCCCGGGCGCTTTGTGCCCGGCTTTTTTGCGCTCTATGCGCCGCTTAACAAAAACCGGCTCACATTTTGACTAAAATAAGCCGATAGTAAAGCTGTGCCTCTGATTGTAGCAGGCAGGACGCAGGGCGGAGGGAGATCTTTCGTGTTTCTGACAAAATTTTTATTAACAGCAATCCACTGCACAGCCGTGCTCAGCACGGCACGGGTCATCTGCGCCCGCGCTTTTTACCTGGCTGCCGCCCTGATGCTCTCTGCAGCGCTGCCGGCACAGGCCGCCTCCTTCGCACACTGCCCGCAGCAGCGCCAGGTTAAGGCCGCGGTGCTGCTGCCAGGTGACATCTGGCATTTTACCGAAATGTTCAACCTGACCTTAAATGAGCTGCGTGAGCGGGGACTGACCCTGTCGGGGCGTAAAGAGCCGCTGCCGCTGCAATTCCCTGCGTTTGAAGCTGAGGGCTACAGTGAGCTTGCCCGTGACAGCCGCACTGACTGTCTGGCGCTCAGTGACAGCGGCCTGTACAACGCGCAGTGGGATCGCGCTGCCATGATAGACGGCACGCAGGAACTGTTAGAACGCGCCGGGCGCGGGGACATTGACCTGATCATCGCCCTGGGCACCACCACCGGCATGAAACTCTCGTCGGCCCCCCTGCCGGTGCCCGTGGTGCTGTTAAAGGCCCGCACGCCCGAGACCAGCGGCATCAGCAAAGCAAGTGATCTCTCTGACAACGGGAGGCTGCATGTGCTCAAAGAGCCCAAGCGCGTCACCTATGAGCTCAATTTGTATTATGAAACCTTCAGGTTTAAGCATTTGGGGGTGGTGCTTGATCATGACCGCGATCTGCAGCTGGGGCAGGGCCTGGGCCTCCTGCAGGAAATTGCCGAAAACCGCGGTTTTGAGCTGGAGCTGTGTTATGGCGAAATTTTCACCTCGGACAAGCACAAAGCCCGGGCTGAGTACGCGCGCTGCCTTGCCGATCTCTCCGGACGCGCCGATGCGGTATACCTCACCGAGTTTCCGGGCATGAACAGCGATGACTATTACAGCAAGTTAAAGCCGCTGCTTGATGCCGGCATCCCCACCTTTTCCCAGACCGGCGGCCGGGAGGTTCAGCAGGGCGCCCTGCTCTCCCTGGCCAGCAATGAAAATGAGACCCTTGCCGTATGCGAGGCGGACGTGATTGAGCGCATCCTGCAGGGGGAGGATTTAAGAAATATTCCGCAGTACTGCCATACCACGCAGCGCCTGTTTTTAAACCTCAAGACCGCCCGCACCATCGGCTGGAGGCCGCCTTTTTCCATCCTCACTGCGGTGGATGTGGTCTACCACAACTTCAGCGGCGCACATCAGCGCAGCACGCAAAGCAGCCCGCTGAACTGATCTCTGCGCTTTAGCTGCGAAAAAATCTGCAGGCAAAGGACGCTGCCGGCGCCCGCTTTCCTCCTTTGCATGGTAAAATTTCCCCCGGCCTGAAGAAGGCCGGTGACGTTTTCAACTTACTGCAGCTTAAACTACAAATACCGTACCCTGGCAGGGGCAGGATTTACTTTTCTGGCAAATACAAAGATTTAGAACAAATACATGGATCGAGTGCGCAAAACCCGCAATCTGCAAAAGGCCCTGCTGCTCTTGCTGCCTATTGCCCTGCTGGCCTCCTCGGCTGTGATCTTAAACAGCCTGACAGCTGCCGCTCTCGATGAAAACAGCCGCGGCTGGCTCACTCTGGCGCTGCGCATCGGTCTGCCCTGGATGTTTGTACTCATCACCGCCTTTTTGGTGCACTCCCGCAGCCGCGCACTGCAGCTTGCGGTCATCTCCTTTGACTACTTTTTGATGATTTTGCTCTTAAGCCGCGTCTCGCTTAATGCCGTGATCAACCCGTCTGTATGCGTGATTGCCGCAAGCTTTGCCATTTTGGTGCTGCGCCAGGGCGCTGACAATATCGCCACCAGTTTCTGGAGCGGGCATCCGCACATGAGCCAGCTTTTGCAGGCCGTCTTTGGCGTGCTGCTGCCCCTGGCGGTGTTTGTGGCCCTGATCACGGTGGTAAGACAGATTGAAGCCTTTGTGCTGCTGACCTTCAATGACAGTTTGGGACGCTCGCTGCTCTCGGTGATCTTCAGTCCGATTTATTTGATTTTGCAGACTTTGGGCTTTCAGAGCGTGATCACCGATATTGCCATGCTGCGCTATCAGGATGACATGCTGCTCAATGCCTTTATCAATTCCATCATCCTGACCAATTTCCTGGCGCTGCCCAGCATTTTGATTGCCAGATCTTTCTTTTCAGGCAGAAGACTGCGCCTGTTTCTTATCCTGCTCTCGATGTGTGTGCTCTTAGGCGGCTCCATCGGCCCCTGCATTTCGCTCTCCTTAGTGCTTATATTCATCATGCTGCCTGGCACCTATTCCATGCTGATGATCTGCTCGGTGCTGTTTTTTATCTGCTCCTTCTATGTGGATGCCCCCTCTTTGGTGGACACGCAGTTTCTTTACAGCCCGGATGTCAATCTGCAGTCAACCTATATCCTGACGCGCCAGAGCGAAATTCAGTTTCTGCTGGCCATGGGCATAGTGCTGCCCTTTATCCTCGCCTCGCTCACCCTCTTTGTGAAAAAGGAGCGCCTGATGCAGCTTGGCCAGCGCCGCTCCATCAACAAGCGCGGTATTTCCCTAAAGGACAGCTTAAGCCCGGATCTCACCGCCATCGGTCTGCTGCGCGCTTTGGGGGGACTTTCCAACATCCTTAAAGTCGAGCCGCATCACCGGCTGCTGTGGGTCAGAGTGCAGGACTATGACCGGGTGCAGCATGCCCTGCTCTCGGCCATCTGCAGCAAAAAACCCCATTACAACCGCCAGCACACCTCCTTTACTTTGGATTTGGGCGAGCTGACCGAAAGCGTGCTGGGCAGGCTGATGCGGCTTACCGGGGACAATGACGCTCCGCCCGAGCGCCTTGACAGTGCTGAGTTCCAGATTCACCCCATGCCGCATATTAAGGCCAGGCAGCAGGGGGCGTTTTAACCGTTTTGCGCGCAGACAGCGCGTTGTTGTACAGAGATTTTGACCATGACTGAGCAAATTGAGACCCAAACCCCGGCAGCAGAGTGGCTGGAGATTAAGCTGCGCTGCAGCGCCAAAACTGCCGACACTATTGCCGAGATGTTAGAGCAGTTAGGGGCGCTGGCCGTCACCTATCAGGACGCTGAGGACAGCCCGATTTTGGAGCCCCGCCCGGGTGAGCGCCGCCTGTGGCCCAACACTGAGGTCACGGGCTTGTTTGCCGTGGGCACTGATCCAAAGCCCATCGTGCAGACCCTGCAGCAGATTTTGGGCGACAACTTCCCGCTTGCGGTGGTAAACCTTCAGGACAAGGACTGGATCAGGGCCTGGATGGATCAGTTCAAACCGATGCGCTTTGGCCGCCGGCTGTGGATCTGCCCTTCCTGGCATCAGGTGCCCGATCCCGATGCGGTGACCGTAATGCTCGACCCGGGCCTTGCCTTTGGCACCGGCACTCATCCGACCACTGCGCTGTGCCTGGAGTGGCTCGACGGCCTTGATCTGCAGGGCAAAACCGTGCTCGATTACGGCTGCGGCTCGGGCATTCTGGCCGCTGCGGCCTTAAAGCTTGGGGCAAAGGCGGCCTTTGGCGTGGACATCGATCCGCAGGCCATTATTGCAAGTGAGGAAAACGCCCGGCGCAACAATGTATTGGAGCGCCTGACCCTGTCCACGGGCTCTGACGGCAAAACCTTTGCACCCTGTGAGGCGGCGGTGGCCAATATCCTGGCAGGCCCGCTTGCTGAGCTGGAGCCGCAGATTGCAGCCCTGACCGCTGCCGGGGCGCCGCTGGCGCTCTCGGGCATACTCGATGAGCAGGCCGATGAGGTCATCGCCGCCTACAGCCGCGATTTTGACTTTGTGGACAAAAAGGTCAAGGAAGGCTGGGTGCGGCTTACCTTTGTCAAGAAGAGCTGATCTGCACTGTCTGCAGACAGATTCTGAGGCATTTGGGCAATTTTGCAGAAAATCAGGCGCAAAGGCACGCCCATAGGCTCAAATAAAGCCGCGGGCGTGTTAACATACGCAGGTTTACTAAATTTTTTAGAGGAGCTTAAATGGGCGCTGTAAAGATCAGACCAAGAGAGCGCGGTGCAATTATTCAGTCACTGCGTGCCGGTGTGACTCCGCGTGTGGGCCTGGAGCATATTCAGGTCGGCCGCGTTAATGAAATCAAGGCTTTAATCGAAGACTTGGAGCGCATCTGTGAAGGCGGCAGCGCTTTCCGCCTGATCATCGGCGACTTCGGTGCCGGCAAGAGCTTCTTTTTACAGCTGGTGCGCTATATCGCGCTGGAAAAGGGCATGGTGGTGATGAACGCCGATCTGGCCCCGGACAGACGTCTGTACGCCACCGGCGGTCAGGCCCGCGCCCTGTTTCAGGAACTGGCGCGCAATATTGCCACGAGAGCTCATCCCGAGGGCAATGCCATGGTGCCAATTGTGGAGAAATTCATCACCGAGCAGAGAAAAATTGCTGATACCGAGGGGCGTGATGTCTCTGAGATCATCAAGGAAAAACTCTCCTCCCTGACCGAGATGGTGGGCGGCTATGACTTTGCGCAGGTGATTGCCGCTTACTGGGAAGGCTACAACAACGGCGATGAAAACTTAAAGGCCGCGGCGGTGCGTTATCTGCGCGGCGAGTACGGCACCAAGACCGAGGCCAAGCGTGATCTTAACGTGCGCACCATTGTCGATGACGCCACAGTATACGATCACATCAAGCTCCTGTCGCGCTTTGTCTGCCAGGCAGGCTTCAAGGGCCTTTTAGTCAACTTAGATGAGATGGTCAATCTCTACAAGCTGCACTCACAGCGCGCCCGCGCCTCAAACTATGAGCAGATTTTGCGCATCTTAAATGACTGCCTGCAGGGCAGCGCCGAGAACCTCGGCTTTTTGATGGGCGGCACGCCCGACTTCTTAACTGACGAGCGCAAGGGCCTGTACAGTTACGAAGCGCTGCGCTCACGCCTCTCGGCCAACACCTTTGCGCAGGTGGCCAATGTGGTGGACTATAAGGGCCCGGTGCTGACCTTGCAGAACCTCACTCCGGAGGAGCTGTACGTGCTGCTCTTTAACATCCGCAATGTCTTTGCCAATTATGACAAGGACAAATACCTGGTGCCGGATGAAGCTTTGACCGCCTTTTTGCAGCACTGCTCGCAGAACATCGGCGAGGCCTACTTCAGAACTCCGCGCAATACCATCAAGGCTTTTGTGGATCTGCTCTCCATCATTGAGCAGAACCCCGAGCTCAAGTGGGAGACCCTGCTCTCTAGCGTCAAGGTGGAAAGCGAGACCGATCCGTCTCTCGTCACCATCGAAAACGGCCAGCGCGTGATCTCCAGCGATGAGCCGGACGCAGACGATGACGAGCTGACTGACTTCAAGCTCTAATCTAAAGAGCCTGAAGCACTGCGCTGGGGGACAACTGCGAAAAAGGGAAAACGCAGCCCCGGGCAGGAGCAGGTTAAGACATTGGTTGAAAAGTACGGCCTGATCTTTGTCAGGCCGTGCTGTTTAAGCTGTTAAAGTTGTAAAGGAAGGATTGCGATGCCTCAAAGCGCCTTTGACTTATTGTCCCGTGAACTGCAGCAGTGGATCTATCAGCGCGGCTGGAGCTCTTTAAATGAGCTGCAGGAAAAAGCAGTCAGGCCCATCATGGAGCACAAAGACGACATTGTGCTCTCAGCGGCCACCGCAAGCGGCAAGACTGAGGCCGCCTTTCTGCCTGCCGTGAGCTACATTCAGCAGCACAAGGCCCCGGGCCTGCGCATTCTCTATGTCAGCCCCTTAAAGGCCCTGATTAATGATCAGTTCAAGCGCCTGGAGCTGATGTGCGCCAAGACCGGCGTCAAGGTCACCCCCTGGCACGGCGATGTGTCAGCCAGCAGGAAAAACCGCATCCTCTCCCGCCCCGAAGGCATTGTGCTCATCACCCCGGAGTCTTTGGAGTCGCTTCTTATCAACAATCTGCCGCTGTTGCAGGAAAGCACCCATCTTGAGTACATCATCATCGATGAGTTCCATGCCTTTATGGGCACGCAGCGCGGCTGCCAGTTGATCTCGCAGCTCCACCGCCTCGATAACATCACTAAAAAGCGCATTGTGCGCATTGCCCTGTCCGGCACCTTTTCCAATATCTCCAGCGTCAAGGACTATCTGCGCCCCAATACCCCGCAGGTAAACTGCCGCACCATCAAGCCCGAGGGCATGAATCAGGATGTGCTGGCCGTGCAGCTGCGCGGCTACAGCGAGCAGGTGGAGGTGGTGCAGGGCAAAACCGTGATCCACACCGCCTGGGGCAAAGTGGCAGCTGACATCTTCCGCTTAATGCGCGGCAGCAACAATCTGGTGTTTGCCAACTCCCGCTCCATGACCGAGGAGATCGCCTCGCTGCTTGATGAATTAAGCCATAAACAGCATGTGCCCAATGAGTTCTTCCCCCATCACGGCTCACTCTCCAAGATTTTGCGTGAAACCCTGGAGCACCGGCTGCAGGAGGGGCGCCTCCCCACCACCGCCATCTGCACCTCGACTTTGGAGCTGGGCATCGACATTGCCGATGAGGAAAGCATCGGCCAGATTGAGCCGCCCACTTCGGTGGCATCCCTCAGGC
>JADINH010000207.1 GCA_017694225.1 Candidatus Avisuccinivibrio stercorigallinarum
CCTCTGTGCAGGGCTCGATTACCTTCAAGGGGCGGGAGCTTACCACCCTTGGCGAAAGGCAGCTGCGGCAGGTGCGCGGCCGGCAGATCGCGGCGGTATTCCAGGATCCATTCAATGCCTTAAATCCCACCAAAAGCGTGGGCGCACAGATAGCCGCCCAGGCTGCGCACTGCCTGGGCCTTAGCCGCGCTCAGGCCAAAGCCCGGGCGCTGGAGCTTTTGGACCTGATGCGCCTGACGCATGCTAAAGCCCGCTTCAATCAGCTGCCCCTGCAGCTCTCCGGCGGTGAGCGGCAGCGCTGTGCCCTGGCGCTGGCCCTGGCCGGCAAACCAGAGCTGCTTTTGGCCGATGAAATCACCACCGCGCTTGATGTCACGGTGCAGGCCCATCTGCTCACTCTGCTGCAGCAGCTCTGTCACGAGCTTGATCTCACCGTGATCCTGGTAAGCCACAACCTGGCACTGCCGGCGCGCATTGCAGACCGCATCGGAGTGATGTACGCCGGGCGCCTGATTGAAGTGGGAACTGCGCAGGAGCTCTATGAAAACCCGCTGCATCCCTATACCAGGGCGCTCTATCAGGCTCTGCCCGAGCGGGTGCAGCGCGGCCGGGACTTGTTCACTCTGCCCGGGATGATGCCGCCTGCTGATTTCCCCGGCGATCCCTTTGCCCTGCGTGATCCTGAGGCTCTGCGCATTGATTTTGCAAAGCGCCCGCCTTATTTTGCGGTCAGCGCCGAGCATGCAGCGGCATCATGGAAGCTCAGTCCTGAAATTTGCGGCAGCAAATATCCGATAAGGGAGAAGCTGTAATGTCCGCCTTAATGCGCACGCAGCACTTGTGCGTTGACTATACCCTCGGCCATGAGGTCATTCACGCCCTGACAGATCTTTCACTTAGTGTCGAGCGCGGGGAGATCCTGGGCCTGGTAGGCGAGTCGGGCTCTGGCAAATCCACTCTGGCGCGCTGTCTTGCCCTGCTGCAAAAGCCATCTTCCGGCAAGATCTTTTATGAGGATCTGGAGCTTACAGAAAAGCGGGAGTTTAAAGCCCATCAGCAGGACTTAAGGCGGCGGGTGCAGTATATCTTTCAGGGCGGGGCGGTCAATCTGCGCCTCAGTCTGTTTGAGATCATCGCCGAGCCCTTAAAGGCCATGCATCTCTGTCCGCGCTCTGAGCTTAAGGACAGCGTGCTGCGGCTCATGGATCTGACCGCGCTTGACCGCACGCTTATCGCGGTCAAAGGCGAAAGTTTGTCCGGCGGACAGCTGCAGCGGGCGGCAATTGCCAGGGCGCTGGCGGTCAAGCCGGAGCTGCTCATTGCCGACGAGCCTACAGCGGCTCTCGATGTGCTCACGCAGGCGCAGATCATCAATCTTTTGCGCCGCCTCAACGCCGAGCAGGGCCTTACCATCATCCTCATCACTCATGATCTGCATTTGGTTCGCTACCTTGCAGACCGCGCAGCAGTAATGCTCGCAGGTCACGTGGTGGAGCTGGCCCCGGCGCCGGTGATCTTCAAATACGCACGGCATCCTTATACCAGATCTTTGATCTCGGCTATGCCGACAGCCGATCCCAAGCTTGCACGCAGCCTGCAGCTGCTTGATTTTGATAAGGAAAGTCTGCCAAAGCAGGGCGTACTGCAGGAGCTGCATCCCGGGCATTTTATTTATACTGCTGCAGGCTGCGCTGAACCAAAGAACTGGGCTGCAGGCAGAACACAGCGCTGAGCGGCACAGATAAGAGCGCTCAATCTGCTTTTGTTTCAGCACTTTGTGCTGCAGCCTGTTATTATGCTTAAGGAAAGGCTCATTACAAAAGGCAGGCTTCAAACTGATGAAAGGCATTATTCTTGCAGGCGGCACCGGCAGCAGGCTCTATCCTTTGACCCTGGCGGTCAACAAGCAGCTGCTGCCGGTTTACGACAAGCCCATGATCTACTATCCCATCTGCACGCTGTTCTCGGCCGGCATTACAGAGATCCTGATCATTGCAGGCAGCCGGGAGCTTGAGCTCTATCAAAAGCTCTTAGGCACCGGTGCGCAGTGGGGCGTGCACTTTTCCTATGCGCTGCAGGAGCGCCCGGATGGTATCGCCCAGGCTCTCATCATTGCCGAAGCTTTCCTGCACGCTGAGCACTGCCTGCTGATTTTAGGCGACAATCTCTTTTTCTCCGCAGGCCTTGGTGCCATGCTGCACAGCCTGAAAACAAAGGAACAAGGCGCCACCATCTTTGCCTGCCGGGTGACTGACGCCCGGCGCTATGGCGTGGTGGAGTTCAATGCTGCTGGAAAGGTGCTCTCCCTGGAGGAAAAGCCGCTGCAGCCCAAGTCGCAGTATGCAGTCACCGGTTTGTATCAATATGATGAACAGGCGGTGGAGCTGGCCAAAAGCCTTAAACCCTCTGCACGCGGGGAGCTTGAGATCACCGATCTTAACAATCTCTACCTCAAAGCGGGCCGGCTGGAGGTCAAACAGCTGGAGCGCGGCTCAGCCTGGATGGATGCCGGCACCCCTGAGGCCCTGCTCGATGCCTCAGATTACGTGCGCATCGTGGAAAGCCGCCAGGGCATTAAAATCGGCTCGCCTGAGGAGACCGCCTTCAAGCAGGGCTTTATCAGCCGGGAGCAGCTGTTGTTGCTGGCCAAAAAGCTCAGTCACAGCGAATACGGCCGCTATCTGACCGAACTTGCCGAGGACGCCTGAGCCATGCAGATCACTAAGACCTCACTGCAGGACGTGCTGCTTATTTCCAATCCGCGCTATGGCGATGAGCGCGGCTGGTTTGCCGAAATCGTGCGTACAGGGGAGCTCGCTGCAGCTGCAGGGCGGCCCATTGAGTTCGTGCAGATAAATCAGTCTGTGTCCGCCAGGCACACCCTGCGCGGCCTGCACTCCCAGAACCCTCATGCCCAGGGCAAGCTTATCATGGTGTCCGCCGGAGCGGTGCTTGATGCTGCGGTGGATTTAAGGCAGAGCTCTCCTACCTTTAAGCGCTGGGCGCTGTTTGAACTCTCTGCGCAGAACGGGCAGCAGCTGTGGCTGCCTGAGGGCTTTGCCCACGGCTTTCTCTCCCTTGAGGAGCAGACGCATGTGATCTATTACTGCACCGGCAGCGTCTACAGTAAGGAGAGCGAGCAGTGCCTGCGCTTTGATGATCCGGAAATTGGCATTACATGGCCGCTTGAGGGCATTACAGATCTCAAGCTTTCAGACAAGGACAGGGCCGGGCTGCCTTTTGCTCAAATCAGGCTGTTTGCTTAAAACCCGGGATGGATGAGGGAATGAGGGGATGAGGCTGAGCTGAGCCAAAGCAAGCTGAGGCAGGTAAATTGGCCGCGGGCTTAAGTAAATTAGGAAGAGCGCCGCGGCAGAGTATTAATATATAAAAATGCCCCCGGCGGAGATCCAGGAGCATCAAGTCAAAGCGAAGATTTAAGCGCCATAAGCGAGGGCAGCATCCACTGCCTTGTGCCAGGCCTGCATCTGAGCCTCTGCCCAGGCGGCATCCTTCCTGGGGGTATAGCGGGTCTTAGTTCTG
>JADINH010000208.1 GCA_017694225.1 Candidatus Avisuccinivibrio stercorigallinarum
ATCCTGCACTACTCCTACGGCGGGCAGGACAAGCGCTTCAACCGCATTGTGGTCTACTTCCGGGAAGGCGCGCTGCCCCCGGAGCTGTTCCGGCGCATCTGCCAGCATCACGGAGTGTTTGCCATTGAAAACAAGGAGGAAAGAGCGCAGCTGACCATGCTGCTGCACGCTCTGCTCAAGGAAGAAGAGCGCACCGACAGTATGCATCAGCTGGCCAAACAGGATATTTTGGAGCTCATTGTGATCCTGCTGTTGCGCCTGACTGCCTCCCGGGTCGAGCCGGTCAATACCGGCAAGATCCGCAAAATCGTGCGCTACTTAAATGATCACTACGCCGATGAGATTAACCTTGATGATCTGGCGGCGCACTTTTTCATCTCCAAATATCATCTGTGCCGTGAGTTTAAGAAATACACCCAGAACACCATTGTGGAGTACTTAAACTTCGTGCGCATCATCCATGCCCAGCGCCTGTTCATGGAAAGCTCAGACAATATTTCGGAGATTGCACAGGCCGTGGGCTTCTCCTCGCTGACCCATTTTGAGCGGGTGTTCTCCAAAATAACCGGCCAGCGCCCCAATGAGCGCCGCCGCGAAATTTTAAAGAACAAGGAAAGCAGCAGAAAGTCAGCAGCCACCGCCACCGGCCAGAGCCAGGATGAGCAGGAGGTAAAGACCTGCAACTGATTTCAACTTACACAAATCACAAAGTCGTAAAAGCAGACTGCCGTCTGAAAATTCAGGCGGCAGTCTTTTTATCTGTCTTAGCAAAACAAAGGCTTCAGAGCCGATTTGCTCCTAACGCAGCTTGAAGCGCGAGAGATTGTCCTGCAGCTCGCGGATGGACTGCACGGCCTGCACCACCACGTTGACCGACTCCTGGGCATCCTGCGACACCTGCTGGGCGGCGGAGGAGATATGCTGCATATTGGAGGAAATCTCTGAGGTGGCAGTAGTCTGCTCCTCGGCGGCCGTGGCGATCTGCGTGATCTGACCGTTGACCTCGTTGACGTGATTGAGCACATCATTCAAGGTCTGCTCCAGCTGGCCTGCATGCTCGGCCACTGCATTCATGTTCTCCACTGAGCTGGACATCGACTGTGTGGCGATGTTGGCATCGTTTTGAATCTGGGTGACCATCTGTGAGATCTCCTGCGTGGACTTGGAAGTGCGCGAGGCCAGCGCTCTTACTTCATCGGCCACCACCGCAAAGCCGCGTCCGGCCTCACCGGCACGGGCAGCCCCAATGGCTGCATTCAAAGCCAGCAGATTGGTCTGGGCTGCAATATCATCAATGGTGCTGACAATCGAGCCTATCTGCACAGTCTGATCGGCCAGGGCCTGAATCTTCTTGGCATCATCCTGGGTGCGCAGGCTCTGATTGCGGATGTCATCGACGGTGGCGCGCACCACATCCACGCCCTGATTGGTGATGGAGCGCGACTGCTCGGACAGCGCTGCGGCGCTTTCACAGTTCTTGGCAATATCCTGGGTGGTGGAGACCATCTCGTCAGAGGCAGCGGCCACGGTAATGGACTGATTTTCCACTTCCTTGGCATTCGTGCCGATGGCACTGGAGGATTTGGAGACTTCAGCCAAATCCTGCTCCAAGCGGTTGGCGGTATCGATCACCAGACGCACTGAGGCATTCAAGTCATCGCGCATGGCACGCATGGACTTGGCCAGCTGTCCGATTTCATCCTCGCCGCGCACCGGAATGTCCACGGAGAAGTCATTATTGGCAATGGTGCTGGCCACGGCGCCCTGCTCACGCAGTTCCCTCGTGATGTAATTGGACACGATATAGGCAATGGCAAAACCAAGGATAATGGCGCCCACCGCCATGACAATGACTACCACCAGGGCGGTGTTGTCCCTGAGGCCGTGGACATCACTTGAAATGGTGCCCACCACTTTTTCCGTGAGATTGGCATGCAGCTCGGTGATCTCAGTGGCTGCAGGCAGCATCAGCGACATGTACAGGGACAGTGCATCAAAGGGCTTGGATGACTCCAGAAGCGGCACGATGTTGTCGTTGTAATTGGCGGCATAGGATGCGGCAAGCTCCTTGAGCTTTGACACATCCTGCGGTGAGAAGGCCGGATCCAGCGCATTGATGTCAGCGGTAACATTGGTCAGGGCAGTTTCCACCGCCTGCTTGTTCTCGGCCGACTGATTGCCCGGGCTTAAGTACATGGCCATGGCATTGTTTAAAACATTAAAATCCTGGGAGGATTTCATGGTGCTGGCATAACTGCTGGCAATAGTCTGACCGACGTGATCGGCAGCCGCTGCACTTGAGCGCAGCGCATTGACGGCAATTAAGGAAATAATGAGGGCGAGCACCAGCACGGCGCCGAAACCAAGCATCAGCTTGGTCTTAAGATGCATATCAGAAAATTTTTTCATATTTTAACGAAGCCTTTATCTCAATTTAACATTTTAAGTTTAACTCTTAAATCCCGCCTGAGATCACGTTTTTTCGCTATTTTGCCTCAGCGGCGGACAGGCCCCATTTGGCCTTTAATTTGTCGAGCGTGCCGTCCTCCTTGATGGCATTGAACGCCTGCATGAAATAGCGGTTGTAAGGGCTGCCCGGCTGCAAGCCGAAGGTGTACTGCGATTCATTGCGCGCCAGGGTCTCATCTGTCACCGCCAAGTTCAAACTTGGCATGGTATCGGCAAAATAAGTCAGTATCGGGCGGTCATAGATCACTGCATCCACCTTGCCGTAGGCCACCGCAAAATAGCTTAAGGTGATGTTGTGTGAGATCTCTATTTTTGAGTTGGGAAGATTTTCCCGGGCAAAAACCTCAGCTGAGCTGTCTGCCGGCACCATCACGGTCTTGCCCTCCAGATCCTGATAGCTGCGGATCCCCGGATTGAGCTTTTTGGAATAGAGCACTGCCATGCCGGTATCAAAATAGATGGGCGAGAAGTCCATGAACTTGGCCCGGTCTTCAGTGGCAGACATGCCTCCGCCGATGATGTCGGCCTCGCCGCGGCGCAAAAGTTCAAATTGATCGCCGCGCATCAGCGGATAGATGCGCTCATCCTGCAGATGAAAGCCCAGCCTTTTCTGCAGCTCGTAGATGATGTCCGCATCAAGGCCCACCGGCTTGACTACATTATCGGTAAAAAAGGCAAAGGGGCAGTTCACCGGATCTAAATATACCCTCAGTGATACCCCCGACAATTCTCCGTCGGCCTGCGCACTGAGCGGCTGCAAAGACAAAAACACAGCTGCCGCGGCTGCTGCCAGATGTTTAAATGAAAAGTGCATAGCTTTAACTGCTCCTTAAATCAGTACCCAAAAACCTGATTTTTCGCATCCACCGCAGCCTGCACCGCAAATGCAGACTGCCTGTATAGGTGAGCATACCCCCAAACAGCCGGACTCTCAGCAGATTTAATGCGCTTTTGTGAAGCAGGCAGGCAAAATTAATGCCTTTTTCTGTACATTCTGCGCCAAAATGCGCAACCACAGCCGGTGCTCAGCAGCTGCCGCCCGCCCAGGCCCGTAAATGAGGTTAAAACTGCCCAATTTTTTATCGGCCTGAAGAAAGCAGCTCTTAAGCTCAAAGCCCCCGAAGCAGCGGCGGCGCCGGAGTCTTTTTGCCTTATAATGAGAAAAAATTCGATCTGCCACACAATTTTGAGAAAAAGGTGTTTTAAAAACTTTTTATGGACATTCTGTTAAAGTCAGAGAGCGAACTTGAGAAAATGCGCGTTGCCGGCCGTCTGGCCGCCAAGGTGCTGGAAATGATTGGGCCATATGTGCAGCCGGGCGTTTCCACCCTGGAGCTGGATGAAATCATGCAGCACTATATTGAAGATGAAGAGCATGCGATTTCAGCCTGCCTTAACTATCATGGCTACCCCAAGTGTACCTGCATCAGCATCAATGAGGAAGTCTGCCACGGCATTCCCTCACCCTCGCGCCGCCTGCGCAAGGGCGACATCGTCAATATCGACGTCACCGTGATCAAAGACCGCTACCACGGCGACACCTCCAAGATGTTCATCGTCGGCCATGAAACCACCCCGCTGTGCAAAAAGCTCTGCCAGTGCTCGCAGGAGTCCCTCTACGCCGCCATCCGCGCCGTGGGACCGGGCAAAAACCTCACCATTGTGGGCGAGACCATTTCCCCGATCGCCAAAAAATACGGCTTCTCCATCGTGCGTGATTACTGCGGCCACGGCATCGGCACCGGCTTCCATGAAGATCCGCAGGTGCTGCACTACCGCAACGAGATGTCGGTAATTTTGGAGCCGGGCATGACCTTTACCATCGAGCCCATGATCAATGCCGGCACCCACAAGTGCACCGTCAATCACAAAAACGGCTGGACTGTGACCACCAAGGACAAGATGCCCTCCGCCCAGTATGAGCACACCATTGCCATCACCGCAGACGGCGTTGAAGTGCTGACCCTGCGCGATGAAGAAGACTTCCCGCGCATCTTAAAGACGGTATAGGCCAAAATTAAACAGCAGCGCAGACTACAGCCCAAAAGGAGGCAGGCATGTTTGAAAAACTCACCATCCCCAAGTCCTTTAATCTGGACAGTCCCGGGCTGGTCTGCCCCTTTAAAGGCCGCCTTGAGGAAATCACGGTCAAGACCGGGCGGGCCTATCTGCAGGAATTTGCCGAGCATCTGTGCAGCCTGTTTGAGCAGGGCTTTAAGGTGCAGAGCCTGCTGGAGCTGCGCTCAGATTTTATCGACAGCCTGCTTTGCCGCCTGTACAAGCACTTTGGGCTGGAGAAGTTTCCCTATCTGGCCCTGGCCGCTGTCGGCGGCTACGGCCGGCGCGAGCTCTTTTTGATGTCGGACATCGACATCCTGCTGCTCTCCTCAGTCGATCCCCTGCCTGCTGATGCCAAAAGCGCGATTGAGCCCTTTATCTCCTTTTTATGGGACTTAAAGCTAGATATCGGCTCCTCGGTGCGCACCATCAATGAAACCGTGATGGAAAGCCGCCAGGATCTGACGATTGAAACCAATCTGTTAGAGCGCCGCCTGGTGGCGGGCTCTTATCTGACGCTAAACCTCCTCAAAGATGCCCTGGACAGTGACACCTACTGGGATCCAAAGAGCTTTCTGCGTGCCAAAATCCACGAGCAGATCGAGCGCCACCACTCCTATAAGGACACCGCCTATCTGCTGGAGCCTGACATCAAGAACAACCCGGGCGGCCTGCGCGACATTCAGGTGATGCAGTGGATTGCAAACTTTCATTTCAATGCCCGCACCCTGGAGGACATGTTAAAGCTCGGCCTGCTGCTGCCCACTGAATTTGAAGAGCTCAATATCTGCAAAGGCGTGCTCACCGCCGTGCGCTATGCCCTGCATATCACCACCAGGCGCGAGGACAACCGCCTGACCCTTGATGCCCAGAAAAGCGTAGCGGCGCTGCTGGGCTTTGGCACTGAAGGCAATGCCCCGGTCGAGCACATGATGCGCATCTTCTTCCGCTCGGTGCGCCGCATCCGTGAGCTCAACTCCATGACCTTGCAGCTGGAGACCCTGCGCATTACCGGCCATCTGGGCGATGACAGCCCGGTGTATATCGACAGCTGCTTTATCAAGCGCGGCCCGCTCATTGACATCGCCGATCCCGAGATCTTCAAGGCAGAGCCCTGGCGCATGTTAGAGCTCTTTCATGTCATTGCCAGGCAGGATGATGTGCTCGGCCTGCATGTCAACTGCCTGCGGCAGCTGCGCGAGGCGCGGCGCGCCCTTAACTTCTATTTAATTGAAGTGCCGCGCTGCCGCGAGGAGTTCAAGCTTATCATTGAAGATCAAAACTGCCTCTCCACCGCCCTGCCGCTGATGCACGAACACCGCATTCTCTCGGCCTATATGCCGCAGTGGGAGAGCATCGAGGGCCTGTCGCAGTTTGACATGTTCCACACCTATACCGTGGACGAGCACATCATCCGGGTGCTTAAAAACCTGGCCATCTTCAGCCACAGCAAAGAGCCGCCGCATCTGCTCTTTCGCAACATCTACAATCAGCTCACCGAGCCGGTGATTTTGGTGACTGCAGCCTTTTTGCACGACATCGCCAAAGGCCGCGGCGGGCATCATGCGCAGTTAGGCGCCCGCGAGGCTTTGTATTTTTGCCAGCTGCACGGCTTTACGCAGTATCAAAGCCGCCTCATAGCCTGGCTTGTGGAAAATCATCTTTTAATGTCCTCCACCGCCCTGCGCCGCGACATCTCCGATCCGGAGGTCATCAACAATTTTGCTGAAACCATGCAGGATGAGGAGCATCTTGATCTGCTCTACTGCCTGTCCGTGGCCGACATCGCCGCCACCAACGACCGCGAGTGGACTTCCTGGAAGGACACCATTTTCCGCCGCCTGTACTTTTCCGTGCGCCAGGCCCTGCGCCAGGGCCTTGAAAAGCCGCAGGACTTAAAGCTGCACGCCAGGGAAAATCAGCAGCTGGCCCTGCTGCAGTGCCGCGGCATCACCGAAGAGAACGCCAGGCTGTGGTGGGCGCAGCTGCCTTTGACCTACTTTATTCAGTACACCCCCTTTGATATTGCCTGGCATACGCGCAACATCCTGCGCCACCGCTCGCTGGAGGCGCCGCTCATTTTATTTGCCCAGCACCCTGAGGTGGATACCGAGCTTTTTATCTATCAGCACTCCGGGCGCTTTGATTTTGCGCGCGCGGCCTGCGTGATGGCCAAAAAGCGCCTGAACGTCATCAGTGCGGAGATCGTACAGACGAAACATAACAGTGCAATCTGCACCATAAAGTTTCAGGCCATCAAGGGCGGCTGCATCGACAATGACCGCCTGCACAATCTGCGCCGCTCGCTGCTGGCCGGTTTAAACGAAGAGCCCAACCTGCAGGGCCTGAAGCCTGAGGCTTTCAAGAGCCCGTTCAACATTCCGCCGCAGGTGGAGTTCCTCGAAAACAGCGAAGCGAAACACACCAGCATCGAGATTTCAACCCTTGACACCCCGGGCTTATTAGCTAAGATCGGGATCACTTTGAAAAATTCAGGCTGCTTTATTCTATCGGCACGGGTCACTACCACCGGAGAAAGAGCAGATGACTTCTTTACCATCATCAATGCTGCCGGAACATCACTCGATGAGACAGAAAAGATGCAGGTCAAAGGAGCCCTGCTCAAGGCACTCAAAGCCCCGAGCCTGCAGGCCGTCTGAAGTCACTAGGAGATATTCATGTCCGACAACAAGTTACAGAGCATTATCGAGAATGCTTTTGAAAATCGTGCCAATCTCAATGCCCGCAACGTTGATCCCAACGTCAGGGCTGCAGTAGACGACGTCATCGCCGGCCTTGATGACGGCACCCTGCGCGTAGCCGTCAAGCAGGATGAGAACTGGGTAGTAAATCAGTGGGTCAAGAAGGCCGTGCTGCTGTCCTTTAAGCTTTCTGAAAATCAGATCACCCCGGGTGCAGGCTGCAATTTCTATGACAAGGTGCCCTTAAAGTTCGAGGGCTGGACCGCCGAGCAGTTTGACAAGGCTGGTCTGCGCGCCGTTCCCGGTGCCGTAGTGCGCCGCGGCTCCTACCTGGAGCCCAATGTAGTGCTGATGCCTTCCTTTGTGAACATCGGCGCACGCGTTGGTGCCGGCACCATGGTTGATACCTGGGCTACCGTCGGTTCCTGCGCCCAGGTGGGCAAGCATGTGCACCTCTCAGGCGGCGCCGGCATCGGCGGCGTGCTTGAGCCGCTGCAGGCAGGCCCTACCATCATTGAGGACAACTGCTTTATCGGCGCCCGCTCTGAGATCGTTGAAGGCGTAGTAGTGGGTGAAGGCTCTGTGATCTCCATGGGCGTGTTCATCGGCAAGTCCACCCGCATCTATGACCGCACCACCGGTGAGGTCTTATACGGCCGCGTACCGCCGCACTCTGTGGTGGTCTCAGGCTCCCTGCCCTCCAAGAGCGGCAACTGCTCGCTCTACGCTGCCATCATCGTCAAGCGTGTAGACGAGAAGACCTTATCCAAGATCGGCCTGAACGAGCTGCTGCGCACCGCTCAGGAAGAGGCCTCTGAGCTCAACTAAGCTCACGCCGAGGGCAGTATATTAACTGCCTCTGCCCCCGCCTGATGCGGGGGTTTTTGTGCGCAGTCTGCGCACAGCGGCGCCCAGGCGGTCTGATGACTTGCTGCCTGAAGCTGTGCTGAAACGCTGCTGCAGGCCCCAGCCCCGGCGACCCGCCATCCGCAAAATATTTTTCCTTTAAAATCAACGCATTTCGGCCGTTTTTGCCCGCTAAATGTGATCTGCCTCAAAAACTTGCATTTCCCCGGATTGACCTCGCACCGTGTTTATCCTTTAATATCTGCGTTCGTTAATATTAATCGCGTTCGAATATACGCACTAGGAATAGAGGATAAGACCATGAAACTCCCTAAGATTAAAGAAGTCCGTGCTTACTACTTAGGCGGCGCTACCGGCAAAAAGGGCAGCGGCGGCGGTGATTACCACGATCAGGGCAGCAACCACTGGATCGACGATCACATCGCCACTCCGATGAGCAAGTACAAGGAGTATGAGCAGTCCCGCCAGAGCTTTGGCATCAACGTGCTCGGCACTCTGGTGGTCGAGGTAGAGGCTGACAACGGCGTTACCGGCTTTGCCATCTCCACCGGCGGCGAAATCGGCTGCTTCATCGTTGAAAAGCACTTAAACCGCTTCATCGAAGGCCGTGAAGTTTCAGAAATTAAGTTAATCCACGATCAGATGATCAATTCCACCATGTACTATGCAGGCTCAGGCGGCGTGGTGATGAACACCATTTCCTGCGTGGATCTGGCCCTGTGGGATCTGTACGGCAAGGTGGTTGAGCTGCCGGTGTACAAGCTCCTTGGCGGTGCCGTGCGCGATGAAATCCATTTCTATGCCACCGGCGCCCGCCCGGATCTGGCTCAGAAGATGGGCTTTATCGGCGGCAAGATGCCTACCCACTACGGCCCGCACGACGGCGATGTCGGCATTGAGAAGGATGCCAAGATGGTCGCTGACATGCGCGCCAAGGTCGGCCCGCACTTCTGGTTAATGCTCGACTGCTGGATGAGCCAGGACGTGAACTACGCCACTAAGCTTGCCTGGGCCTGCAAAGATGCCAACTTAAAGTGGATTGAAGAGTCCCTGCCCCCGCAGCAGTTTGACGGCTACCGTGAGTTAAAGCAGAAGGTTCCGCCTACCATGATGGTCACCACCGGTGAGCACCACGGCACTCTGCAGAGCTTCAAGACCTTAAGCGACACCGGCATTGACATCATGCAGCCGGATGTGGGCTGGTGCGGCGGCGTCACCACCTTATGCGAGATCGCAGCTTTAGCCAAGTCAAAGGGACAGCTCGTGGTGCCTCACGGCTCAAGCGTGTACTCACACCACGCTGTCATCACCTTCACCAACACTCCGTTCAGTGAGTTCTTAATGACCAGCCCTGACTGCTCCACTCTGCGTGCGCAGTTTGATCCGGTGCTCGTCGGTGAGCCGGTGCCTGAAAACGGCGTCATCACCAAGGAAACCCTGGACAAGCCGGGCTTTGGTGTCGAGCTTAACCGCTCACTGGGCTTTGAGCGTCCGTTCACCCACTAAGCTGAAAGCAAAAAGTAAGAGCCCCCGTCAGGCTGGAAACTCAACGGGGGTCCTGATGATCTAGAAATAGGAAGATCAACGAAATGGATTCTAACAGCTATTTACAAAGTGCGGTCAAGAAAAACCGCAGTCATCTGATCCCTTTAATGCTGCTGTTGTACGTGCTGGCATTTTTGGATCGCTCCAACATCGGTTTTGCCAAGGTGCAGTATCAGCTCGACACCGGCCTGTCTGATGAGGCCTTTGCCCTGGGCGCTGGCATTTTCTTTTTGGTATACGCCTTCCTCGGCACCCCGTGCAACCTGCTGATGCGCAAAATCGGCCCGAAGATTTGGATCAGCGCCACCACCGTGGTCTGGGGCGTGCTCTCAGCTGCCATGGCCATCGCCGATACTGAGGCCAAGTTCCTCACCATCCGTATTCTGCTGGGCGTGGCTGAAGCCGGCTTCTTCCCGGGCATGATCTATCTGTGCGCCTCCTGGTTCCCGCAGTCCGTGCGCGCCGGCGTCACCGGCCTGTTCTACTTAGGCGCACCGCTTGCCTTGACCCTGGGTGCACCGCTCTCAGGCGCCCTTTTGGACATGCACGGCTTTTTGGGGCACCCGGGCTGGTTCTGGATGTTCGTGATTGAAGGCGCCATCGCCGTCCTGGTCGGTTTCTTTGCCTATGCTTACCTCGATGACACCCCGGAGAAGGCCCGCTTCCTTACTGCTGAGGAAAAGCAGGCTTTAAGAGCCGAATTGGACTCTGAGGAGAAGACCGTTCAGACCTCCAACTTCAAGGACATCTTCACCAACGCCAAGGTATGGCACTTTGCCGCCATCTACTTCATTATTCAGATGGCCGTATACGGCATGGTGTTCTTCCTGCCCTCACAGGTGGCTGCCATTTTGGGCACCTCAGTGGGCTTTAAGGCCTCACTGCTGATTGCCATCCCGTGGATCGCCTCCTTAATCGGCACCTACTACATCCCGCACTTCTCTGACCGCAAGAATGAGCGCCGCGTCACCGCTGCCGTCACCCTGCTGCTTGCAGCCCTGGGCATCGGCAGCTCCGCCCTGCTCGCGAGCCCGGCCCTGGCCATCTTTGCCCTGTGCTTTGCCGCCATCGGCGTGATTGCCGTACAGCCGGTGTTCTGGACCATGCCGACCATGGTGCTCAGCGGTGCAGCCCTGGCAGGCGGCATCGGCTTTATCAACATGTTCGGTGCCTTCGGCGGCTTTATCGCCCCGATCATCCGCGTCTATGCCGAGAAGGCAGCTGACAGCGCCAGCGCCGGCCTCTTGACCTTAAGCGCCATCACCATTGTGGGCGTAGTGCTGATTTTAATGATTAAAAAGCCCAATCAGCAGAATTAAAGAAAACCAGAGTTTTGCAGAGCTGCCCTGCGCGGCTCTGCACCAAGAAGCAACCTCAAGGAATAGAAACGCAAAATGTTAACCTTCAAGCAAAAACTCCAATCCGGACAGAAGCTCTGCGGCCTGTGGCTGGGCACTGCAAGCGGCTACATGGCCCAGATCGCAGCCCAGTCCGGTTTTGACTGGTACTTAATTGACGGCGAGCACGGCCCGAACACCGTGCAGACCATGGCCGATCAGCTGCTGGCTTTGGACGCCTACGGCCAGACCTCAATGGTGCGCGTGCTCAATAAAGACGTCAATTTGGTCAAGCAGGTGCTCGACATCGGCGCCAAGGCCGTCTTAGTGCCGATGGTCGATACCAAGGAAGAGGCCGAGCTCATGGTCAGGGCCTGCCGCTACCCGACTGAGGGCATCCGCGGCGTGGGCGGCTACCTCATCCGCGCTGCCTTATGGGGCCAGAATCCTGAATATCAGGCCAAGGCCAATGACGAGATCTGCCTCATTACCCAGTGCTGTCTCTTATACACATCTGACGCTGCCGACGATGGTTATATGTGTAGAT
>JADINH010000209.1 GCA_017694225.1 Candidatus Avisuccinivibrio stercorigallinarum
GCGCATCACCTGAGCGGCGGCATTGTCTGCGTCGATGGCAGCGGAGACCACTTTGAGCACGGAGAAGTTAAAGAAGGCAAAGGTGCAGACAGCCAGGCTCACAATATAGCCCACGCAGCCGATAAGCAGCAGGGTTCTGCGGCCTAAGACGTCGATAAAGCGCACGCCCACAAAGGTGGCGATCAAATTGGTCACACCCAGGGCAACGGAGGCAGTCAGCGGATCTTCCATACCGGCCAGGCCTAAGAGGCGCGGAGCGAAGTACAGGATGATGTTGATGCCTGATAGCTGATTGAAGGCGGCGATCAGGAAGGCAAACAGAATCGGGTAGCGCAGACGGCGGCAGAAGAACTTGCCGGCGCTTTCTTTTACCTTGGAGTCGGCTTCTGCGGAGGCCTTGACGGAGGCGACCAGCTCGTCGAGCTCATTCTCTGGCATATCATGGTTGATCAGGGCAAACACGCGGCGGCCTTCAGTCTCGTTTTTGGCATTAACGATAAGCCAGCGCGGGCTCTCGGGCAGTGAGAAGCACATGATGGTGTAGATGGCAGCCGGCACCAGCTGAATGCCAAGCATCCAGCGCCAGGCCACAGCGTCATCAACCAGCATGGAGATCACGGTGTTGGACACGTAGGCCAGCAAAATGCCGAGCACGATGTTGAACTGGAACAGGGCGGTAAGTTTGCCTCTGTCTTTGGCCGGTGAAATTTCAGAGATAAACAGCGGGGCTGCAATCGTGGAGATGCCGATGCCCAGGCCGCCAATAAAACGGAAAATGAAGAAGGAATATACATTCCAGGCCCAGGCAGTACCGGCAGCGCCGATTAAAAAGAGCAGGCCGTTGAAGAGCAGCACCTTTTTGCGGCCGTATTTGGCAGCAGGGATGCCGCCGATTAAGGCGCCGATCACGGTGCCCCAGAGTGCAGCACTGATGGCCAGGCCGTGTGCGGTGCCGCTTAATGACCAAAGCTGCTGGATCTTGGACTCGGCACCGGAGATCACCACGGTGTCAAATCCAAACAGCAGACCGGCGAGCGATGAGGTGATCGCCCAGAGAAACAGTCGTGAGTTCATACAAAACCCTCAATTCAAAAAGCAAAAAAGCAAAAAGTCAAAAGTGAGAAAAACTGTCCTTTTCTCTTTTTAACCACTGGGCTGAAATGCTTCAGCTCACTGATTAAGCTGGGCTCATTATCACTCTGTGCAATAAATGAAAAATGTGTGAAGCTCACAACAAATAAATGCAAATTTTTGCATTGAGTAATGCAAAATTTGCAACGTTTGCAAAAGTTGCGAATTTGCTTAAATTTTTCTGATAAATATGCAGATCGTAAAATCGCAAATTTGCGATTTGTAGAAATGAATGCAAAAAGTTTGCATTAAATCTTTGTTAAGCTGCTCACTTTTTTGCATTCAGTTCTCTGCACCATAACCGCTCAGAGGATCGTTTCTGTATGGTTAAATTCAGCAAAATAATTTAAAAACCGACTGCCTGATACTCCCTGCAAAATGCTCTCTGCCTGAGCCCGTCAGGGTAAATTAAAGGCCTTAGCGCAAGAAATGTTGAATTGGCTGGTGCCGATAAGACAGGGGGCAGGCTTTGTTTTTTAGGGCTTAACGAAAGCTGATGTATTGCCTAGCATTACTGCTGTGCAGAGTGTGACAGCTCCTGCTGTCCGGTATCGCCAGCCTCAGAGGGTTTCACCGCATCTTCCACTGCGCCACTGTCCTCTGTAGTGCCTGAAGCGGCACCGCCGCTGGCTGCACCCAGAGTGCTGTTCTCATCCAGCAGCTCAGCCCGGGCCTGGGCTTCGATGCGTGAGGCTTCAGAGGCTACTTTGCGGTCCTGCGATGAAGGCTCTGCCGGAGCAAGGGCGGCGCGCTTGACCTGCTGCATCTTGGTGATGGTGTCGCGCGGATCGTCCTCTTCTGCGGTGTCTATCTGCACTTCACCGTCAGTGATATAGCGCTTGCCGTCAGGGCCGGTCTCGTAGGTATAGGAAGGTGCTGCAGCCAGTGAGCCCCCCGCTGACTTATGGGCCTGTTCATGGGTCTTGACCTCATCGTGCCGGGCCTGCATCTGATCTACCTTTTCCTGTTCTTCCTCGGTCAGGGAATCGCCGTCTGAGCTGCGCTTTTCCTCACCCTGAACCTTGCGGACATCATTTTCTTCGTCTTGGTGAGCGTCAGATCCGGTGCCCGCAACAGCAGGCTTGCTGCCGGGCAGTTCAGGTTCGGCCGGAACTTTATTGCTGCCAGTCTCTTCAGCCTCAGCTCCTGTTACAGCATCAGTTTCAGTGCCGGGAATGGAAACTCTCATGCCCTCAGGCAGGGCAGCTGCTGCGCTGCTTGGTGCAGTGCTGTCTGCGTTGCCTGTTTTGCCAAAGCTGAGATAGGCCTTAAGCGCCTGATGGCGGTTGTGGGCAAAAGTAGCCGTCTGCTGTGCTTCACAGCTCTGTGCTCCGCGCTCAGACTGATTAGACGAATAGCTGCTCTCACTTTGCTGCTGTGTATTTTGCGCGGCAGTGACTGCACCGGGCAGAACTGGAGCCGTGGCAGTCTGCACGGCTGTGGCAGTATTTTGGCCTGCAGTCTGTCCTGCTGCATCCTGCAAGGACTGCGGCATCAGGCTGTGGTAAAGCGAACTTAAAGCCAAAAACTGCATCAGATTAAATCCTGTAATTACACTTTTACACTTTGTTAACGGCCATAAAAAGGTACGGCTTTAGAAAAATTTGTATTTTTGTTTTTGTGCAAAATAATGCGGAGCTGGCGCCTGGTCTGCTGCCGCTTCCTGCGCTTTTTAAGCACAAAAAAGCGCAGACCAGGCTGCGCCTTTTTGAAGCAAATTGTTAAAGCAGCTGCTGTCAGCTTTTAGGGCTGTTGCTGCTTTAAAGCCTGGGCCACGGCATGCAGGCGGCGGTGCTCAATCACAGCCTTTTCCTCAATCAAGCGGGCCTTGCGGGCCTTGGCGCGGTCCTGTGCGGCACGCTTTTGCTTCTTGGTCATGGACAGCCAGGCAAAGAAGGTGCAGACCGACACGATAAGCACAATGATGGTAGCCAGCGCATTGATCTCAGGGGACAGACCGCGGCGTACGCTCGAGAAGATGAGCATCGGCAGCGTGGTGCTGTCAGGACCTGCGATGAAGCTGGTGATCACAAGATCGTCCATCGACATGGTGAAAGACAAGAGCAGAGCCGCCACTTCAGCGGGCATAATGGCCGGCAGAATGATGGCAAAGAAGACCTTGATGGGGCCGGCGCCAAGATCCATGGCCGCCTCTTCAATGCTGATGTCAAGCTCGCGGAAGCGTGACCTGATGACCACGGTGGTGTAGGCCGAGCAGAAGGTCACATGCGCCACCCAGATGGCGATTATTCCACGGTCTGAGAAGAAGGGGATCACGTCGCCTAACGTCACAAAGAGCATCAGGAGTGCCAGGCCGGTGATGACTTCAGGCAGCACCATCGGGGCGGTCATGAAGAGCACGAAGGCGCTCTCGCCCCTGAAGGAGCGCACGCGCACCAGCACAAAGGCGGCCAGAGTGCCGATGACCACTGAAGTGCAGGAGGTCATCACGGCCACCAAAATGGAAATGCCGACGGCATCTATAATGGCATCGTTGTTGAACAGCGCGTAATACCACTTGAGTGAAAACTCTGTCCACACCGTAACCATCTTGGACTCATTGAAAGAATAGACAATGAGGGTGCCGATGGGCAGATATAAAAAGATCATCGCCAGAATGATGATCACTACTCTGGCGGCAGCCGGCTTATTTACCCGCATTTAACTTCTCCTGCTCACGGCGCTCGATCTTATAGAAGATCATGATAGGGATGATCAAGATGACCAGCATGGTGATGGCCACAGCTGAGGCCAGAGGCCAGTCGCGGTTGTTAAAGAACTCCTGCCACAAAATGCGGCCAATCAGGATGGAGCTCTTGCCGCCTAACAGCTCAGGGATCACGTACTCGCCCAGGGCCGGAATAAAGACCAGCATGGAGCCTGCAATGATGCCGGATTTGGTCTGCGGCACCAGGGTGCTGAAAAAGGTCTTGACCGGACGGCAGCCTAAGTCATAGGCCGCTTCAATGAGTGAGTAGTCCACCTTCATGAGGGCGGAGAAGAGCGGCAGCACCATGTAAGGCAGATAACAGTAGACAATGCCGACATAGACGGCAAAGTCCGTCTGCAGCATCTGCAGCGGGCTGTCGATGATCCCCAGGGCCATCAGCACGTCGTTAATCAGGCCGTCCTTTTTCATGATGGTCATCCAGGCATAGATGCGCACCACAAAGGAGGTCCAGCTTGGCATGATCACCAGCATGAAGAGCACATTGCGCACTGCAGGCTTGGAGGTGGCAAGCGCCCAGGCAATGGGATAGCCGATGATAAGACAGAACACCGTGGAGAAAGCGGCCACCTGCAGCGACTTTAAATAAGATCGGATGTAGGTGCCGTCCGGATCGGTGAAGATATTGGTGTAGTTTTCAAGATGCAAAATGATCTGCATCGCCCCTTCTTCAAAGGTCACTAAGGGCGAGTAGGGCGGAATGGCAATTTCCGTCACCGCAAGCGAGATCTTGAAGATGATGAGGAATGGCAGCAGAAAGAACAGCAGCATCCATAAATACGGCAGGGCGACTAAGGCATAATCGCGCCAGGTATTGTTGTGCTGTGCGTTCATCAGCATCTTGCGCCGGGGCTGAAAGGCCCTGCGGATAAAGGTCATATTGACTGAAAAGCCGGTAGACATAGCCCCCTCCTGTTTAGAAGGTCAGTGCAATGCAGGACTCAGGATCCCAGCTTAAATACACATGATCGTCCCAGGTGGGCAGGCCTACCTTGAAGCGGTCAACGTTCGGCAGCGTGGCGCTCACGATGCGCCCGGATGACAGGCGCACGTAATAGATGGAGATGTCGCCCAAATAAGCGATGTTCTCCACAATGCCCTCGCACCAGTTGGTCTTCTCCTCCGGGGCGGTGTGTGAGATATAGAGCTTCTCCGGGCGCAGCGCAATGGTCAGCGGCATGCCGTCAGCAAGATCAATATCGTGGGTCAGCTCAATCATGTTCTTGAAGTCTTTGGACTGAATCAAGGACTGAGTGGTGTTTGAGGTAATGAGATGGCAGTCAAAGATGTTGACTGAACCGATGAACTCGGCGCAGAAGCGGCAGTTGGGGTTCTCATAAATCTCGCGCGGGCCGCCAATCTGCAGGAACTCGCCCTTGTCCATAATGGCAATGCGGTCGGCCATAGTCATGGCCTCTTCCTGATCATGGGTCACCATCAGGCAGGTCACGCCCACTGAGTTGATGATGTCAACAAGCTCCAGGCGCATCTGCTCACGCAGTTTCTTGTCCAAAGCACCCATCGGCTCGTCCAGCAGCAGCACGCGCGGCTCCTTGGCAAGTGATCTGGCCAAAGCTACACGCTGGCGCTGGCCGCCTGATAACTGGAAAGGTTTTCTGTCAACGTAATCTTCCATGTGCACCAGGCGCAGCATCTTGTCAACGCGCTCGTTGATCTGTGCCTTGGGCAGCTTGGACTGCTTTAAGCCAAAAGCGATGTTCTGGCGCACTGTCATGTAAGGGAACAGGGCGTAGGACTGGAACATCATGTTGACCGGGCGCTTGTATGGCGGAACACCGATAAGCTCGCGGCCGTCAAGCAGGATGCTGCCTGAGGTCGGGGTCTCAAAACCGGCAAGCATGCGCAGCAGGGTGGATTTGCCGCAGCCGGACGAGCCGAGCAGTGCGAAGATCTCGCCCTGATAGAGGGTCAGATCCACGTCATTTACCGCCGTGAAATTCTCAAAGTGCTTGGAAAGCTTTTTGATTTCCAGGATAGGCTTGCGGTTCTGCTGCTC
>JADINH010000210.1 GCA_017694225.1 Candidatus Avisuccinivibrio stercorigallinarum
TTTTCCTTGTAAAACAAGGGAAAGCGATTTTGGGCGGTCACGGAGGGTATGGATACCCACCCCTGAAAATACGTATAGTTTTCTAAAATTTCCTTTAAAATCAAGTACTTAGCTTAAGATTCTAGGCATGACGAGTACCTTGAGCAGGCGGCAGCTGAGCTCAATCAGGAAAAGCCGCGCACAGCCTGGAATGCGCACACATTGCTTCACAAGCTCATCGAAGAGTACGGCGGCTACTGTTTTGATCCAAAGGGCAAAGTCACAGTCTGCACCCCGTGGAATGTGATGCTCTTTTTATCTTACCCGGGAGAGGGCTTTAGATCTTATTGGACAGACAGCGGCGGCTTTAGAAATCCTTACATGGTCAATTGGCTGCGGCAGCTGAGACCTTATGGCCTTGGCCTGCGCGGGTTATCTGATTTTATTTTCAGCGGTTATACCAAACAGCTGTGCCTTAAAGAGATCACCAGGCACATTGAGAGCATCGATACTAATGAAGATGCTGCGGTATTTCCGTATTTTCAGCTGTTATTGCAGACCGGATACTTTACCATTAAAGAGCGCATCAGCAGCAAAAACAGCAGACAGTTTACAGAGTACGTTGTCGGCGTGCCCAATAAAGAAGTACTCGATCTGTTTAAGGATAAAATTGTCGAGGAACTTACCCGCAATCAGAGAGTAGATCACCTGGCAAAGCTCGATTACTCTTATGGCAGGAAATTGAGAGCCGCTGTAAGATCTGGAAACATTCAGGAAATGCAGCTGCAGTTAAACCGGCTGATTAATATCTTCCCCTCTGGCACCCTGCATGAATTCAACGAAGCAAATTTAACAGCGCTGCTGCGTATTATTTTGCACTTATTAGATTTTAAACTTACTAATAAGGCAAAACTCCTCTCAGAGCAGTTTGACCTGGCATTTGAGAATACCAAAACAATTTATCTGCTTTACCTGAAAGTAATCAAAGACTGCAGCGGCATTGAGGATGCATGTAATGCAGTACAGGAGCAGCACAGACAGTGCACACCTAAAGGCAGTTCACGCAGCGGCTCAGATTTAACCCGCAAGCAAATCTTTAAGTATGTCATGGTGATCATCCGCGACCCGCTTACAGGTAATGACGCCTTAGAGCCTGAAATTATTAAAGCTTTTCGTGCTGTGGCAGCAGCCTCTTACGAGCCGGTGCGCCGGCTGGTGCTGCTAAAAGCGCCTGAAGAGTAATCAGCGGGCAGGCAGCGCCTGCCCAAACTTAGCGCAGCACCACCACGTCATCGATCATCACGTTAAGCGGGCTGTGATTAAGAGACACCGGCACCAGCCTGGCCGTCTCCGGGAAGACTGCCTCCACCCTGTAGGCGCTCTCGCTTCTGTCATAGCGGGAGTAAGCTCTCTGCTGGCGGTCATAGCTTTCACTTTGATGGCTGAGGTTGAACTTCAGGCCTTCCTTTAAGCCGTCGTTGCTGCCGAGGCTTATCAAAATCTCATCGCCGTTGACCTCAATGATGCGCGCCGCCGACGGCAGGCAGGTCAGCGCATTGACGATGTCATCTGCGGCATAGGAGCACAGCTCAGTCAGGCGCTGTCCGTAGGCTGAGCTTAAAAACTGCTCGGAGCGCAGATCAAGATACTGCCCCTGCTTGAAGTCCCAGTCGCTTTCAGCGCGGTAATTCTTTTTAATAAGCAGTCTGCCGCTTAAGGTGTTGTACAGCGCCAGGTCAAAATCCAGGGTGCGCGTAGGCTTGTACAAAAGCCTTTCAAATACATTGTCCCCGCTTTCAGACAGAGCCGCTGAGCGCAGCGTGCCCACCAGCAGGAACTGCGTGCGGTAGTGTGCAGCAATTTCCTCCAGGGCTTTGATTTCAGCATAGGACGGCCCTGAGGAATATTCGTCTGCAAAGAAGCGGAAGGAAGCCTGCGGCAAAAGTCTGATGGAGGCCGTGCTGCCCAAGTCCAGCAGCAGATTGCGCTCAATCTCGCGCGGCAGGTCGTCAAGCCCTACGGCAGACTGATAAGCCCGGTCGTCGGCAAAGCGGAAGATAAGGGGCAGGATGGACTTGCGCACTGAGCTCTGTGCGCACTTCATGGTTCTGTCCTCATCGACATAGGCGCGAACCTTGACGGTAACGGAGCTTAAAGTGCGCTGCTCTTCCAATATGGTCATCTTGCGCACCGGACTGCTGCTTTTGATGTTAAAGCTCTCGTTCAGCAGTGCCCCGCCCTGATAGTCAGCGCTGACATTGATGTCCGCTCCGGCCTCCAGCATGATGCTGCGCAGGGCGTCATTAATCGCTTCAGTGCGCGCTTTTTCCACATCATCGTACAAAATGGCCGCCCGGCCGTCAGCGGTGTACCATTGCGCCTGCGCTGCCGGCACCACAGCCAGCATCACGGCCGCAGCTGCCGCCCCGGTCTTTAAAGCTGAAATTAATCTGCCTGCAACCTTCATCTTGTCTCTCTCCTGCCTTAGCAATTCTTGGCTGAGCTCTTTGCTTTTTTACTGGTCTGTTAAGCAAGAAGCATGCCGCCTGCGGGCGGCCGTGTGCTGCACTCTGGCATCTAATTTGCATCAGGAAGAGCGGAGAGAAAACACATATAAAGGAGTGCCTGGGGGCATAAAACGCTGCAAACGCGGCCCTCAGAGCACTTCACAGCGATGAGGTCTTCTATGCACAGAACATTAATCAGCATCCTTGCGGCAGCCGCGGTGGCGCTGACTGGCTGCTCATCCGGCAATTTACTGCAGGATCCGGCAGTTTATTCCCAGCGCGGCATGGAAATCAGCCGCATTGCTGCCGGGATGACCGATACTTTGTACAACACCATGTACGAGAACCTGGCCTGGCAGAAAGTCGCCGAAGGTGAAACCGCCTCACGCGATCGTGTCAAAAATGTGACCATGCCCCGCGTGGCCGTGACCTCTTTTGTGGACACAGACACCTATGAGCAGGCGGGGCACCTGGGCCGCGTGCTCGGGGAAATCTTTATTCATGAGCTCAACCTGCGCCAGGTCAATGTGCTGGAGTACAAGCTCACCGGCTCCCTGGCCGTAGGCAAAAACGGCGAGTATGTCTACAGCCGCGATTACAAGAAACTGGCGCAGACCGCCAACATTTCACATCTTTTAACCGGCACCATCTCCCGCAATGAAGACGGCGTGGTTCTGGTAGCCCGCATCGTCAATCTGCAGGATCATCTGGTGCTGGGCTCGGCCACCGGCTTTATCCCCTATTCCCTGCTGCCCTACTGCTATCAGACCAAAGAAAAAGGCTGCAGCCTGGGGGATGTATCTGAATACAATTACGCCTCAGCCTCAAAGTCTGGATCTGCCGGCAGCAGCACTGCCAGGGCAGGCTCTGCAGCATCGGCCGCGTCTTCAGCAAGCTCAGGCTCCGGCGCTTCAAATTCTGCTTACCGCTCAGGCAGCAGCCTGACTGCCGGCAGCGCAGCCTCTGACGGCCGGGTCTATCCGCCCACCTCTGAGGGCACTTATCCCGAGCTTAAGGCAGAGCAGGATGGCGTAATGCCCAATCTCTTTGGCGGCGTGGATGACAGCGTCATCTACCCGGCCCAGAGCTATCTTGACAACAACCGGCCGGTGCGCGACATCCGCGATGTCTCGCAGTATCAGCGCCTTGAGCACTAAGGAGGAACAAAGATGAAAGCCTGGCAGATTTTACTTGCGGCTGCAGTATTAAGCTCCTTGTGCGCTCTTACCGGCTGCACCAATTTTTTAAGCTCCAGTTCGGTCAGCCGCACCCTCTTTTACGTCGATGACGGAGTGGAGGAGCCGGATGACTTTCCGATTTTAAGAGCCAGCGGCTATGCCGTGATCTCTTTGCAAAAAGGCCCTTCGGCCACGCAGAAGAATTTGCAGGCCATGCGCGCCTCCAAGCTTGATGCCTACCGCGAACTGACCGAACAGGTATACGGCGTCTACATCAAAGGCTCCTCAAGCCAGAGCCGCAGCATTGAAAGCAGAGATCAGGTCTCAGCTGAGGTTGACGGCATCATCCACGGGGCGCGTGTAGTGCGCCAGTATCCGCTGGGGGACAGCTACATCACCGAGCTTGAGCTTGACACCAAGGTGCTCTACGACCTCTATCAGATGCGCGGGGCATTGTAGGCAGGCTGCACGAAAACTGACTGCGCCCTGCTGCCTGGCAGGACTTTTGCATCAGAAAGAAACAGCTGACAGCGGAAGCTTGAAGATAAGAAACAGGATTTGAAAGGAAGATGACCATGTTCAAGAAATTAAACCCCGGCACCAAGGCAGGCGCCAAAGCCGCCCCGGTGGTGCGCCCCTTAATTGAATATCTGCAGGAGCAGAACAAGCTGCTCGATGAAATCGGCCGCGTGCTCTCACAGGAGAACAAGGCCTTAAGCGGCCGGGACGCTGAGGCCATCAATGAGCTGTCCCAGAAAAAATCCAGGCTGATGCTCACCCTGCAGCAGAACGATCAGAAGATCAAACTGCATCCTGATGCCGCAAAGCTCAAGACTGACTTTGTAAAGCACGTACAGGTGTTAAAGCTCAAGCTTGCTGAGTGCAAGCGCCGCAATGAGGTCAACGGCCGTCTCATCCGGCTGTGCCAGTCCTCCTGCCGCCGCCTCTCGGCTGTGCTGATGGGCGTGCGTGACAAGATGACCAAGTCCATGACCTATACCGACAAGGGCGGCATTTCAGCCAACGGTCTGCAGCGCCTCAATATTCAGGCCTGATTGGCCTACAGTCTTAAACGCTTCTTTTCTCCCTGGCCCCCGGATCTGGCGGCATCCCAAGACTTCTCCGCCGCCGGGGTGCACCCTGCGGCCCGCCGCGGCAGTCAAATTCCTGAAGCCTGCAAAACATCTGCAGCACAGCTCACAAAAGCAAAACTCTCAGACAAATTTCCGGCAGCGGACGGTTTTTTGGAGTATGCTGAAACAACCAGACCTGAGCATGACATAAGGAGATCGTTATGCGCTATTACAACAGTGTAACGTTGGAGGGCATGGTGGCCCCCGGCTCCATCCGGAGCGAAATCAAAGGACAGGGTCTTACCACCCTGAGTTTTAGTTTATGCACACGCGAGAAGTGGTACCGCGGCAGTGACAAAGCCTGCACGCATACCGAGTATCACCCGGTGATGCTGCGCGACAACAGCAGCTGGCAGATGTACAGCCGTTATGGCAGTTTGGTTGTACCGCGGGCTAAGTTGTTTATTGTCGGCAAACTGCGCCACAAGAGCATTTCCTGCGGTTCGCTGCGCGCCTGCATTACGCAGATTGACTGCTCCTTTATCCGCAAGGCCGCAGACAATGACGAGGACTTCAGCCGCCGCCGGTACGGCCGCCGGGAATGGGCTGAAATCCCCTCGGCTGCTGACGCGCAGGATCGGCTGACCGAGCCTGAGCTGCTGCCTGCTGATGCAAGAACCGCAGCGCAAATGGAGGCGTTCAGGGGAGGGGACGCCCCGCCTAAGAAGTTCCGTTATCCCTGGTGGGGGCTTACTGATGACGAGCTTTTGATTTTTGAGCGCAAAAACATCGACCCCTACGAGGAAGTACCCGAACATGAGCCGGGGTACTTTGCACCGCCCGGCTGCAAGGTGCCCAAACACGCAGCTTAAGGCAGTGCACAGCAGCGCAAGTGCGCTTATGCGTGACGGCGCAGCCGTCTTTTTAAGGGATGGCTGCTCCCGTGCACCAGGTAATAACCCAAGGCAGCCAGCAAGGTGATGGCGGCAAGCGTCTGGTACATCGAGGCAAAGCCCCACTGTGCAGCCACAAAGCCGAAAATGTAAGGGGCAGTGCCGATGCCCAGATCAAAAAAGATAAAGTAGGTTGAGGTGGCCTGCGGGAAACGGTACTTGCGCACCAGCTTTAGTGCCAATGCCTGGCCTGCTGAAGTGAAGTTGCCAAAGCCAAAGCCCTGCAGCAGACCTGCCAGAATGATCATCCACACCGAAGTTGAAATTGACACCAAAAACAAGGTCAGTGAGGTCAGGATGATGGTGGGATAAATAATGAGGTTCTCACCGTAGAGATCAAACAGGCGCCCGGTCAGCGGACGGGAGATCACAGTAGCCACCCCGTAAGCGAGGAAGAAGATGCTCGCAGCCGCACCCAGACCGCGCTCGGCTGAGAAATTGGCCAGGTAGGCGGTAAGGCAGCCGTAGCCCAGCGGCACCAAAAACACAATGGTGGCAAATTTGAGCACGCGCACGTCGATGTAACTGTCGAGCTTTAACATGCTTCTGCGGTGCGCCGCCCGGGCCATATTGGAGGCGCGCACGGTAAGCGAGAGCAGCAGACAGAAACCAGCCATGCACAGCACTTCGGTGTAGAGCAGCTCAAAGCCAAAGAGCGAGGTCACACTGATGCCAAAGAAAGGGCCGATGGCCAGTGCAATGGCGGTGCTCAGGGAGAATAAACTTACCCCGAGGCCCTGCACAGCAGGCGGCACCGCACAGGCCATGATGGAGCCGGTGGCAGTGCCGGTAACGCCCATGGCAAAGCCCGCCACCGCACGCTGCACAAAGAGAATGCCCAAATTGTCCACAAAGAATGACAGCACTGCGGCTCCCAGGTACAAGAACGTGCCGAAAATGAGCACTATCTTGCCGCCGAAAATCGAGATGAAGTTTCCGGACAGAAAGCGCGAAATCAGGCAGAAAATCACCATGATGCCGGCGGTGAGACCGGCGGTGCTTAAACTTGCCCCAAAGTGCTCCTGCGCGTAGGAGGCGGAGACCACCAGAATTTGATAATAGGCCAGCAGCACAAAGAAATTAATGGCGGTGACCGTGTTGAAGTCGCGGTTTAAGATCTGCTTTAAGGCCGATTTGCTGTGTACCGGGCGCATGCTCTTTTCCCTCCTGTCCTGTGCGGCGCTGAATGCAAAAAGCGCTTAAATAAGCCTGCGGCGCGGCGCGCATTATAAACCCGTGCGGCATTTTCAGGCAGAGATTGCACCATTTGCGGGCACAGGACAGGTCAAAGCGGCGTCTGTTCTGGCTGCAGGGATTTTGCGGCTTACGGAGCAATTAAGGCTGCTGCAGGTGTTGGGCTGAGCTGGAATGTTAAATTGAGGTGGCGGCCCCAGCAGGAATCGAACCTGCAACTAACCCTTAGGAGGGGCTTGTTATATCCATTTAACTATAGGGCCGGGCCGTGCGGCTATTGTAGGCAAGTTGCGGCACAAATGCAAACCGCCGCTGCCTTTTCATCAGAGCCGGCAGTGCCGTCAGCGCCGCAGCACGCTTTGCTGCGGCAGCTGAACTCTGAGTGCCTGCTCTGCTTTTAATCCTCAGGCGGCTCCATGCCGTCCGGATCATCGAGATCACCTGCCTCAAGATTTGAGCTATGCTCACGCTGCAGGAAGATGGTGTCGATAAGGCTCAGTTCATCATCCTTGGCGGCGCGCACCGTCACAAAGTACCGGCCGTCATCGTCAAGCGTAATGCAGAAGCGGTAAATGCCGTCTTTCTTGGGGTAAAAGCGCAGCTCTTCAAAGCGGGAGTTGGGATTGAGCTCCACCGGAGCTGAGCCCTCACGCAAGATCCCCGGAGGGGTGGCAAAGCCGAAGTTTGAACCGGCACTCCAGTCGCGGTCGGCAAACTTAAAGCGGTAAGGCGACCAGTCAGCGCGCAGCGGGGCGAGCGTACAGTAGCTGCCGTCCTTTTGCAAAGTCATTAAGTAGGAGGAGAGCACGGCATAATCGTTCATTTCGCCGCGCAGATAAACACTGTGTCCCTGAGGTGCAAGTGCAGTGGTGGTCAGGGCGGCCACCGGATTGTTGTCAGAGCAGCCGGAGCTTAATAAGGCCAGAGCGGCGGCAGCTGCTGCGATAAAACTTAGTTTCAAGGGAAATACTCCACATTAAGAACCAGAAGCATCTAAGCCTTTTTCGTTGTCACGCATTGTAACAGGAAAACGGCGGCAGGGTTTTACACCGCAGCCGAGCTTACAGCTAAGACCTGAGCCTCATGCAAAGCGTGCCCCGGAACACTGCTTTGGCAAAAAGGCCGGACAATTCTCCTGAAAATTAGCTTTTGCAGGCTCTTTGCGGTAAGATTTAGGCTGTAGCGTCAGAAATAATTATTAATTTTCCAAACCGATGACAGAGCGCAGTGTAGAGAGATTTAAAGTCGGTCTGACCGGAGGCATTGCCTGCGGAAAAACATCAGCCTGCAAAGTGTTTGCAGAGCTGCAGATCCCTATTGTCGATGCCGATGTGATCTCCCGTGAGCTCACCTCCCCCGGCTCTCCCTTGCTTGATACCATAGCCGCAGAGTTTGGTTCTGAGGTGATTGCAGCAGACGGTTCCTTTAACCGCAAAGCCATGCGCAATCTGGCCTTTAGTGACAGCAGCGCCCTGATGCGCCTTAACGCCATCATGCACCCGGCCATTCACGCAGAATTAAAGCGCCAGGCCCTGAAGAAAGAGCCCTCAGCCCCCTACGTGGTGCTGGCCATTCCGCTGTTGTTTGAACATCATCTGGAAAAACTGACCGACCGAATTTTAGTGCTCGACTGCAGCGAAGATCTGCAGCTTGCGCGCATCATGCAGCGTGACGGCTCAAGTGAACAAGTCGCGCGCAGCATCATGTCCAATCAGGTCTCCAGGCTCTACCGCAGACAGCATGCCGATGATCTGATTGACACCCAGTCAGGCTCCCTTGAGTATTTACAGCAAGAGATAGGGAAGCTCCATCAGATTTATCTGCAGTGTGCGGCACAAAAGGCCGGGACTGCCATACAGCCCGAATACAAGTGAGGCTTTATGTATATTTACGATTTTCCCTTGAGCCCCAAAGCCAGGACTTATTTGAAGTTTGAGGGGATTTTCAAGCGCGTTGAAGCATGCCAGTTTTTAAACAGCAATGCTGAAACCATGTCGCTTTTGCGCGGCGTGGTCGATTACATGGATTTAATCGACGGCGCGGGCGGCTTTAAGATTGAAATTGTCAAAGATCTGGAAAAGCTCGATCAGCACTTAAAGCTCTGGCAGGCCGATCCAGATGCCGATCAGGATTTTGTGGAGCAGCTGCGCACCTCCATCTCCACCTCCTTCAGGAGTTTGGATAAATTTACCCGCCAGCGCACTGTGCTGCAGAACGATCCCATCATTGAGTGCATCAAACCGCGCTTCATGACCCCCTGCGGCGCCAACTGCTTTGACACCCCGCTCTTTACCTTCTGGAACGAGCTGCCGCGTGAGGAGAAGATGCAGAGCGTGCACAAATGGCTGCATGAGCTTGAGACCGTGCGCACCCCGGTGGCCACCATCCTGTATCTGTGGCGTTTGTGCGCAGACTTCAAGCCGCGCGTGGCCAAAAAAGGCTTTATGAAGGAGACGGCTGAGAACTGCGATTTAATTGAGATCACCTACCCCAAGACCGTGCGCGGCTACCCGGTGGTCAGCGGTTTCCAGTCCAGCCTCAACGTGCGTTTCATGACCTATGAAAAAGGCGCTGAAATCGGCGACATCGAATTTGAACTTGCTTATTTGGGGAACGCTGTACTGTGAGCCTGAAAGATCTGCTGCCTGAAGGCACCTTTGACGAAATCAGTGCTGAAGCCAAACAGCACTTAAAGAACATGCATCAAAAGGCTCATGCCGGAGCAGAGCAGGAAGGTGACATCCTGTGGGTCAACTGCCCGCAGTGCGGCAAGCGCATTCCCTACAGCACGGACAATCCCTTCCGGCCTTTCTGCTCAGAGCGCTGCAAGCTTATTGATTTGGGCGCCTGGGCCAACGAAGAGCACAAGGTGGCAGGAGAGCCCGTCGATCAGGACGAGGATGCAGATCTGCTTGACGACCCCAATCTGCCGCGGCGTTAAAGCTCAAACTGCAGCAATCACACAGTGCTGAAAAACCGGCGGCGCTGTGCTTAAAGCAGCGCGAAACTGAGCACTGCCCGGCAAAAACAAGCCAAATAAAAGACCTCTCTGTGCGCTTAATCCCTGAAGCTTACAGCTCTCTGCAGGCCTCAGCAGTGCTGTGCCTGCACGGGCCTACTAATACCTCACTTTTTGCCTTAAAATGTACGCAGATGAACGTTCACTAAAATCACAACAACAGGATACTCACCTTGCAAAGCTCAAGGAAGCGCCAGGCCGCGGCCTGGCAGCAGTTTAACTACAGCGTATTGTCAGCCGCCATTGCCGCGGTGCTGGCCATGCCGGCAGTGTCTTTTGCCGCAGAGCAGGAGGCTGGGAGCGCAGCTGAACTTACCCGCGCCGTCTCCATCCGCCAGGATGAAGCAGACATTATGGCCAAAAGGCGTCTGCAGGCCGTAACTTCCCAGTCGACCCGGATTTTTTATTTAATGCAGCAGTACAGCTCACAGCGCTATCTGCAAAACCGGCATTTGTCCGCCTCCTCGACTTTCCCCTTAAGGCTGTTTGGCCGCCTTGCGCAAAACCCCTGGCAGGCTGCCCCCTTTATGCCGGTGCCTGAGCGTGACCTGGCCTGCTATTACGGCATTCCGCCCTACCGTGAGCCCCTGGAGTACGACGTCAACACCACCCCGGTGAACATCGCCGCTGACAGCGTGATGGGCTCACTGGAGCAGGACATCGTCTATGAGGGCAATGTGGAACTGACCCAGGGCGACAAGGTTTTAACTGCCGACAAGACTTCCTATGACGGCAAGAGCGGCGTTTTGACCTCCTCTGGCAACATCACCTATCAAAACGGCCAGTACACCATTACCTCGCAAAAGCCGATTGTCTCAAACCTTAAAAGCAAGGTCACTTCCATTGAAGAGGCGCAGGTGCAGTTAAACGGCTCGGTGGCCCGCGCCGTGACCACCGGCATGGACATCGACAATGAGAACAAAAGCTCCACCATTGAGGAGCTGTCCTTCTCGACCTGCCCGGCTTCAGCTGAGTTCTGGCGCATTACCGCCGATGATGTGGATTTGGTGCAGGGCGAGGCCTATGGCTCGGCCACCAATGCCACGGTGTGGATAAAAGACGTGCCGGTGTTTTATCTGCCATACGTGACCTTCCCGATATCCAATGAAAGAAAGAGCGGTCTTCTCTATCCTGAGATCTCCTTTTCGTCAGACAACGGCTTTGATTACGCCCAGCCCATCTACTGGAACATAGCGCCCAATTACGATGACACCTTTACCCCGCGCTATATGAGTAAGCGCGGCATCGCCTTTAACAATGAGTTCCGCTATATGCCCATTGAAGACAGCGAAGGCTCCATCACCATCGACTACATTCCCTATGACAACAACTGGGAACTCTCGCGCGATGATCATCAGCGCTGGATGATTGACTGGAAGCATGAATCCTCCTTCTTCAATGACGATTTGACCGTCGATCTCGATTTTGCCCGCGTGCGTCCGGGGGACTATGACTTCCTCTCTGACATTGGCAGCGACGGGGCTTCCATCACCGATGATCACCTGGTGCAGTCCCTGCGCACCGCCTACAACCGCCCGTCCTACGACATCGGCCTTGAAGTGCGCACCTATCAGAGCTTAATTCCGTATGAGGCCTCCATCATCAGGCCGTTCTCCATGCTCCCGCAGCTCACCGCTTCCTACTACAACACCTACGGAGCGGCCCTGGTAAGCGTGGATGGTGAAATCACACAGTTCTCAAGCCCGGATGAGCGCGGCTATGACAGCTTTGAGGCAAGCCGCATTCACCTGGAGCCTGCGCTGTCCTATCAGCTTTACAACAGCCGCGGCACTTCGCTGACCGCAGACGGCCGCCTGTTCCTGACGCACTACGAGCAGGACAGCCTGTCAGACCTGCCTGACTACTACCGCGATGAACTGGGCTTTACCAAGCTTGACAGCAGCGTTGACCGCGCCCTGTATCTGCTTGAGATGCGCGGCAAGACCACCCTGGAGCGCAAGGTTTTGGATCTGCGTCACACCCAGACCTTGGAGCCTGAAATTGCCTACCGTTTTATCCCCTACAAGGATCAAAACGACATCGGTCTTTATGACACCACTGACCGCATGACGGACTATTACTCCAATTTCTCCTTCCGGCACTTTACCGGCAATGACCGCATTGCCGACGTCAATGAAGTGACCTTCGGCTTTACCTCGCGCCTTCTGGATCCGCACGATCGTGAACTGCTGCGTATGTCCATTTCACAGACCTACAGCTTTGTGCCCACCCGTGTGACCTTAAATCCAAGCGATTCGCGCTCTGACTACCCGCGCTCACCGCTCTCCATGACCGTAGATGCCAATCCCTTAGAGGGCTGGACCATGCACGGCGGCGTGAGCTATACCAATGAGACCAACTCCATCACCGCCTGGAATGCCATGACCGAGTACGTCACCGATCAGGGCCTCAAGGCACAGATAAGCTACCGCTTTGCCGACGAGGGCAACCGCACCCTGGAGAACGATCCGGTGGATTTGGATCAGTTAGGCCTGCAGCTGGAGCTTCCTCTTACCCAGAACTTAAAGTTCATCGGTGCTTTCTACCGTGACCTGGAGCAGGAAAACGACATCGACAAGAAGCTTGCCCTGCGCTACGAGGAGTGCTGCTGGGCCGTTACCTTCATGATCGAGGATTACAACAAGACGGACTGGGAAGATCTCTCGCGCGACAAGGAAAGACGCATCGGCATTCAGTTTGAGTTCAAGGGCCTGGGCGCCGTCAATGTCAGCGGCAGCAAAGATCCGGCCTCAACTGATACAGCCCTGCTTGACCACTTCAACCCGACTAACTTAAATAATTAACAGACGTTTAACCCGCCGCGGCCGCCATGCTAAAATCGGTCGTGGTTAATGGTTTTTGAGGAACAAAGCCTTGAATAAGATTGCACGCAATTTAGCCCTGCTGCTTTCCCTGGTGTTCTGCACCGGGTATGCAGGAGCGCAGGAGCAGAGCCTTGATGCTGCTGCCGCCATCGTCAACAATGACATCATTCTGGAAAGTGAACTTGATAAGGCACAAAGTGCCGTGGCTCAGAATTTAGCCCGCCGCGGCCATCAGGTGGACAGCGTGTCGGCCCGCAAGGCCGCACTTGAGGGCCTCATTACCAGAAGCCTGGTGCTGCAGCTGGCGCAGGCCCAGGGCATTGCTCTGACCGACATGCAGATTGATGCTGCCATCGCCCAGTCAGCCGCCCAGTCCGGCATCAGCTCAGAGGAATTATTAGCCCGCGTCGCTCCGGGCATGCCCGAGGCTCAGGCCCGCGAGGAGTTCCGTGACGATTTAATCTTAAATGAAGTGCGCCGTGCCCGCGTGCGCTCGCGCATCAACATCTCCGACACTGAAGTGGATCTGCTGGCCTCAAACCTGCGCCGCGTGGGTTCAATTGAGCCGCAGTATCACATCGCCCAGATAATTGTTCCCATTCAGGGCACTGATGCCGCACGCGCCAACCGCACCGTGCAGGAAATCAGAGCCCAGCTGCGCGAGGGCGCAGATTTCAATGCCCTGGCAGCCCGCTACTCGGTAGGCTCAGTGGCCGCCCAGGCAGGCGACCTCGGCTACATGCCCGAGACCCAGATCCCGGTGCCCTTCCTGCCGGCACTTTTAAAAGCCAAGCCCGGCGATGTGATGGGTCCTTTCAGATCACCCTTTGGCATTCACCTCTTAAAGCTCTATGACATCTCCCATGATGCCGTGCAGCCCATTTCCCTGTATGACGCCAGCCACATTCTGCTGCAGACCTCCATCATCTTCTCTGACGAGGCTGCAAGAAATGAGCTTGAGAGCATCAAGGCCCAGATTGAAAACGGCCAGCTCTCCTTTGCTGAAGCTGCCCGCCGCTTCTCTGAAGATCCGGGTTCTGCCATCAATGGCGGCGATCTCGGTTATGCCACCCCTGACCGCTACGATCCGCTCTTTGCCCGTGCCATGGTCTCACTGAAGCCTGGTCAGATCTCCGAGCCTTTCAAGTCAAGCTTTGGCTGGCACATCATCTACTTAAAGGACATCAAAATAGACAAGGACTCTGATGAAGCCTACCGCCAGAAGGCCCGCGACCTCATCTACCGCCGCCTCTATCAGGAAGAGGCTGTAGCCTGGGAGCGTGAGCTGCGTGACAGCGCCTACATCCATGTGATGGACGACACCTTAAAGGCCGCCAACATCGACATGGATCAGGACGCCGCTCCGTCAAACATTCTGCCGGACTAAAGGGAAAGCCTCAGACCAGAAAGTGAGGCCAGAAGCTTAAAACAAGTTAAGCATTAAAGGTTACATTCAGAACCCCGCCGCCAGGCGGGGTTCTGTGCTTTTTGCCATGGGATTCTGTGCTTTTGGCCATCGGGCAAATGGGATAAAATGCACAGGCGCCAGGAGCGCCGCGTAAGCGGCATTAAGTTTCTTTTGTAAGACGAGTTAAGAGCGAAGATTAAGAGCAGATTTAGAGGACTATACACATGGCAGAGACTAAAAAGGCACAGCGCATCGTGATCACCGCAGGCGAACCGGCCGGCATCGGACCGGAGCTGATGTACCATCTGGCAAAGCATGATTTTGACAATGAACTTATCATCATCGCTGATCCTGATTTAATCGCTGAGCGTCTTAAGATCTTCCCGGACGGGGAACAGATCAAAATTAAGCTCTGCCAGCCTGCACAGGAGCATCAGGAACATGAGATTGCCCCAAGCCGCAAAGGTGAGCTTACCGTGCTGCCCCTGAAGCTTGCTGTGCCCTCAGTGCCGGGAAAGCTTGACCCGAAAAATGCCCCCTATGTGCTGCACTCCCTTGACCGGGCCCATGAGGGCTTAATCTCAGGTGAATTTGCCGCTTTGGTCACCGCACCGGTAAGCAAGAGCGTGCTGGACGGCTGCGGGGTCAAATTCACCGGCCACACCGAATATCTGCAGCAAAAGTGCGGCGTGAAGCGGGTGGTGATGCTCCTTGGCTGTCCCCAGATGAAGGTGGCTCTTGCCACCACCCATCTGCCCTTAAAGGATGTACCGGCCGCTATTACGGAAGAGGTGCTGACTGAGGTCATCACCATCCTCAATCATGATTTAAAGACCAAGTTTGGCATCAAGACCCCCAGGATTTATGTGGCCGGGCTCAATCCGCATGCCGGTGAGGACGGACATTTGGGCCGCGAGGAACTTGAGGTCATCATCCCCACTTTGGAAAAGCTGAGAGCTGAGCAGGGTTTTAATCTGGCGGGCCCGCTGCCTGCTGACACCCTGTTTACCCCGCAGTATCTGGCTGATGCTTCGGCATTTTTAACCATGTATCATGATCAGGGTCTGCCGGTGCTAAAATACGCGGGCTTTGATCAAGGCTATAACACCACCTTAGGTCTGCCCTATATCAGAACCTCAGTTGATCACGGCACGGCGCTCAACATTGCAGGCAGCGGAAAAGCAGATCCAAGCTCCCTGTTTGCTGCCATTGCCCTGGCCGAAGAGATGGCCGCGCATCAGGCCGCTGCACAGGCACAATAAACCGCACCAAGAGCGGCAAAGAGACCACAGCAGGCAGCATCAGCGGGTGCTGCAGTCTGCTGCAACAGGATTTCACGATTTAAAAAGAGGAATTTAGGATGGCACTGCCCCCTCCCCATCTCAAAGCCAGAAAGCGCTTTGGCCAAAACTTCCTGGTCGATGACTACATCATCGGCTCGATTGTCAACGCCATCAATCCAAAGCCCGGTCAGTACCTGGTTGAGATTGGCCCGGGTCATGCCGCGCTCACCCGTCCGGTGCTCGAGCGTGCCGGTGCCTTAACCGCCATTGAGCTTGACCGCGATCTGGCTCAGCTGTTGCGTGAAGATCCATTTTTAAAGGGCCTGACCTTAATTGAAGGCGATGCCATGAAGATTGACTATGAAGCCCTGCCCGGGGCCGGTGAGCTGCGCGTCTTTGGCAATCTGCCCTATAACATCACCTCCCCGCTCATTTTCCATCTGCTAAGCCAGAAGGGCATCAAAGACATGCACTTTATGCTGCAAAAGGAAGTGGTGGAGCGTCTGGCTGCAGGCCCCCACAGCAAGGACTACGGCCGCCTGACCGTGATGGCGCAGTACTACTCTGAAGTCATTCCGGTGCTTGAGGTGCCCCCGCGCGCTTTCCTCCCCGCTCCCAAGGTCACCTCAGCGGTGGTGCGCCTGCTGCCCAAAGCCCTGACTGACGAGGAGAGAGCACTGGCACCCTTCTTAAATCAGGTTACCACCGCCGCCTTTGGTGCACGGCGCAAGACTTTGCACAATGCGCTCGGCCGTATCTTTGAGGGCATGCTCGATGCGCTGCCGGTGGACTTGACCCTGCGCGCTGAGGACTTGCCGCTTGCTGACTTCGTGGCGCTGGCCAAAGTACTGCAGCAAAAGCAGAGCACTGATGCAGCCGCCGCTGCAGCACCTGAAGCTTAAGGCAGAAGGCAGACACAGCTTTAGTAGTGAACAGATTGGAAGATTGAGTGAGGAGATAAGTCCCAGATGGCAGATTTCAACTCCCCGGTAACTGAGCTCTTGGGCCGCTCAGAAGATGCCTTTATCGGCCGTCGTGCCGTATTTGCAGGCGACATTGCAGATGCCTCTATTCTGCATTTGGCCAAACTGTGCCAGGAGGCCTTGGTGCTGTGTGACAATTTCACGGCAGCGCAGCAGATGGCAGCCCTTTTAGGTCAGGAGCTGGAGCCCAGATTAAACTCCAAAGCGCAGTACAAGCACATCAGCGTGATCTACACCGCCTTGCAGCTCTTTGGGGCGCCGGAGTGTGATTTGATCTGCCTGCTTTTAAACAAATCAAAGCCCATCAATCAAAGTCTGCTCGCCGCCCTCACCCCGGCCCTGGTGCCTGACGGTCTCATTTTGGCAGCCGGTGCCAATGAAGCAGGCGGGCGCAGTGCTGACGGCTATTTAAAGAGCCACGGCATGCTGTTTAAAAAAGACAGTGCGCGCAAGTGCACTTTATGGCAGTTGAACTTTGATAAAAACAGCGTGTTTGCCTATCCGCCGCACAGCCTGGTGCTGAGCGCCGGCGAGCGTGAGCGCTTTAACGCCGCCCTTAATGCCGGTGACGCGCAGGCGGTAAAGACCGCCCTGAAGAGCTTTGCCCTGGATGCGGATGCCGGTGCAGGCACAGCCGCTATTCCACCCCGTTCTGTCCTTAAGGTTGATACTTCAGCCGGTGAACTGCAGGTGCTGCAGGACGTGCATGTATTCTCCCCCGGGCGCGTAGATGAGGGCACGGCGCAGTTGATCTCCTGCCTCAATGACTTTGCCAGAAGCCCCGCCCTTGACTTGTGCTGCGGCAGCGGAATTGTCGGTCTGCAGCTGTGCCGCCAGGGCATCAACACTGCCTTTGCCGATCTGTCGGCAGCGGCTTTGTTCCTCTCCACCTTAAATCTCTGCCTCAACGGCCTGATTGACCAGTGCCTGGGTGTTTCTGCCTCTGATATGCTCGCCGATCTCGACAAATTAAAGCAGGCTGCAGCGCCGCAGGGCTTTGGCCTGATTGCGGTCAATCCGCCCTTCCATCAGGGGGTGAAGCAAAAGAGCACTCCGGCCCGTGCGCTTTTTGCCTCAGTTAAGGATTATCTGCAGCCTGCCGGTGTACTCCTGTGCGTGGGCAATGCCTTTTTGGGCTATGACGAGCTGATGGCGCAGGATCTGCCGCACGTCTCAGTCAAAGCGCGCACCACCCGCTTTGTCACCACTGCAGGCTCCCTGCAGCCCCTGCCTTAAGCGCGACTGCCCCCTGCTGAAAGCCTCCTTAAATGCTTAAGTCTCTGCACTTTTACGGTGCAGAGACTGTAAAAATTCTCCAAAAAAGCACACGAACTTAACAAAATCGAAACATCAGATGCTGAAAACTCCCTTGAGGCTGATATTATTTGAAGCTCAAATTTGTATTAGTTTGAGCCCAGAGCTCAAGGACTGTTAGAAAGTGACACAGTTTGATAAACGCAATATCTCGATGCTCATCGATCTCTATGAGATCATGATGGCCAACGGCTACTACGTCAATCATGAAGCCGAAACCGAAGTGATCTTCGATGTCTTTTACCGCAGAAACCCCGACGGAGCCGGCTTTGCCATCTTTGCCGGTCTGGAGCAGGTGCTTGAATATTTGGAGAACCTTCACTTTGAAGCAGACGATATTGCCTACCTGCGCTCACTTAACATCTTTGATGAAAAGTTCCTTGAGATCCTGTCAAATTACCGCTTCCACGGCACCGTGCGCTCACTGCCGGAGGGCACCATCATGTACCCCTATGAGCCGGTGATGAGCATCTGCGCTCCGCTTTTGGATGCCCAGATCATCGAGACTGCCGTGCTCACCCAGATCAATCATCAGTCGCTCATTGCCACCAAGACCCAGCGCATCGTCAATGCCGCCCAGGGCCGTCCGGTCTCTGACTTCGGCGCCCGCCGCGCCCACAATGTGGACAGCGCAGTCTACGGCGCGCGCGCCAGCTACATCGGCGGCGCTGCAGGCTCTGCCACCTTAATGGCCGGCAAGATGTTCAACATGCCGGTCAGCGGCACCATGGCCCACAGCTTTGTGATGTTCCACAAGGATGAATTTACCGCCTTCAAGCTCTTTGCCGAGCTCTATCCTGAGCGCTCAGTACTGCTCGTTGACACCTACGATGTGTTAAAGTCCGGCATCCCCAATGCCATCCGTGTGGCCCATGAAGTGCTGGAGCCCAAGGGCCAGCGCCTGCAGGGCATCCGTATTGACTCAGGCGACCTTGCCTACCTGTCAAAGGAAGCCCGCCGCATGCTCGATGAAGCCGGGCTGCAGGACTGCAAGATTGTGGCTTCAAACAGCCTGGATGAATACACCATCCGCTCCCTTTTAGATCAGGGCGGCTGCATTGATTCCTTTGGCGTAGGCGAGAGACTGATTACGGCCAAGAGCGATCCGGTCTTCGGAGCGGTGTACAAGCTGGCGGCCATCAAGGAAAACGGCAAGGTCATCCCCAAGATCAAGATCTCCGAGAACGCCGAGAAGATCACCAACCCCGGCGAAAAGAAGCTCTGGCGCATCTACAACAACACCGGACATGCCGTGGCTGATCTCATCACCCTGTACGATGAAGAGCCTGATTTTTCCAAGCCCTACAGCTATATCGATCCGCGTAAGCCCTGGAAGAGATCCGCTTTCCAGGACTGCACCGGCAAGGAACTGCTGCAGGTGGTAATGAAAGACGGCAAGCGCACCCAGCCGCCGCGCAGCCTGGTTGACATCCGCAAGTATGTGGCAGCTCAGCTCAAGAACGAGATTTGGCCTGAGGAGCAGCGTTTTGAAAATCCGCACCATCACTTCCTCGACATGAGCCCGGCTTACTACAACATGAAGATGAAGCTGTTAGAGCAGGCCCAGGACTTTGAGTATCAGCCTGCATAAGCAGCAGTAAACAGACAGCAGGCCCCTCAGGCGCAGGAGGCTCTGCCTCAGGCTGAAAAGAGAGAGATGCTGATCTGTCTGCCAGACAGCATGCAAAGAGAATTAATTAGCTGAACCTGCAGCCCCGGCTGCAGGTTTGCTGTCTTTGGCGCTGCCAGAGGGGCAGGATTGCTCTGTGCCGGCCTCCGCAAAAAGTCCACCTCTGTCACAAAATAAAGCCCGCAGATCAGACCAATATCGCCTGAAATCAGAAATTTTTGAGTTTCTGTACTCAAAAATGCCAAGTGCATCAAGAAATTTATTTTTAACTTTAGGTATCCTAGGAGCATCGGCCGCAGAGGCCTTGGTTTTGAGATAGTTTGTCAGACAGACTTACAAAAGATTTAGAGGAATAATCTATGTCCGGCGTACTGGGAATGATCCTCGCTGGCGGTGAAGGAACCCGCTTGATGCCGCTGACCAAGTCGCGCAGCAAGCCTTCCGTACCCTTCGGCGGCAGCTATCGTCTCATCGATTTTGTACTCAACAATTTTGTCAACTCAGGCATCACCCGCCTGTTTGTGATCACCCAATATAAATCACAGTCCCTGTACATGCATCTTAAGAACGGCTGGACGGTAAGCGGCATCCCGGGGTGCTTTATTGATCCGATCCCCGCCCAGATGCGCACCGGCAAAGAGTGGTATCAGGGCACCGCTGATGCCATCTATCAGAACTTAACCTTTATTGAAGATCAATATCCTGACAATGTCTGCGTCTTCGGCTCTGATCACATCTACAAGATGGACATCCGCCAGATGCTCGACTACCACAATGCCAATAAAGCAGATTTAACCGTGGCGGCCATCCGCATGCCGAGCAAAGAAGTGGCAAAGCGCTTTGGCGTCATCGAAGTTGACATGGAAGGTCGCATGATCGGCTTTGCCGAAAAGCCTGCCGTCCCCAAGGAAATCCCTGGCGACCCCGGCTACAGCCTGGTCTCGATGGGCAATTACATCTTCAAGGCCGATGTGCTGTGCGATGAGCTCAAGAAAGATGCCGAAAAAGAAGGCAGCTCCCACGACTTTGGCAATGACATCATTCCCCATCTCTTCCCCAGGGGCAATGTCTTTGTGTATGACCTGTCCAACAACGTCATTCAGGGCGAGCCTCAGGAAGTGTACTGGCGGGATGTCGGCTCGATTGATGCCTACTGGGATGCCCACATGGATCTATTAGGCGAAAAACCTTTGTTCTCGCTCTTCAACCTGCAGTGGTCACTGCACACCTATTATCCGCCGCTGCCTCCTGCCACCTTCTCGGACACCAAGGAAAACCACTCTTTGGTCTCACAGTCCATGATCTCGGCCGGCTGCAAACTTGAAGGCGCCAACATCATGAAATCGGTGCTGGGCTTTAGATGCTCGGCAGGCGACGGTGCCAAGGTCGAGGAGAGCGTGCTTATCGGTGACGTCAAAATCGGCGCCGGCTGCGTGGTGAAAAGAGCCATCATTGACCGTGATGTAGAGCTCGCACCAGGCTTCTGCCTTGGCGTCAACCGTGAGGATGACATGAAACTGGTTGACCCTGAGGACAAGAACGGCCCGCGCATCTCTGAAAAAGGGATCATTGTGATCCCCAAGGGGATGAAGCTGGGCTTTTAGTTTTCAGCTGTTTGTTTTTAGTTTTTATTTTTTAACTTTTAACACAGCTTTTAACACAGCCTGGGGCGGCTGCAGCAAAGTTTGAAAGACCGGATAAAAGTCCGGGCAGCCGCTGGGACTGAAGAATTTTTGAAGAAGCAAAGCAGCAGCAATACTGCTGCAGCCTGTTGATAAAACAGGCAGCTGGCAGAAAACTGATGATCAGGGCTTTTAAGCCGCAGGGCAGAATGAGGCTGAAATCATCAGATGAATGCCGGGCGTAAAGATTGAGCTTTAAGACTTGGCTTAGATTTAAGGTCAGGTTTTCAGCTTTCGGTAAATGAGGTTTTCAGTTTTCAAACAGCTTGAAAGCTCCAAGGCTTTAAAGTTTGAAGACTTAAAAACTGAAAAATTGATCAAAGCTCTGTCAAAGCAGAGGCGGCAAGATGCCGTTAAAGCACTAAGGGCTTTGAAACTCCGGCAGGAGGGCTGAGCTTGAGGCATAATCAAACGCCGGAATAATTATAAAAGCGCCAGGTGTGCCCCAGGGCAGACCTGAAATGCTCAAAAAGTGCGGCGCATTGTGAGGCCTGCACCGCAGACCAGGCTGCGGCTCTTCAGCTTAAAAAGAGCGCGGCAGGTGTGCTGTGCAGAAAACATGCAGAAACAGCACTGCAGGGGGCAGGTG
>JADINH010000029.1 GCA_017694225.1 Candidatus Avisuccinivibrio stercorigallinarum
CCTGCTGCCGGTCACTGAGGGAGATCTCTTAAGCTGGGCGCCCAAAACCCGCCAAATTGCAGGCTCCAAGGCCAGCGTCCTCGATCTCTGTGAGATGTTTATGTCCGTCTCTGACAACACCGCAGCCAATCTGGTGTTAAAGGAGCTGGGCGGCCCGGCTGCACTCACCGCTTTTGTGCGTTCACTTCGTGACAAGGTCACCCGCCTGGATCGCTGTGAGCCGGAGCTTAATGAGGCAGTGCCGGGCGATCTGCGCGATACCACCACCCCCGCGCTCGATGGCCTTTCTTTTAGCTAAGCTGTTGTACTCTGACGCGCTGCCTGAGCATGAGCGGAATTTGTTCTATCAGCTGCTTGCCTCCAACGAGACCAGCGCCGGGCTGTTAAAGGCCGCTGCCCCTGAGGGGCTTGCGGTGGCTGATCGCACCGGCGCGGGCGGTTTTGGCAGCCGCGGCATTGCCGCGATCGTGGGCAGCCTTGGTGAAGAGGCTTTGGTGGTGGTGATTTATCTTACTGAAACCAAGGCTGATTTAAGCGCCCGCGACCTTGCAGTATCCGAGCTTGGACGGGCGCTTTTTGCCGAATTTTTCGCGCTTTAGCTCCTTTGTTCAGCGCATGGTCTTTGCTATAATGGCGCGCAGGTCAGTCGGGCAGCCGCTGCTGCAGTACGTGTTTTCAAACGGCTGCAGGAGAGGAAAGTCCGGGCTTTACAGGACAGGGTGCCAGATAACGTCTGGGGAGCGTAAGCTCACGACCAGTGCAACAGAAAGCAAACCGCCGGTTTTCCGGTAAGGGTGAAATGGTGCGGTAAGAGCGCACCGCGCCGGCAGTAATGTTCGGCGGCAGGGTAAACTCCACCCAAAGCAAGATCGAATAGGCCTCCATCAGGTGTGGTCCGCACCGGGGGCGGGTAGATCGCTTGAGCCTGCAGGTGACTGCAGGCCTAGATGAATGGCTGCCGCTGCGCAAGCAGACAGAACCCGGCTTACAGACTGACCTCCACCACGCTCATTTACCTCGTTAAATTCCCTTTTAGTTTCCCACAGTTCCCCACAGCGCAGGTTTTTCCTCCACTTTGCCCCTCCGCCGCTGCAGGCCTTAATCCGTCTGATTCTGCCCGTTTATTTTTGCGTATAACTGCCGGGAACCCCAGCCTCTTTCTGGCATCCTGGCGCTGCGGGCGTTTTTCTTTAACTGCCATGTAGGGCCGGTGCGTATTCTGCGTTAAAATAGTAAAAAGTGGAAGATTGTGGGTGATGGTGGTATGAGTGCTCCAACCTTGATGCTTTATGGTACGCATGAGCTCAGCTTTGATGACAAAAGCCGGGCCGTGATGCCTGCGCAGTTCCGGCAGAAGCTCAAGGAAGAATGTCAGGGCGAACTCGTGCTGACCCAGAGCCTGTTTGACCCCTGTCTGTGGCTGTATCCGCAGACGATGTGGGAACAGCTGCTTGAAGACTTAAACGCAATTTCCACCTTAGCGCATCCGGCGGTGCTGAGCATGCAGCGTCTGCTGCTCTCGGGCGCCCAGAGCATCAAGCTCGACGGTCAGGGCCGTTTTGCCGTGAGCTCGGAGCTCAGAGATTTGGCCGGGATGACAGAGAAGAAATTTTTTCTGCTTGGCTTTCAGCACAAATTTGAGCTGTGGTCTGGCAGCGCCCTGCGTGAGCGGCAGCAGCAGGACAGAGAGCGTGTCAGTGCAGCGCTGCGCGGTACTGAGCCCAATGAACTTTTCGCCAATTTGAGGATTTAACCATGGCATTTACCCATATACCAGTTTTGTGCGAAGAGTGCATGCAGGGCCTGAATATTAAGCCCGATGGCATCTATCTTGACGGGACCTTCGGGCGCGGCGGGCACAGCCGCGTGCTGCTCTCACGTTTAGGCGCACAGGGCCGTTTGATTGCCATGGACCGGGACAGCGCTGCCGTGGAGGCGGCCGCTGCCATTGACGATCCGCGTTTTTCCATTTACCACCGCAATTTCTCGGCTTTAAAGTCCTTGTGTGAAGAGCTTGGCCTCATTGGGCGCATTGACGGCATTTTGCTTGATATCGGCATTTCCTCACCGCAGATTGATGATGCGCAGCGCGGCTTTTCCTTTGAAAAGGACGGCCCGCTGGATATGCGCATGGATCAAAGCGCAGCGCTGGATGCCGCCGCGATCGTCAACACATATGATGAAGACAAGCTTGCCTATATCTTCAAGACCTACGGCGAGGAGCGCTTTGCCAGACGCGCAGCCCGTGCCATAGTGGAGCGCAGAAAAGAGCAGCCTTTTACCCGCACCCTGGAGCTTGCCAATCTGCTTAAAGCGGCCATTCCCGGCGCACCCGGCCCCAAGCACAAGGCCACGCGCTGTTTTCAGGCGCTGCGCATTGCGGTCAACAGTGAACTTTATGAGCTGCAGGCGGCGCTTGACGGTGCCCTGCAGGTGCTCGCTCCCGGCGGACGGCTGTGCGTGATTTCCTTCCACTCGCTTGAAGATCGCATCGTCAAGCAGTTTTATAAGGAATACTCCAGCCTGCCTGATTTTGTGAAAAATCTGCCGCTCACCCAGGACGAGCTGATGGCGCGCTATGGTGACAAAGTGCTGCTTAAGGTGGTGGGCAAAGCCCAAAAGGCCTCAGCCGAAGAGGTGGCGCGCAATGTGCGCTCACGCTCTGCCGTGCTGCGTACTGCCGAGCGCATGGGAGGTGCGTATGGCACAGAGTAATGCCGCGTTTAAAGCAGAAGCACAAATCAAGACCCTGCCGGACGGCTCTTACTCCTATGAGACTGTCCCCGGGTCCTTGGAGACTGAACAGGAGCTGCTGCCAAAAGAAGAGGGCACGCTGCTCACCCTGCCGGGGGACGTGGAGCGCAATCCGGCACTGCTTGAGGAGCTCTCGCGCCCCTATACCGATCTGTCATCGGCCGAGGGCCTTGCCATGCAGCAGCTGCAAAGCGGCGCCGCCAGGCCCCCGCAGGTCTATGAGATTGAAATTGACAGCTCCAAGCTGTCCTTTGGCTCCACCGCAGCCCGCCGCAGCCGTCCGGCAGCTGAGCCTGAGCTCAAGCTGGTGCCGTCTTTGATGGCAGATTTGGGCGATAACTTCTTTACCTATTTATTGGGTGTGGTGCTGTGCGCCCTGGCCTTGTTTAAGGTCTATCAGGTGCAGGAGACCCGCGAGGTCACCGCCCTGCTCAATGAAGTGCGTCAGGAAAATGAGGATCTGCAGCGCCAGTGGCTGCTGTTGACCTCAGAGCGCCAGACCCTGTCCGAGCATGCCCGCATCCGCAAGGCCGCCGCGGAGCAGCTGCAGATGCGCGCACCCAAGACCGATGCCGAACTCATGATCGCAGTGAAATAAGATCATGGTCAGTGACAACAAGCCTCAGGAGCAGTATCAGCTCTCCCGCTTCAGAATAGGGGTGGTGCTTTTAGTACTGCTCGCTTCCTTTGGTTTTTTGACCTGGAATCTGCTCTACATTCAGGTGCTGGAGCCTGAGTTTCTGGTCAAAGAGGGCAATGAGCGCGTGCTGCGCAATTACTCCTTTGAGCCGGCGCGCGGCGTGATCACCGACCGCATGGGCAAAATCCTGGCCATCTCCGTCCCGGTCAAGCTGGTGGGAGCAGACCCTTCACAGCTGCATGCCGCCAAGGTGGTGCACAATCCTGATTTGATCCGTAAAATCGCCGCCCTGGTCGGGATAACTCCGCAGAAGCTGTTTGCGCAAATTCAAAGCCCCAAGCGCCGCTACGTCAAATTAAATGCCTATGTGCCGGTGGATAAAGCCAAGGAGCTGGAGGCTTTAAAGGTTCCGGGACTGTTAATTGAAGACAATTACATGCGCTATTACCCCACAGGCGAGGTTAATGCCACCCTGGTGGGCCTGTTAAGCGGTGAGGGCGCGGGCGTTTACGGCATTGAGCAGAGCTTTAACTCTTATCTCTCGGCGCAGTCCTCCACCCGGGCGGCCCACAAGGATATCGAGGGGCATATTATTGAAAACCTCGGTGTCCTCAAGGAGGGCAAGGCCGGAGGCAATTTAATGCTCTCCATTGACGACCGCCTGCAGGCTATTGCCTATTCAGCGCTGGGCACGGCGGTGGAGCAGTTTGGCGCCGACTCAGGCTGTCTGGTGCTGCTTGATGTCAAGACCGGCGAAATTCTGTCCATGGTCACGGTGCCGTCCTTTGATCCCAACGACCGCTCGGTGTTTGATGATGACAAGGCGCGCAACCGCACGGTGACTGATGTGCTGGAGCCTGGTTCAACCTTAAAGCCCATCGTGTCGCTGGCCGCCCTGGAGCAGAATATGGTGAGCTGGAATGAGGTCTTTGACACCAGGCCTTTTATCGTGGACGGCAAGATGGTGCGCGACTCCCATGCCATGGACAAGGGCACGCTGGCGGACATTTTGAAGTATTCATCCAATACCGGCATGGCTCATATCTCCCTGCGCACCGGCCCGGAGCCCATCATGAACATGTTAAAGCGCTTTGGCTTTGGTGAGCGCAGCAGCTCGGGGCTCGTGGGCGAGGTGTCAGGCTCGCTGCGCGCTGACCGGCCTTTCTGGTCGGATATTGACAAGGCCACCTTAGGCTTTGGCTACGGCGTGACCGTGACCCCGCTGCAGCTTGCTTCAGCTTATGCCACCCTGGCCAATGACGGCGGGCGCGTTCCGGTTTCCATTCTGCGCCTGCATCAGGCCCCGGTTCCGGTGCAGGTGGCCAATGCCGCTGAGGTCAAGCGCGTCAAGAGTGTGCTGGAGACCGTGGTCTCAGGCGGCGGCACCGGATCGAAAGCGGCCATTGACCGTTACCGCATTGCCGGCAAGACCGGTACGGCGCGCATTGCAGACAAGGGCGGGTACTCCCAGCGTTATATGTCCACCTTTGCAGGCTTTGCCCCGATGTCCAATCCGCGCTTTGCGCTGGTGGTCACCATCCGCAATCCCACCAAGCTTTCATATTACGGCGGCACGGTGTCCGGGCCTGCGTTTAAAGATGTCATGACCAGAGCGCTGCAGTTATATAATGTAGCGCCCGATAAATAACAGGATTCTGTATGCAGCAGTTATTAAAAGATGTTAAGAATTTGGCTGATCACTGCCACAACTTCAGAGGCCGTGAAAAACTTCAGCTTGCCGATTTGATAAGCGATTCCCGTGAGGTCAGCGCGGGCGCGGTGTTCTATGCCAAAAAAGGCATTCATGTGGATGCCCGCAGATTTATCCCGCAGGCCCTTGCCGCCGGTGCGGCTGCGGTGGCGCTTGATTACGGCTGCGATGATGCTGAGACTTTAAAGCTCTGCGGCGAGGTGCCGGTGCTGGTGTGGGGCAAAGAGGCTGACATCGGCGAGATCGCTTCGGCCTTTTACGATCACCCCAGCCGCAAGATGCGCCTTTTGGGTGTCACCGGCACCAACGGCAAAACCACCACAACTTTTATTATTGCCCAGCTTCTGGAGCTGCAGCACAAAAAGTGCCTGATTTTGGGCACTTTGGGCTGGGGCTTTTTCGGGGCGCTGCACAAGAGCGCCAACACTACCCTGGAGCCCGTGGAGCTGCAGCGGCGCCTTGCCTGGGGCGTGGAGCAGGGCGCGCGTTATGCGGTGATGGAAGTGTCCTCGATTGGCGTGGAGGAGGGGCGCATCAACGGCTGCACCTTTACTGCCGCCTGCTTTACCAATCTGACCCGTGATCATCTTGATTATCACAAGACCATGGAAAATTACGCCAATGCCAAATTAAAGTTTCTGCAGCGCCTTGATCAGTCCATGGTCTGCATCAATGCCGATGATGAGTACGGCATGAGCTTTTTAAACAAGCTGCCCGAGGCGGCTTATTTTGGCGGCGATAAAAAGGTCAACTGCATCACCGAAAGACGCGGCCTCTTTTATAGCAATGCGCGCTTTGATGCGCACGGCTCGCACTTTTTGGTGCACAGCGGCCTGGGCTGTGACGAAGTATCCCTGCCCCTGTACGGCAGCTTTAATGTGGAAAACTACATGGCCGCGGTGGGCACGCTGCATCTTTTGGCCCTGCCGCTGCCCTCGATGTATCAGGATGCAGTCAGGCTGCAGCCGGTGACCGGGCGCATGGAGCGCTTTGTGGGCAGTGACGGCACCACCATGATCGTGGATTATGCCCATACTCCGGACGGGGTGGAGCAGGCCTTAAAGGCCGCTCGCCAGCACATGTCCACCGACGGCATGTTGATTGCGGTGTTAGGCTGCGGCGGCGACCGCGATGCCGGCAAGCGCCCCCTGATGGCGCTCAAGGCGGTGGTCAATGCTGACTTTGTGATCTTCACCTCGGATAATCCGCGCTCTGAAGATCCGCAGGGCATTATCGACGAGATGCTGCTTGGCGCTTCAGGGGAGCCCTCCAAGACCCTGGTGGAACTTGACCGCAAAAAGGCCATTGCAAAGGCTTGTGAGCTGGCGCGCAAACACCCGGGCGCAGTGGCAGCCATTTTGGGCAAAGGCCATGAGGATTATCAGATCTTCAAAGACCGCACGATTCATTTCTCCGACCGCGAGGAAGTGTGCACGCTGCTTGGCCTGCCAGCACCGGCGCCTTTATATCAGGCAGAGCCTGAGGGCGCTGCAAAACCTGCAGCAGAAACAGCAGAGGCTGCAGATTCTGCCAAGGCTGAGAAGGCAGAGGCTGATAAGAATAAGTCAGCTGACAAAGAGGGGGAAGATAAATGATTCCTTTTGCTTTGGGCAAGGCTTTTGAGCGTGAAGCGGGAGTTGAGTTCATCTGCCCCGATAAGGCCGGCCGCCGCTTAGAAGATATGCAGATAAGCCGTGTCAGCACAGACAGCCGCGCTGAGCTTGAGGGCGCTCTCTTTATTGCCTTAAAGGGCGGGAACTTTGACGGGCATGATTTTGTTGAGGCTGCAGCTGACAAGGGTGCCATTGCCGCCGGGGTGAGCCAGGAGTGGTATGCCTCCCACCCGGAGGTGGTCAAAAGACTGCGTGAGCGTAAGGTTATGGTCATCACCTGCGCCGATACCCTGCGCCTTCTGGGCCTGACCGCCCTTGCGGTGCGTAATGAGTTTCAGGGCAAAGTGGCGGCGCTGTCAGGCTCGTGCGGCAAGACCACCGTCAAGGAAATGTGTGCTGCCATCTTAAAGCAGTGCGGGAACGTGCTGTATACGCAGGGTAATTTCAACAATGACGTCGGCGTGCCGCTCACCCTGCTGCGCCTTGAGAGCAGTCATGACTTTGCGGTGATCGAGCAGGGCGCAAGCCATCTGCATGATTTGGAGCGCACCTGTGAGTTCGTGTGCTCGGATGCGGCCTTGATCACCAATGTCGGCCAGGCCCATATCGAGGGCTTTGGCTCGGCTGAGGGGGTGTACCGGGGCAAAAGCGAACTGCTGACTGACGCCTTTGCGCGCGGCAAGGTGGGCATCGTGCCCTCAGACAGCCCGTGGTATGAGCGCTGGTGCACGGACTTTGCAAAGGAAAAGGCGCAACGGCGCTTATTGTCCTTTGGATCGCACGATTTTGATTTTGTAAAGGTCAGCAATATTGCACAAAGCCCCCAGGGCGGCATCTGCTTTACCCTCACCCATGCCGGGCAGAGCCTTGACTTTGAGCTTGCCATGCTGGGCCTTCACAATGCGTACAATGCCGCTGCGGCCGCGGCGCTTGCTTTGAGTGTGGGCGCTGATTTTGCTGCAGTCGGCCGCGGGCTTTCTGCGTGCCGCAATATGCAGGGGCGGCTGCAGCTTATACAGCGCGGAAACTTAGCCTTAATTGACGATGCGTATAATGCAAGCTTTGATGCGGTCATAGCGGGTATCAGGACTTTGGCTTCCTTTAAAGACAGCTTTAAAGTGCTGGTGTTTGGCGATATGGGGGAGCTGGGAGCGGCCAAAGAGAATCTGCACCGTAAAGTCGGAGAGGCTGCAGCTTCTTCTCAGGTGGATGCCATGTACTGCATCGGCCCTTTAAGTGAGCTCTCCTGCAGCGCTTTTGCAGGCAGCAGACACTTTGCCGCCCATGCTGATCTCAACGCGGCTTTGGCTGAGCTCATTGATGCAAAGCTTGCTGCGGGGCAGCAGGTGGTAGTGCTGGTTAAAGGCAGCCACAGCATGCAGATGCATCAGGTTAATGATTTTCTATTGCAGAGATATCACTAAATGGCAGTTTTACTTTTTGACTATCTGTCGCAGTTTGTCGACAGTTTCAGAGTGTTTGAATATTTGACCTTCAGGGCGGCTTTGAGCTTTTTAACGGCTCTTACCATTTCCCTGTGCTTTGGCCCCTATGCCATCCGCCGCCTGCAGATGCTGCATTTTGGCCAGGTGGTGCGCAAGGACGGCCCGGAGAGCCATTTAAAGAAGCAGGGCACCCCGACCATGGGCGGCATTTTGATTAACAGCACCATTGTGCTGACCTGCCTGATCTGGTGCCGGGTGGATAATATCTACGTCATTTTGTGCCTCATCACCATTGTGGTCTACGGTCTGATTGGTTTTGCCGATGACTATTTAAAGGTGGTGCGCCACGATCCGCACGGCCTGCGCGCCAAGTACAAGTATTTCTGGCAGTCAGCGGCGGCTCTGGGCCTGTCCTGTGCCATCTACGGCCTGGCTGAAACCTCTGCCGAGACCACTTTGGTGGTGCCTTTTTTCAAGGACTTTATGCCAGATCTTGGCTTCCTTATCATTCCGCTTGCCTACTTTGTGCTCACCGGCTCGTCCAATGCAGTCAATCTCACCGACGGCCTGGACGGCCTGGCCATCATCACCACGGTGACGGTGGCAGCGGGCCTGGCCATCATCGCCTGGCTGACTTCCAATGCCAACTTTGCCTCCTATCTTTATATTCCGTATCTGCCCAAAGCCTCGGAGCTTGTGGTAGTATGCACCGCCGTCTGCGGCGCCGGCCTCGGGTTTTTATGGTTTAACACCTACCCCGCCGAAGTCTTCATGGGCGATGTGGGCTCTTTGGCCTTAGGCGCGCTGCTTGGCATCCTGGCACTGTTGGTGCGCGAGGAGCTGCTGCTCGTTATCATGGGCGGCATCTTTGTGCTGGAAACTGTTTCTGTCATCCTGCAGGTGGGCTCTTACAAGCTTACCGGCAGACGTATTTTTAAAATGGCACCGATTCACCATCACTTTGAAAAGGGCGGCTGGCCGGAACCGCGCGTATTTATGCGTTTTTGGATCATTACCGTAGTGCTGGTGCTGCTGGGCCTGATTACCCTGAAGCTGCGTTAAGAGGGTTTTTGGTATGAATGTGAATTTAAACGGCAAAAAAGTTGCGGTGGTGGGACTGGGCATTTCCAACATCGCGGTCATCGGCTATCTGTTAAAGCATGATTTAAAGCGCCTGTCAGTATTTGACACCCGCATGAACCCTCCCTATGTGGATGAACTGCCGCGCGGGGTGGATTTAAATTTAGGCCCTTTAAGCGCTGATCTGCTCAAGTCCTTTGACATCATTGTGGTCAGCCCCGGCATCAGCATCACTATTCCGGAGCTTAAGGCCGCAGCTGAGGCGGGCGTGCAGATCATCGGCGACATCGAGCTCTTTGCCTTTGAGGCCAAGGCCCCGGTGGTCGGCATCACCGGCTCCAACGGCAAATCCACGGTGACTGCCCTGGTGGCGAGCATGGCGGACTGCGACGGCCGGTGCGTGGCGGTGGGCGCCAACTTCGGCGTTGCAGTGTTTGACATTCTCTCTGACAAGACTGAGCTTTATGTGCTGGAACTCTCAAGCTTTGAGCTGGAGACCACGAGCTCATTGCAGCTTGCCGCCGGCACCATCCTTAATGTCTCAGAGGATCACCTTGACCGCTACAACGGCGATATTGAGCTCTATGCCAAGGCCAAGCAGCGCATCTTCAAGCACTGCTGCCGCATTGTGGTCAACCGCGATGATCCGCGCACCATTCCCGCAGACGGGCGCTTTTATGCCTCCTTTGGCGCTGACAACAGCGATTACGGCCGTGAGGTCACCCCCGAGGGCGTATTTTTAACCAAGCGCGGGCGCCGGGTGTTCAACTGCCGTGAACTGGTGATTTGCGGCAGCCACAATGAATTAAATGCCCTGGCTGCCATGGCCCTGGCTGACGCGGTGGGCATTTCCGAAAAGGCTCAGCTTGAGGCGCTGCGCACCTTCCAGGGCCTCGAGCACCGCTGCCAGCTGGTGCGGGTGCTTGACGGCGTATCCTTCTACAACGACTCCAAGGCCACCAATGTCGCCTCAGCCCAGGCGGCCATCGAGGGCCTGTGCGACCGCCATCAGAACGGCATTATTCTGCTCGCGGGGGGCCTGGGCAAAGGCCAGGATTTCTCGCCTTTAAAGCAGTACCTTGGCAGCGAGGTCAAAAAGATCTTCTGCTTTGGCCGCGATGCAGACAAGCTGCTGGCGCTTGATCCCAAGTACACTAAGGGCGTGCTCAATTTAAGACAGGCTTTAAATGAGGCCTTTGAAATTGCCAAGCCCGGCCAGGCCATTCTGCTCTCGCCTGCCTGTGCCTCCTTTGATCAGTTCAAGGGCTATGAAGAGCGCGGGCGCATCTTTGTGAACCTGGTGACCCATCTGGAGCACAAGGAAGAGTAAGGCAGCAGGGCAGAAAAAGAGGAACAAGCCGCAGGGCTTTAATTGAGGCTTTTTGATGTTAGGCGCAGTGCAGCACTTTTTCTTAGGCGACAGGCCGGTATTTGACCGCAAGCTTATTCTGGCGGTGCTGGCCCTGCTTATCATCAGCATTGTGCTTATCAGTTCCGCCTCAGTGATGGAGGCCTTTACCCGCTACGGGGACAGCACGCATTATTTAAAGCGCCAGCTGGTCTACACTGTGGCGGGCCTTGCGGTCTTCATCTTTACCGCGGCGATTCCGGTGCGGGTGCTGCAGCGCATTTCCACCTATTTTCTCTTTTTCTCGCTCTTTTTGCTGGTGGTGGTGCTCTTTGTGGGGCGCGAGATCAATGAGGCCAAACGCTGGATTGAGTTCGGCTTTTTCAATGTGCAGCCCGCTGAACTGCTAAAGTTAAGCTGGGTGTTGTATCTGTCCTCCTATGCGCAGCGGCGCATTGCGGAGATCAGGACGCAGCGCAAGGGCTTTTACAAGCCGCTGGCCTTTATCTGCGTGATTGCCGTGATGCTGCTTTTGCAGCCTGACTTCGGCTCCTTTGTGGTGGTCACGGCCATTACCTTTGGCATTTTGTTTGTGGCCGGCGCCGGCCTGTTAAAGTACATTCTGACAGGTTTCGTGGTCTCAGTGATAGGCGGCCTGCTGATTTGGCAGCAGCCCTACCGCATGGAGCGCGTGATGTCCTTTCGCAATCCGTGGCTTGATGAGTTTGGCTCCGGCTATCAGCTCACGCAGTCTTTGATGGCCTTCGGGCGCGGGGGCATGACCGGACAGGGCCTTGGCAACTCCATTCAGAAGCTTGGCTATCTGCCTGAGGCGCATACTGACTTTGTGACCGCAATTTTAGGTGAAGAGTTCGGTTTTGCCGGCATGATGGTGGTGCTGTGCCTGGAGTTTTTCATCGTGTTAAAGGCAGTGCTGCTGGGCATGGCCATTTTGCGCCGCGGGCCTGATTTTAAGGGCTTTGCTGCTTTTGGCATCGGGCTGTGGTTCTGTTTGCAGACCGTGATCAACATCGGTGCGGCCTCAGGGGCGCTGCCCACCAAGGGACTGACGCTGCCGCTGATTTCCTATGGCGGCTCCTCGCTGATGCTTTCCATGGCGGCGGTGGCCATCGTGCTGCGCATTGATTTTGAATGGCGCAGCAGCAATAACGCAGGCGCTCCCTGACAGGCGCGCAGACTTGATGGCAGCCATGGGCTGCGCTTGAACTTCAGGCGGCTGCGGGCGCTGTAAAGCGTGCAGCCGGGAGCTTAAAAGCTTAAAAAGGGTAATTTATGAGAGCTTTAATTATGGCCGGCGGCACCGGCGGACACGTGATCCCGGCGCTGTCGATTGCGCGGCGCTTAAAAGAGCAGGGCTTTGAGATCCTGTGGCTCGGCGCGCACGGCCGCATGGAAGAGGCCTTAGTGCCCAAAGCCGGTTTTGAGATTGCCTATATAGATGTCCACGGTCTGCGCCGCAACGGCCTTAAGACCATGGCAGGCGCCCCCTTTATGATCTTAAAGGCGCTCTGTCAGGCCCGGGCGGTGATTAAAAAGTTCAAGCCCGACATTGCCATCGGCATGGGCGGCTATGCCTCGGGTCCTGGCGGACTTGCTGCCAAACTCTCAGGCGTGCCCTTGATTTTGCACGAGCAGAATGCTGCGGCCGGCATGACCAACCGCCTGCTCTTTAAGATTGCAGACAAGACCCTGCTTGGTTTTGCCGGAGCTTTCAGCGGGCCCAAGACCGTGGTAACCGGCAATCCGGTGCGCCCGGAGATTGCTGCACTGCACAGCTTTGAGCATGATTTTTTAAAGGACAATACCCTGCACATTCAGGTGGTGGGCGGCTCGCTTGGCGCCGCGGCTTTAAATCAAAAGCTGCCCGCGCTTTTTACGGCCTTTTATGAGCGCTGCCTTAAGCCCAAGGGCATGGGGATTTACGTGCGCCATCAATGCGGCAAAGGCAACAGTGAAAAGGTCAGCGCGCTCTATCAGGATGCCCCCTTTGCCTTTGAGGTCAGGGATTTTATTGATGATATGGCTGCGGCCTATAAAGAGGCAGATCTGCTGGTGTGCCGCGCGGGCGCTTTGACCTGCGCTGAGGCAGCAGCAGCGGGCATGCCCGCGCTCTACATCCCGCTGCCCACAGCCGTGGATGATCATCAGACCAAGAATGCGGCCTCACAGGTGGCATCAGGCGGCGCGGTGCTGATTGCCCAGAAAGATTTATCAGAAGACAGCGTCTGCGCGGCGCTTGCGCCCTTAACTGACAAAGAGGAGCTCAAAAAACGCGCAATGTGCCAGAAACAGGCGGCCAAACTCGATGCGGCCGGTCTGGTGCTTAAGGAAATTGAAAGCCTGCTGCAGCAAAAAGGCAGAGCAGGTCAGAAATAAATGAATTTAAAAGCCGCAGCAGGAGCGGCAAGTGGAAGTTTATGAACGATTTACAGGCAAACTGCAGAATTAAGCTCAGCGTACCTTTAATGCACAAGGTGCACTGCATTCATTTTGTGGGCATCGGCGGGGCCGGCATGTGCGGCATTGCTGAGGTGCTGCACAATGAAGGTTATGAGGTGCAGGGCTCAGACATTGCCGAGAGCAAGGTCACCGAGCGCCTGCGCAGCCTCGGCATCAGGGTCTTTATCGGACACGCCCGCGAGAATGTGAAAAACGCCAGCGTAGTGGTGGTCTCCTCGGCCATCCATCAGGGCAATCCTGAGGTGGAGCAGGCGGTGCGCCTGCGCATCCCGGTGGTGCGCCGCGCTGAAATGTTAGGCGAGCTGATGCGCTACCGCTACGGCATTGCGGTGGCCGGCACCCATGGCAAAACCACTACCACGAGCTTAATTGCCAGCATTTACGCCAAGGCAGGCCTGGATCCGACCTTTGTGATAGGCGGCCTGCTCAACAGCGCCGGCACCAATGCGCGCCTGGGCTCCTCGCGCTATTTAATTGCCGAGGCCGATGAGTCCGATGCCTCCTTCCTGCATCTGCAGCCCATGCTCACCGTGGTCACCAATATTGAGCCTGATCACCTTGAGACCTATGGCGGTGATTTCACTAAACTGCAGGACACCTTTATTGAATTTCTGCACAATCTGCCTTTTTACGGCGTGGCGGTGGTGTGCATTGACGATCCGGTGATTGAAAAGCTGCTGCCGCGCATCGGCCGCACGGTCATTACTTACGGCACTAAGGACGGGGCTGATCTGCAGGTTAAGGATTACGTGCCGGTCGAAGGCGGCTCGCGCTTTACCATTGTGCGCAAAAACCGCGAGCCGCTGCCGGTGAGCCTGCCTCTGCCGGGCCTGCACATGGCCAAGAATGCCGCCGCGGCGGTGGCGGTGGCCATGGAAGAGGGCATTGCCGATGAGGCCATTAAGCTCGCGCTGGCCACCTTTGAGGGTGTGGGCAGACGCTTTCAGCGCTACGGGCGCTTTAATACCGGCAGAGCAGTGGTCAGTCTCGTTGATGACTACGGCCATCACCCCTCTGAGGTGGCTGCCACCATCAAGGCGGTGCGCGAGGGCTGGCCGGGGCGGCGTCTTGTCATGGTATTCCAGCCCCACCGCTATACCCGCACCCGCGATCTGTACGAGGATTTTGTGCGCGTGCTGCAGGAGGTGGATGAGCTGGTGCTGCTGGAGGTCTACAGCGCCGGTGAAGATCCGATTGCCGGAGCTGACGGCCGCCATCTGTGCCGCTCCATCCGCGCCAAGGGACGCATTGAGCCGCATTTTGCCGAGAGCCTTGAAGAGGTCGCAGATATTTTGGAGCAGATAGTAAAAGACGATGACATCGTGCTCACCCAGGGCGCAGGCTCGGTCACCCAGGCCTGCCGTCTGCTGTCCTCGCGCTGGAGCGCGGTCAGGCCTTAAGCACCGGCGTTTTGGAAAGAGAGTTTTAAGAGCAGAAGGTTTGAGCGATGGCAGGCAGGACACAAAGCCGCGGCAGATTTGCAGCAGGATTGATATTCTGCCTGGCGGTCATCTCCTTTGTGATCTTCATTGATCTCAAGCTTAAAGATCTGCTCTTTCGCGATGATCTGCTGCCGGTGCGCGCAGTGGTGGTGGACGGGGCGTTAAAGCAGCTGGAGCCCAAAGAAATTGCTGACATCGCAGGCAGGCTCTGCGCCGGACACAATATCGCCGCGCTTGACACCCGTCCGCTGCAGCGTGCGCTTTTGCAGCTGCCCTGGACGGCCCGGGTGCTGGTGCGAAAGCGCATGCCCGACACTCTGGTGATTTCCGTGGTGGAGCATGTGCCGGCGGCGTACTGGAATACAAGCGGGCTTTATGATGCGCGCATGCAGCAGGTCTTTTATCCTGATCTGCAGCGCTTTTCCGAGCCTTTGGTGCGCCTTAGTGCTGAGCGCGATAATCTGGCGCCTGAGGTCTACAACAAGGCAGTGCATTTTATGCGTGCGCTCTCGGCTTATAATCTGCAGATGACAGAGGTCAGCCTGGATAATATCCGCTGTTTCCGCATCAGGCTTGCAGGCGGCACCGTGCTAATTTTGGGCCGTGACAATGAACGGCAGGTGGTGCAATCCCGCCTGCAGCGCTTTTTAAAAGCCCAGCGCGCAGGCAGTTTTAATCTCAATGAGGCCGAATATGTTGATTTGCGCTACGATGTCGGCTTTGCGGTAAAAAAGCGCAGTCAGGAGCAGGAACAAAAGCAGGAGTAGAGATGTTTAATAAGAGCAGGAACACACTGCCGGAACGGGGCGCTGAGGGACTGACCCTGATCGGCATCGATATCGGCACCTCAAGGCTGCGCATCATCGCCGGCACGGTCGATGACGACGGGCTGGTGCAGGTCTCATACTATGATGAAGTGCCCTCGCGCGGCATGGTTTGCGGTGCGGTGGGCGATATGTTTGCGCTGAGCGATGCCCTGGCGGTGCTGTTGCAGAACTTTCAGGAAAAGACCGGCCTGCGCCCGGAGCACTGCCTGGTGGGTGTGGCGGGGCGCCATATTATCTCAGCCAATGAAAAGGGACTGGCCACGGTGCAGAACCGCACCGTGAGCGCCGCTGACCGCCGCCACTGCGTGGAAAGCGCCCGCTCGGTCAAGAGCATGTCTGACGGCTATGACATCGTGCACGTGGTGCCGCAGTACTTTGTCTGCGACGGGGTCAGCCAGATCATGAACCCCATCGGCCTGTCGGCCATGCGCGTGGAGGCGGTGGTGCATGTGGTCAGCTGCAAGTCCGATCATGCCCGCAATCTGCGCGCGGTGCTGCAGCGCGTCAGCCCCGAGGCGGCAATTGACCGCTTTGCCTTCAACGGCATTGCGGCGGCCGATGCGGTGCTGTCCAATGATGAAAAGAATATCGGCGTGTGCCTCATTGATTACGGCGCAGGCACGGTCAATGTGGCGGTGTATGAAAATCAGCATTTGATTTTAACCTTCGGCCTGGCGCGCGGCGGCGAGAACATCACCAGGCGCATTGCCACCAAATGGGGCCTGCCCATGGCCACAGCCGAGCAGATCAAATATGTCTGCGGCGTCTCGGGCGCCTCCGGCCTTACCGGCAGCGATTACCGCATGGGCGAGGAGGACAAGAAATTTTCGGTCAAATACATGCTGCCTGACGGCAGTGAGCAGCGCGTGCTGCTCGAGCGCGAGCAGGTGGCTGAGACCATCGCCACTGAACTTAAGGATGTGTTCAATTCAGTGAGCGACTATATTGAACGCGCCATCCGCGAGATGAACACCACCATTAATTTGGGCGCGGGCTTTGTGATCACAGGCGGCGTGGCCCGCACCGAAGGCATTGAGCAGGTGGCCAGCCTGGCGCTGTCGCCCAACCGCTACACCCCGGTGAAAGTCAAGGTGGCCAGCCCCTGCCGGGTCAAGTGGGAGGATGGCGGGCAGCCGCGCGGCCCTGAGTCTGCGGTGGCAGTTGGCCTCCTGCGCTTCGGGCGGGCGGATATTGATGAGCGCCTGCAGAGCCAGCCTGAGGTTCAAAGCAGCGGCAGCGGCGTCGGCGGCTTTTTGCGCATGGTGCGTGACTGGTTTAATAAAGAACTTTGATCGGCATTCAGGTATTTTTGGCTATTCCTGATAACATAAACACAGTAAAACATGTTAGGAACGTTTTTCTATGAGCGATTTTAAGGTAGCTGCGGTTTCAAGCACTGCCGCAGATTCAAATATTCATCTGGCATCCCGCCGTGTGATCCGTGTGGTTGGTGTCGGCGGAGGCGGCGGCAATTCGCTGCAGCATATGATCAATCAAAGCCTGGGCGGGGTGGAGTTCCTCGCGGTCAATACCGACACCCAGGCCCTGGCCAAGTCCACGGCTCCCACCAAGGTGCAGATCGGCGTCAAGCTGACCAACGGCCTGGGCGCCGGCTGTGACCCGAACAAGGGCCGCAAGGCAGCGGAGGAGAGCAAGGAAGACATCAAGAAGCTGCTGCAGGGCTCTGACATGGTGTTCATCACCGCCGGCATGGGCGGCGGCACCGGCACCGGCGCAGCCCCGATCATCGCCGAGATTGCCAAGGAGACCGGCGCCCTGACCGTGGCCGTGGTCACCAAGCCCTTCCGCTTTGAGGGCAAGGTGCACATGGTAAACGCCCAGGCCGGCATCACCGATTTGGCCAAGAATGTGGACAGCCTGATTGTGATCGACAATGACAAGCTGCTCAAAAATTTAGGCGCCAACATTTCCATCATCAATGCCTTTAACGAGGCCAATGATGTGCTGCTCAATGCCGTCAAAGGCATTACCGATTCCATCACCCAGCCGGGCTTCATCAACCTCGACTTTGCTGACGTCAAGGCCGTGCTCGAGGGCAAGGGCCATGCCATGATCGGCAATGGTGTGGGCAAAGGCGCAAACTTTGTGGAAGACGCCATTCAGCACGCCATTCACAGCCCGCTGATTGAGCAGGTGGACATCAAGTCTGCCTCAGGCCTTTTGGTCAATGTGCGCGTCAATCAGAACTTCCCCATCATCAAGCTTGAGGAGATCTGCTCTGAAATCCAGAGCTATGCCGATGAAGAAGCCATCTGCAAGATCGGCCTGTCCTTTGATGACAAGCTCTCGGAAGACGAAATTGCGGTCACCATTCTCATCACCGGGATTTCCGCCGCTGACGCCCCGGGTGTGGAGAGCGCCTCAGCTGCCGCCCGCGCCCAGGCCTCAATCCGCCGCAGCAATGCTTTAAGCTCAGACGGTTTCTTCTCCATGGCCCAGCAGCGTTCCATCGGCTCCTTTGGTCAGGTGCAGCAGGCCGCAGCCCCGTCCTTTGGCCAGGAAAATCAGACTGAAAACCGCCAGGGCGCCATGAGCTTTGCCCAGGCCGCCGGCATTCCCGCGGCCCAGCCTGTGCATCAGCAGGCCGCCCAGCCTGAGCTGCAGCCGGCTGCAGTCGAAGTGCCGATTAACCCCGGTGCCGTCAGCCCGGCTGATACCCAGGATCTGTGGGCAGTGCCGCCTATTCTGCGCAATAAGGCAGACTAAGGCCGGGACAGTAAACCGGGGCGTAAGGCTCCGGTTTCCCGCCCTGCTCGGCAGTGAGGCCGGAGCTCTGTATGGCTTTGGCAGAGTTTAAAAATTTTTCTGAAAAGACGGCCCCGGCGGCTTTTGCGGCGGGTATTTCTGTTAAGATCAATCTGTGCATGCATTTTGATAAAGGATTGGATTAATGAGCGATTTTAAGGTGGCAGCAGTCTCGAGCGCATCCTCGGGCAACAGCATTAAAGCTGCAGAGGGCAGCAGAATCCTGGTAGTCGGCGTCGGCGGAGGCGGCGGCAACAGTGTGCAGTACATGATGCAGCAGGGCATTGATAATGTGGAGTTCGTGGTGGTCAATACCGACAGCCGCGCCCTGCAGGCCTCGATGGTGCCCAAAAAGCTGCAGATCGGCATCAATTTAACCCAGGGCCTGGGGGCTGGCACCAATCCCAATGTCGGCCGCAAGGCAGCTGAGGAAAGCCGTGAAGTCATCAAGAAGATGCTGCAGGGAGCGGACATGGTCTTTATCTCTGCCGGCATGGGCGGCGGCACCGGCACCGGCGCGGCTCCTTTAATTGCTGAAATCGCCAAAAAAGAATGCAATGCCCTGACCGTGGCAGTGGTCACCAAGCCCTTTACCTTTGAAGGGCGCGTCCATCAGGTCAACGCCCAGGCCGGCATCACCGATCTTGCCAAAAACGTCGATGCGCTGACCATTGTGGACAACAACAAGCTGCTCAAAAATCTGGGCGCCAATGTCTCCATCCTCAATGCCTTTAATGCCGCCAACAATGTGCTCTATCAGTCCGTCCACAGCGTCACTGACATCATCAACAAGGCCGGCTTTATCAATGTCGACTTCAACGACATCAGGATGGCGATGTTAAACCGCGGCATGGCGGTCATCGGCACCGGCTTTGGCAAGGGTCCCTCCTTTGTGGAGGACGCAGTGCAGCAGGCAGTGCACAATCCTTTAATTGAGCAGGTGGACATCAATTCAGCCTCGGGCCTTCTGGTGCACATCCGCGTCAATCCCAATTTCTCCATAGCAAAGCTCGATGAGATCTGCGAGGAGATCAAGAGCTATGCCGATGAGCAGGCTGACAGCAAGCACGGCCTTACTTTCGATGAGTCCATGGCCGAAGATGAAATTGCGGTCACCATCATCATCTCCGGCATTTCCACCAATGAAAGCGGCCGCGGCGAAAAGGTGCTGCGCTCCAACCGTCTCTATCAGCCGGTAAGCCAGACCGAAGGCGGCTTCTTCACTATGGCGCAGCAGCAGTCCGCCCCGCAGATGCAGCAGGTGCTGCAGTCAAATCATCAGCCGCAGCAGGCTCTGCCCTCAGAGTCTGCCGAAACCCAGAGTGCAGGCAGGCTCCATCCGGAGCTTAAGGGCGCCCAGCCGCTGTTTGGTTCTGCAAAGGCGGCTCCGTCAGGCGCAGAGGCGCATGCCCCGTCCGGGCATAGCACCGGCGCGGCTCCCTCTTTCTTCAGTGCAGCTCCGGCGGGCACTGACAATCTCGAACCTGCCGGCCCCATCAGCTTTGGCGGCAGCATTCAGCAGGTAAATCCGCTCTCGCGTGATCACAGCCAGGAGCCGGCCCCGCAGCCGGAGCCAGCCGTGCGCACCGAGCCCATGCCCAGCCCCTCTGATGATGAACTGTGGAACGTGCCGCCCATTCTGCGCAACAAGGCAGATTAGTTTTTCCTTTTCCTTATAAATGGCATATGCCTTTCGGGCCTGAGTTTTCAGGCCTGTTTTTTAGGCAGCACCGCATGTGCCTGCCGATGCCTTACAAAGCTGCAGGCTTTTTAGTACAATCTGCCCATGGACAAAATCTTTGAGACAGCTTTAACCATCAAAGCGGGGGGCAGGGAGAAAAACCTGCAGGGCCTTAAGATCATCGGACAGGGCAATGAGCGCATCTGCCTGCTCGATCCCCATGAGCCGGAGGTGGTCTACAAATTGTCCTTAAAAAAGCGCTCGCGCCAGAGCCGGCGGGAGATCGTCTATTTTGAATTATTAAAGCGCCGTCAGGTGCCCTTTACCCACATCCCGGAATATTATGGAGCCTTTAAAGCCGGGGATTATATCGGCCTTATTCAGGAGCATTTGGGCAATAACGCGCAGTATCTGATGAACAGCCTGGAGGACGAACTGCGCGGGCGGGGGCAGTGTGGGATCAGTGAGGAGCAGCTGCAAAGCGCCTTTGAAGAGCTCAAGGCTTATCTCCTTGAATACAACGTGCTGCCCTCTGATCTGCTGGTGCACAATGTGCTGGTCAAGAAAAAGCGCAGTGACGGCAGCCTTTCGCTGTATATCATCGACGGCTTTGGCTCACACAATTTCATTCCGCTGAACAATTACAGCAGAACCCTGGGGCGGCGCACGATTTTGCATCAATGCCGCAAACTGGCATCCAGCGTGCAGGACATTGGCCGCGGGAGCATCATCCTGCGCCCGTAAATGAGCATCTGCCGGAACTTTTGCGCATTTTTGCGGTCAAAGTGAGCAGAGAAAATCGCAACTTTTTTGCAGCAGGCGTAAAGTGCGCCGGGATATGTACTAAAATATCAAGACACTAGTGCAGGTAAAACTTTCAGGTAAGGTTTTTGCAGATGATTAAGCAGCGTACCGTAAAATCAGCTTTTTCTGCCGCAGGCATCGGTCTGCATTCAGGCTCAAAGGTGCAGGTCAATTTCAGGCCCGCTCCGGCTGACACCGGCATTATTTACACAAGAACCGATCTTGACCCTCAGGTTTCCATTAAATGCGAGCCGGAGGCCGTGCGTGACACCCAGCTGTGCACCGCACTGGTCAATCTCGACGGCGTGCGCATTTCAACCGTTGAACATTTAACGGCCGCCTTATCGGCCCTGGGCATCGACAATCTTTACGTCGACGTCAATGCTCCGGAGCTGCCGGTGATGGACGGCTCTTCACAGCCTTTTATCTATCTGTTTGAGGATATCGGCATTCAGGATCTTGATGCCCCCAAGCAGTATCTGCGCGTGGCCCGCAAGGTGCGCGTGGAGGACGGTGACAAGTGGGCGGAGTTAAACCCAAGCGACGGCGGTTTTCAGCTTGATCTGACCATTGATTTCAACCATCCGGCGATGGAGCGTGAACTGCAGCACTTTGCGTTCAATTTCACCGGCCGCGGCTTTGCCTCTGAGCTCTCCCGCGCCCGCACCTTCTGCTTCATGCGCGATGTGGAGTATATGCATGCCCATCATCTGGCCCTGGGCGGTTCTTTGGAGAACGCCGTGGTGCTTGATGATTACCGCGTGGTCAATCCAGACGGCCTGCGTTACCCCAATGAGTTCGTCAAGCACAAGATGCTCGATGCCATCGGCGATCTCTACATGTCAGGGCACAGCATTTTAGGCAGCTTCAAGGCCTACAAGACCGGCCACAAGCTCAACAATATGCTGCTGCGCGCTTTCCTGTCGGATGCCAAGAACTATGAGCTGATTTCCTTTGCCGGCAGCCGCTCACCGCGCGCCGAGGAGCAGGTGTTCGAGTTTATCGATGCCAGCTGCGCGGATTTTGCCAAAGCTTAGCATCAAGGCGGGCTGGCTTGAGGGGGTGCGGCAGGTGCCGACCCCGCGTTTTGGCCCCCGCCCCAACCCAATAGATATTTCCTTAATCGTGCTGCACGGCATTTCCCTGCCGCCGGGGCAGTACGGCGGGCCTTATATCGACCAGATTTTCCTCGGCACCCTCGACAAAGAGGCTCATCCGTATTTTGCCCAAGTTGCAGATCTTGAGGTCTCCACTCATGTGCTGATCCGCCGGGATGGCGCCATTACGCAGTATGTGTCCTTTTTAGACCGGGCCTGGCATGCCGGGCGCTCGAACTTTCATGGGCGGGCAGAGTGTAATGATTTTGGCGTGGGCATTGAACTTGAAGGCACGGATCATGAGCCTTATACCGATGCGCAGTATCTGGCGCTGCGTGAGGTCATCGCAGCCCTCACCTGCGAGTATCCTGCCATCGGCTGCAATATCGCTGCACACAGCGCAGTGGCCCCGCTGCGCAAGACCGATCCGGGCCCGGCCTTTGAGTGGGGCCGCATCGCCGATTTTCTGCCCGGCTGAGCTTTCTTAGAGGCTCAGCTAAGCCTTGAGCTGCTTTTCGTAGATAAAGCAGTTAAATACATATTCCCCTGAGTTTTTAACCGCGCTGAAATCAAGGCGCACCGTTTTGCTAAGGTTCCAGCCCAGGTGCGGATACAGTCCGTAATTGCAGTTGACATCAGTAAGCAGGAAGACGTCCTGCACTCCGCACTCACGGAAAGCATCTTCAGCTGCCTGCATTAAAGTGCGCCCCAGGCCGCGCCCCTGCAGGGCGGGATCGGCAAAGAGCAGCACGATTTCGCCTTTGTTCTCATGCCCGGAGACCATCTGGCCGAGCTTTACATAATTCTCCCCATAGCGCTGATGATAGCGTGAGCCTTCACGGCAGTAGGGATCAAGGCGGATGCACAGCGAAAACAACTGTTTGAGTGCCTTGAAGATCAGGCGTTTTACGGCCCCGTAACGGCCGGGATGGGAGGCTTGGCAGTGCCCGGGCAGATGCAAAATCACCGCTGCGGCAGGCTTTTCCCCGGAGTGCAGCACCAGGCAGAGATTGGATTTGCCAAGGCAGGAGAACAAATAGTCAAGGCAGAAGAGCTTTTCGCTGCGCCGGTGCTCTTTGTCATAAGAAAACCAGATGGCGCTCAGGGCTTGGGAAAGAGCCTTGAGATCGGAAAAGCGCAGCGGTCTTACGCTGCAAAGAGCTGAAGATGAGGATAACTGCATAGAATAATTTTGCCTAAAAATGTGCCCTCATTATAACGCGGCGGCGGGCACTGTACAGGGGGCTGTGCCCGGGCGCTGCAGTATTTTGGCGCAGCGCCCGCTGCCGGGGGTAAGCGCCCGGCCCGGCGCGTGCTAAAATCGGCAAAAATCAGATTTTGTACAGGCAAGCGAGTATTGAACATGAGTGAAGAATTTTCCTATCTGGCTGATTATTTTGTACAGGCCGCCGAGAGGCAGCGTCAGGGCGTGGAGCCCCTGCCGGTCAATGCAGAGCAGATGACTGAGCTCTGTCAGCTGCTGCAGGATCCGCCTGAGGGCAGTGAAAAGGTGTTATATCAGCTGCTTACCGAGCGCGTGCCGGCCGGTGTGGATGATGCCGCCAAGGTCAAGGCCGCTTTCCTTGCTGACATTCTGACTGACAAAGTCAGCTCTCCTCTGGTGGACAAACATGCCGCCATTGAAATTTTGGGGCGCATGAAGGGCGGCTTTAATGTTGAGCCTTTAATGCAGGCCTTAAAGAGCCCGGAGCTTAAAGATGAGGCCGTGGAGGCTTTAAGCCACACCCTGCTCATTTACGATGCCTTTGACACTTTATGTCAGTGGTGCAAAGAGGGCGTGGAGGGCGCCCGCGCGCTGATGCAGCGTTATGCTGACGGCTCCTGGTTTAAACAGCGCGCGCCGCTGCCTGAGCGCATTACCTTAAAGGTGCTGAAGGTGGCAGGCGAGGTCACCACTGATGATTTCTCCCCGGCCACCGATGCCTGGTCACGTGCCGACATTCCGCTGCACGCCCAGGCCATGTTCAAAAACTCCCGCCCGGATCTGCAGGCAGATGAAGAGGGCGTGCGCGGCCCGATGAAGCTCATTGCCGCCTTAAAGGCTGAGGGGCTGCCGCTTTGTTACGTGGGCGATGTGGTCGGCACCGGCTCTTCGCGCAAGAGTGCAGCCAACTCCCTTATCTGGCATATCGGTGAGGATATTGAGGGCATTCCCAACAAGCGCAGCGGCGGCTATGTGCTCGGCGGCAAGATAGCTCCGATTTTCTACAATACCCTGGAGGACAGCGGCGCCCTGCCCATTGAGTGCGAGGTCTCAGCCATTGAAAACGGCATGGTGATTGATCTTGAGCCGTACTCAGGGAAGGTGCTCAATCACGCTGACGGCAAAGAGCTGGCCTCTTTTGCCCTGCGTCCTGCCATTTTCGATGAGGTCAGGGCCGGCGGGCGCATCGAGCTTATCATCGGGCGCAGCCTGACAGCCAAAGCCCGCGAGTTTTTGGGCCTGCCTCCGGCTGATTTCTTTGCCCCGGCCCCGGAGGTCAAAGGTGAGGGCGGCTTTACCCGCGCCCAGAAGATCGTAGGCCGCGCCTGCGGCAAGTCAGGCGTGCGCCCGGGCGAGTACTGTGAGCCTCAGGTGGCCACCGTGGGCTCGCAGGATACGACAGGCCCCATGACCCGCGACGAGCTGCGCGATTTGGCCTGCCTTAAGTTCCAGGCACCGCTTGTCATGCAGTCCTTCTGCCACACCTGCGCCTATCCCAAGAGCGTGGATATTAAGACCCAGAGCACTCTGCCGGGGTTCATGACCGAGCGCGGCGGCGTGGCCCTGCGCCCGGGTGACGGCGTGATTCACTGCTTCTTAAACCGCATGTGCCTGCCTGACTGTGTCGGCACCGGCGGTGACAGCCATACCCGCATGCCTTTGGGCATCTCCTTCCCGGCAGGCTCGGGCCTCGTGGCCTTTGCTGCAGCCACCGGCATGATGCCGCTTAATATGCCAGAGAGCGTGCTGGTGCGCTTTAAAGGTGAACGCCGCCCCGGCATCACTCTTCGCGACCTGGTGCACGCCATTCCGTACTTCGCCATCAAGCAGGGTCTTTTGACCGTGGACAAGCAGGGCAAGAAGAATGTGTTCAACGGGCGCATCCTGGAAATTGAAGGCCTTGAAGATCTGCCCTGCGAGCATGCCTTTGAACTGGCCGACGCCTCCGCCGAGCGCTCAGCTGCCGCCTGCGCCATTGCCCTTAAAAAAGAGCGCGTGGTGGAGTACTTAAAGTCCAATGCCGCCTTCCTGCGCGAGCTTGCTGCCGAGGGCTATCAGGACAAAGAGGCGCTGCTGCGCCGCGCTGACGCCATGGACGGGTATGCGGCAGACTATCAGCCCATTGAGGCCGATGCAGACTGCAGCTATGCGGCGGTGCTTGAAATTGATATGTCTGAGATCACCGAGCCTGTTCTCTGTGTGCCTTCAGATCCGGATGATGTGCACCTCTTGTCTGAGCTTTCTGACACCCACATCGACGAGTGCTTTGTGGGCTCATGCATGACCAATATCGGCCACTACCGCGCTGCGGCCGCCATTTTGGGCCAGGGTGAGGGCGAAGTGCCGGTGCGCCTGTGGCTTGCCCCGCCCACCCGCATGGATCAGGCTGAACTTAAGCGCGAGGGCCTGTTCTCGGTCTTTGGCAGAGCCGGTGCACGCATCGAGGTGCCGGGCTGCTCTTTGTGCATGGGCAATCAGGCCCGCGTGCGGGACAATGCAGTGGTGCTCTCCACCTCTACGCGCAACTTCAAGAACCGCCTCGGGCGCGGCGCTCAGGTGTATTTGGGCAGCGCGGAGCTTGCCTGCGTCACCGCCATGCTCGGGCGTCTGCCCAAGCTCTCTGAGTACTTTGAGGCTGTCAAGGTATTAGAGGGGCACGAAAGCGAAATCTATCAGCTGCTGGACTTTGCCAAATAAACAGCAGCAGTGCGCGGCCTGCTGTGTGCAGACTGCGCTGTCTTAATTTGATCCTTTAGTGATAAAAAAGAGGGAGCGCGGCAGGCTCCCTTTTTGCGCTGCAGATTTGCAGCAGAGATTTGCAGCATAGATCGCAAGGTGCACAAAAAGAGCCCTGGCGGGCGCAAAAAAGCAGACTGCTGCGGGCAATTTGTGCTAGGATTTATGCAGTTACGAAGATGCAGAATTATGCATTTAATTGGTTTTAAATTAGCTAAGTAATCTTTAGGAGTAAAGACATGAAAGTTACCGTTTTAGGTGCAGCAGGCGGCATTGGTCAGCCCTTATCCTTAATTTTAAAGAATTCCCTGCCGGCAGGCTCCAAGTTAAGCCTGTATGACGTTGCTCCGTTTACCCCGGGCGTTGCCAAGGACTTAAGCCACGTTCCTACCGATGTCTGCGTTGACGGCTACACCGGTGACGATCTCCCCAAGGCTCTTGAGGGTGCTGACGTTGTCGTTATTCCTGCAGGCGTTGCCAGAAAGCCTGGCATGACCCGTGATGATCTGTTCAAGGTAAATGCCGGCATCGTTGCCAACCTGGTCAAGAACTGCGCCAAGGTCTGCCCGAAGGCCTGCATCTGCATCATCACCAATCCGGTCAACTCCACTGTTCCTCTTGCTGCTGAAGTCTTAAAGGCTGAAGGCGTCTACGACAAGCACCGCTTATTCGGTGTTTCCGCTCTGGATGTACTGCGTTCTGAGACCTTCCTCGGTGAAGAGCTCGGCCTGTCCAAGGCTGACATGTATGTGCCGGTGATCGGCGGCCACAGCGGCACCACCATTCTCCCGCTGCTCTCTCAGGTCGTGAATGCTGAGAAGATCTCCGCCCAGCGCATCGACGAGCTCACCAAGCGCATTCAGAACGCTGGCACTGAGGTGGTTGAGGCTAAGGCTGGTGCCGGTTCTGCCACCCTGTCCATGGCCTGCGCCGGTGCACGCTTCGCTCTGAAGGTAGTGCGCGGCTTAATGGGCGAGCCTGGTGTTACCGAGTACGGCTACACCGAGGGCGATTCAGGCTACACCCAGTTCTTTGCACAGCGCTTAAAGTTCGGCGTCAACGGCTGGGATCAGGTCTATGACATCGGCAAGCTTTCTGACTACGAGCAGAAGTGCTTAGAGGAGCTCAAGCCTGTATTAGAGGGCAACATCAAGAAGGGTCAGGATTTTGCTATTGAGTGGGCTGCTGCCAACAAGTAATTTCTGACATCTCTTAATCGTTTTTCGATTGCAGATAAGGCTGGGTGGTTCCCGGCCTTATTTGTCCCTGCCTGCCTCAAGTAAAAACTCTTCTCTGCCGATAAAAATTTAAGCAAGTTTTGTGTGAATTTGAGGAATTAACCATGCGTAAGCACCGCTTGACCATCATTGCGCTGCTGTTGTCCGCCGTGTTGTGCGGGAGCAGTGTGCAGGCTGCTGCGCCGTCGAAATATGACATCATCACTGATGCCAGAGCGCGGGCGGTTAATTCAGCATTAGAGCAGAGCATGCAGTACTACCGCAGGGAAACTGCCACCATCTCCACCTACAATGCCACGCAGCTCAATGCGCTCATTGAGGAGAACAAGCATCTTGAAGTGATAGCAGAGCGCGATCAATGCCAGTTCACCCCTGATATCGAAAACCGCGCCCGCCTGGTGCACATTCCGCCCTTTGAATACGCCTGGGCCGATATGCTCATTAACGGCGTGTGCGTAAAGCAGGACATCAACCTCGGGCTTTCCTATCTTGAAAGCGCGATGCAGCATGCCTATGCCCCGGCTTTAATGCGCCTGTCGCGTTTTTATGAGACCGGCTTTATCGTGCATGAAAATAAAGATCTGGCCATGGCCTACATGAAGACCGCAGCACAGTTAGGCTCTTCTATCGCGAGGCTCAATTGGGCTGACATGCTGGTGCGCGGCTTTGGCGGCCCGCGGCAGTATGAAGAGGCCTACCGCTGGTTGTACTCCACTCATTTTTCTGATCTCTATCTGCAGGAGAAGAGCAATTATCTGCAGGCAGAGCTTGAAAAGCGCATGCCGCCCAATGTTACGGCCCGGGCGCGCAGCTACGCCGCCGCTTTTAATTAGACCGCCTTTTTCAGGTATAATCCCGACATAGTCTAATATGCGGGATTTACCATGTTTGATAATCTTACCGAGCGTCTTAACCGCACCTTAAAGAACATCAGCGGTCAGGGACGAATTACCGAAGACAATATTAAAGATACGCTGCGCGAGGTCAGAACTGCCCTGCTTGAGGCTGACGTGGCGCTGCCGGTGGTCAAGAGCTTCACCAGCCGCGTCAAGGAGCGCGCACTGGGCCAGCAGGTAAGCTTAAGCCTGACCCCGGGCCAGGAATTTATCAAAATCGTTTATGCTGAGCTCGTCAACACCATGGGCGGTGAGGCTCAGGAAATCAATCTGGCCTGCCAGCCGCCGGCTGTTATTCTGCTGGCCGGCCTGCAGGGCGCCGGTAAAACTACCTCTGCTGCCAAGCTGGCCCTCTATTTAAAAGAGCGCCTGAAAAAGAAGGTGCTGATGGTCTCAGCTGACACCTACCGTCCGGCCGCCATCGAGCAGCTGGCCACTCTGGGTAAAGAGACCGGCACTGAGGTCTTCCCCTCAAATGCCAGCCAGAAGCCGCAGGAGATTGCCGCTGCGGCCCTTGATCACGCCAAGCGCTATGCCTATGAGGTGCTGATTGTCGATACTGCCGGCCGTCTGTCGGTGGACGAGGCCATGATGGCGGAGATTAAGGATCTGCATGCACTCTTAAACCCGATTGAGACCTTCTTTGTGGTGGACGCCATGACCGGCCAGGATGCGGCCAATACCGCCAAAGCCTTTGGTGAGGCGCTGCCGCTTACCGGTGTGATCCTCACCAAGGCTGACGGCGACGCCCGCGGCGGTGCGGCGCTGTCCGTGCGTGAAGTGACCGGCAAGCCCATCAAATTCATCGGCCTTGGCGAAAAGATCAAGGCGTTGGAGCCCTTCTACCCCGATCGCATTGCCTCGCGCATTTTGGATATGGGCGATCTGCTCTCCTTAATTGAAGAGCTGCAGCGCACGGCCGACGAGACCAAAGCCAAGAAGCTTGCCACCAAGCTTAAAAAGGGTGAGGGCTTTGACCTGGAGGACTTCCGCTCACAGCTGCAGGAGATGAAAAAGATGGGCGGCATGACGGGCCTTTTGGACAAGCTGCCTGGCATGAGCGGCATGGCCGATCAGCTAAAGGACAAGCTTGACGACAAGCGCCTTTTGCATCTTGAGGCCATCATCAATTCGATGACCCCCAAGGAGCGCGCCCACCCGGCCATCATCAAGGGCTCGCGCAAAAAGCGCATTGCAGCCGGTGCCGGTGTGGAAGTGTACGAGGTCAATCAGCTTTTGCGCCAGTTTGACAGCATGCAGCACATGATGCGCAAGATGGGCAAAGGCGGCATGCGCAAGATGGCCGGAGCGATGCGCGGTATGCTGGGCGGCATGGGCGGAATGGGCGCTATGGCACAGATGATGGGCCGCGGCAGACGCTGATTTTTCGGGCGCAGTTTATTTGTGCTGCGCTCTTGATTTTTGCCAAATTTCGAGTAAAATCGCACAACTGTATTTAATCATGGGCAGATCCTTGGGGGATCTGTTCTTCACTTTATAGGTAAATACGAAATGGTAGTCATTCGTTTACGTCGTTTAGGCGCTAAGAAGCGTCCTTTTTATCACGTTGTAGTTGCAGATTCTCGTTTCTCTGCAACCGGTCGTTTCATTGAGCAGTTAGGTTTCTTCAACCCGATTGCCAAGGGTCAGGAAGAGCGTCTGCGTTTAAACGCTGAGCGTATTGCTCACTGGATCTCTGTAGGTGCACAGCCTACTGACCGCGTCAAGGCCTTAATCAAGGAAAACGAGATGGGACCTGAGGCAGTTGCCAAGAAGCGTGAAGAGAAGCACGCTGCCCGTATGGCAAAGCGTCAGGCTGAGGCCGAGGCAAAGGCTGCTGCAGAAGCCGCTGAGGCTGCACAAGCCTAATCATCTGCATGGCAGGTGATTTACCGCGCCCCATGGGCAGACTGGGTTCTGTCTATGGCATAAAGGGCTATATTAAGATACAGTCCTTTACCGAGCGTCCTGAAAACCTTTTTGACTACTCGCCATGGTATATTCGCCGGCGTGGAGAAGAATGGCGTGAGGTTCAGGTAACAGCTTGGCAGCCCTATCAGGAAGGCTTTATAGCCCGCCTGGCTGGGGTTGATACCCGTGAGCAGGCATTGCAGTACACGGGTATGGATATAGGGATCAAGCGTTCAAGCTTGCCCCCGGTCTCAGATGGTGAGTTCTATCTTGCAGATCTTGAAGGCTGCAGGGTGATCGGCCTTAATGAGACTGACCTTGGCGTAGTGTCAAGGATTGTGGATCACGGAGCCGCCCCCCTTTTGGTGGTGTCTCCCTCTGACCTGAAAAAGGACGGCCCGCGTGAGCGGCTGATACCTTTTGTAAGAGGCCCGATAGTAAGTGCACTTGATCTCGATGCACGCATTATCAGGGTTGAGTGGGGCGAAGATTACTAAATGTATTTTGGAGTAATTTCGCTCTTCCCGGAGATGTTCGATGCGATCATCAAGTCCGGGGTGACGCGGCGTGCCGCAGCGCAGGGCCTGATTGAGGTTAAGTGCTGGAACCCGCGGGATTTCACCCTGGATAAGTATAAGACCGTGGATGACAAGCCCTACGGCGGCGGTCCCGGTATGCTGATGAAAGTTCAGCCCTTATGCGATGCGATCGCGGCCGCGAGAAAAGCGGCACCGCCGGGAACCAAGGTTGTATATATGTCGCCGCAAGGTGTGCGTCTCAACCACTCACTGGTCACGAGTATCCATGGATGGGGGTCGGTGATCTTGGTAGCAGGTCGCTACGAAGGCATCGATGAACGTATCCTTCAGAAAGAAGTCGATCTGGAGGTTTCGATCGGTGACTACGTGTTGTCGGGCGGCGAAATTCCCGCAATGTGTGTGATCGATTCGGTGTCACGAATGGTGCCGGGCGTGCTTGGTGACATTCGCAATGCCATGGAAGATTGTTTTGCAGATGGTCTGCTCCATTATCCTCAGTACACCAGACCTGAGGAGATCTACGGCATGCAGGTGCCGGAGGTGCTGTTGAGCGGCGATCATGCAAAGATTAGACGCTGGAGACTGATGCAGGCTTTAGGGCGTACTTATGAAAGAAGACCCGATCTGCTGAAGTCCCGCACGCTTACTGCTGAAGAAGAAAAGCTTTTGGCGCTTTATCTTCAGGAGAGCAGCAAGCAGAGTTTGTAACTTTATTTATAAAGGGTAGGTAACATACTATGGCCAGCCATCCTATTATTGACGCTCTTGAGAAAGAGCAGCTTCGCACTGATATCCCTGAGTTCAACCCGGGTGATACCGTCCGCGTCGAAGTGCGCGTTATTGAAGGCGACAAGAGCCGTCTGCAGGCTTTTGAGGGCAACGTGATTGCCAAGCGCAACCGCGGCCTCAATTCTTCTTTCACCGTGCGCAAGATGTCCTCCGGCGAGGGCGTAGAGCGCGTCTTCCAGACCCACTCTCCGTTAATCGCTTCCGTTAAGGTTACCCGCCGCGGTGACGTGCGCCGTGCCAAGCTGTACTATCTGCGTCAGCGCACCGGCAAGGCTGCCCGTATTCGCGAGAAGGTCTAAGCTCCTTTCTCCTCAGGTCCTGCCCGCCCGGGCAGGACTTTGCCGCACTAAAAGCCCGCTCCGGGCTTTTGTCGTATCTGTGTCACGAAATTTCAGAGCATCAGCGCTGCTGCAAGGCAGCTTCTGCACAGCTTAAACTTGCTTTTAGCGTGAAATTTTGTGAAACAGCAGATGCTTTGCACTAAAAGAGCAGTCTAAACTTACATAAAAAGCACAGCAGGGCGCAGGCCGCTCTGTTTTGAGATGGAGTTATTTATGAAAGTTATCATTGCATTGGATTCCTTTAAGGGCAGCTGTTCAGCTTTTGATGCCTGTGCTGCGGTGGCAGCTGGCATCAAGTCCTATGATCCTTCCATTGAAACGGTGTTAATGCCCGTATCTGACGGCGGCGAGGGCCTCATTGCCTCGCTGCAGGGCAGTCTTGAAGAGCGCGGCTTTCACTGTGCCCTCTGTGAAGTCACCGGCCCTTATCTCAAAAAGGTGCAGTGCACCATGCTGATTAAAGATGAGCTGTGTGTGCTGGAGATGGCGCAGTGCTCGGGCATTGAGCTTGAAGAGCCCTCCAGGCTGCGCGCCTGTGAGGCGACCACCTATGGCCTGGGTGAAGCGGTAAACTTTGCGCTCTCGCGCGGCTGCCGCAAATTTAAAATAGGCTTGGGCGGCAGCGCCACCAATGACGGCGGCACCGGTTTCCTGCAGGCTCTGGGCGTCAGGTTCTATGACGCAAAGGGGCAGGAGATTGTAAGGCCCATGTGCGGCAAAGATCTGGCCGGCCTTAAGCGCATTGACCTCACTGGCATGAACCCGGTTCTCCGTGAGTGCAGTTTTACCGGTATCTGTGATGTGAAAAATCCGCTTTTGGGCAAAAACGGCGCCACCCAGATCTTTGGGCCGCAGAAGGGCCTTAAGGATAACGACATGTATCTGCTTGAAAGCGGCATGGAAAATTACGCCAATCTGCTCACTCAAGAAACCGGCCGCGATCTGCGCGACAGCCCGGGCGCCGGGGCTGCAGGCGGCATGGGAGCGGCCTTAGTGTGGATTTTGGGAGCAAAGCTCAACAGCGGCATCGATGAGGTGTTAGACCTCCTGGAGCTTGACAAGGTGCTGCCCGGCTCATCGCTGGTGTTTGTCGGTGAGGGCAGAATGGACAGCCAGAGCTGCCAGGGCAAGGCTCCGGCCGGCGTAGCGCTGCGGGCCAAAAAGCAGGGCATCCCGGTGGTGGCGCTGTGCGGCTGTGTGGAGGAAGATGCTGAGGCTTTGTACAACTACGGCATTGGCAGCATGTTCTCCATCTGCAACAAGCCCATGACTCTCGAACAGTCAGTGGGCAGCTGCAAAGCCCTGCTCAAGCGCTCCGCCTGCAATATCATCAGATTATTTGAGCGCTGCGGAGGCGCGGCATGATCTTAACCTCTGAGCTTGCAAACGCCATCATCGATCGCGCGATGGCGGGTATCCACCACAATGTTAATGTCATTTCCAATGACGGCATTATCATTGCCTCGGGGGATAAAAGCCGCATTGGTTCCTCCCATGAGGTTGGACTTGGAATTTGCGCTGCAGTCAGTCCTCCATCATTGTCCGCATCCTTTATTTGCCGTAAGCTTAAGGGGTGAGCGTGACCGGCCGTCCTCTGCGCGGCCGCTGCAAGGAAGTTTTAGCATAGAGGAAAAGAAAGGTAAAAGATGTTCAAGCTGTACTCCATGCGCCGCGCCGAGCGCGCAGAGAGCGATGTCAATAAGGTAAAGGCAGCCTTTTCTGAAAGCCGGGTGCTGACCCTGGCGCTTTGCGACGAGCCTTTTCCCTACAGCGTAATAGTAAATTACGCACCGTTCGAGCGTGATGATGACTTGTATCTTATCTTTCACGGGGCCAGGGCCGGGCGCAAGTATGAGTTGATAAAGCGCCATAACGCGGCGGCCTTCAGCATCCTGCTGCGCACGTCCGAGCGCTTAAAGGACGCCTGCAGCAGCACCAACTGCTTTAAGAGCATCTGCGGCGAGGGCCGGATTGAATTGCTTGAGGGTGAAGAAGCGCTGCAGGCGCTTTGCGTGCTGATGGCCCATCATGGGAGCCTCGCAGAGCCCGCCGCTTTAATGGAGAAGATGCGCCCGATGCTTTTAAAGACCCAGACCTATGCCCTCAAGGTTGAGCGCGCGGCCTTAAAGGAAAATCCGCTTAAAGCCTGAACCGGCTGATGACAGCTTGAAGCCGGATTTAGGAGAGCTGATCTCTAAGACGGCAGTTCCCACAGCTGTGCATGCCGCTGCGGTGCCAAAGATTTGGCAGTGGTCTTTCAGACTGCCGGGAATTTTGACGCTTGAAGCGAAGGATTTGAATACTTCCCCCGCAACCATTTGGCTGCAGATACAGTATGCATTGCAATGGAAATCTTGATTTGGGGAACTTGAAAGAGGATTGGTTGCGGGGGAAGGATTTGAACCTACGACCTTCGGGTTATGAGCCCGACGAGCTACCGAGCTGCTCCACCCCGCGATTGATGGCTGCATTTTAGGTGATAATTTGACCTCTGTCAAGAATTTCAAACAAATATTTTTAGTTGGCCTGATTTTTCCATTAGATTAGGTAGTTACAATTAGCAAAATTCCTTAGTTAGTTTCTTATTTTTCCTACAGCAAAAAAGACGGAGCTTTCTTGGAATTGCAGGAGGCAGTCTTATGCAGCAGCACAAAAACAATCTTTCGCTGGCCAATCTTCGCCTGGGCGCTTTCTATATCGAAGGCATGAAGCTCATTCCGGACGGCGTCAATCCGGAAGGGAACGCCACGCAGCTTGGCCACCTTATTGCCGGCCACTTTGAGCTTATCAAGGACGTGCGCGGCTCGGACAGTGCCTGGGGCTACAAGCGCCTGGTGGTCAACTGTACTTATCAGATCACTATTAATGCCAAAGGTGAGTGCAGGCTTACTTCATTGAACATCTGCCCGGACGGGGTGATCGTGCGCCTGACCGCCGCAGATCTGACGGATTTTCGCATCGACAATATCTACACGCTCGCTGACTTGTCCGAGCGCTGCCAGAACTCAATCCAGTTAAATCAAATTTACGATTTTGTCGATCAGGATCTGTTTGCGCGTTATCTGCGCTCAAGAAGAGAGCTGCTTTTGAACTATGTGGAGTTAAAAGCAGCCTCCTGAACCGTCCTTACTTGTAGCGCTTGACGAAGGGTTTTCTGACCACGGCAGCCAGGCGCTCCTCGCTTATCACCTCAGCTATTTTCGGCATGGGCGGTGCCTTGTCATCGCCGTGATCGTAGCCCACCTTGAAGTCGGTGTAATGCTGATGCTGTCCGATGCAGAAATCAGGCAGATAGGCATAGAGCTTCTTGGCGTCCTCCAGGAACTTGATGTAGATGTCCACGATCTCATTGGCAAATTTAAGACCCTGCTCTTCATCGGCGCTCAAATACATGGCGCGCAGCGCGGTGATGAAGAAGGTGTTCATCGAGCCGTCCATCAGCAGCCCAAAATAGCGGTTTAAATTGGCTGAGATGTTGTAAATGAGCTCGGCATGGCTCTGCAGCATCTGTGTAAACTCCAGGCGGGTGCCCGGGCGCTTGTCCAGGGTTTTGATCATGCGGTCGACTATCTGCCCGAAGTTTTCGCTGTTCATCAGCTCCTTTAATTTCTCATGGGTGATGTCGATGGTGAAGGTCATGTTATCCATGAGATAGGTGCGCAGCTCTTTTTTGTCCACCACCGGCAGGGCGTCAAACTTATCTGCAAGCTCATAACTGTGCTGCGGGGTGGTGAAGTCCAGTGCCGTGCCGTCAGAGCAGTTGACCACGCTGCTGGTCTCTTTGTAGTACTCGCAGATGACTTCCATATAGCGGCGCGCGAGCTTGTACAGGCCGTGGCAGCGTACGTCATTGCCAAAGTTGCCTTTGACGATGTCATAGGGGTTGATCTCAGGGGCTGGCTTCCAGTCAGGCACTTCACTGTGGCCGGCTTTGCGCAGAGCCTCCAGCTTGCCGCAGTTGCGTTTGACAAATTCCTGCGTGGCCTTGATGTAGCGCTCAAAGTCTTTGGCTTTTTCATCGTCGTCATCGGCGATGTCATCAAATTCATCGATGCCGAAATCATCCATGCGCGGGAACTCTTCAATGGTCGGATCCAGCGCCCGGGCTTTTTCGATGATGTCAATGCAGATCTTATTGTACTTGACCCATACGCTGTGGTAGATGCCCGATGAGGTGGCATGCGGATTTTGATGGCCCACAATGGTGCCGTTATCCAGGCCGAAGAGGTAGACGTGCCTGAACTTCAAGTTAAGCGCGGTCGACACGCCGAGATTGCCCACCAGCGGGTTCATCAAAAACACCGGGCGCCACTTGCGGGCCTGTTTGCGGTCATACTGCAGCATCAGCCAGTAGAAAGGCTCGTCGGGCTTGGAGAAGATAAAGCAGTACTTGAACATCTCCACGGTGGAGGGATGAATCACATCGCCGGCAAATAAAACCACGTCATCAAGATAATGCTGATCGGGCAGGAAGCGCAGGGTGTTGCGCAAAGTCGGGATGCGCTCGGTGGCGGCATAGAAGTCAGCCTGAATGCCCGCGTTGTACAAAGTCTCAATTGCGGTGCCGCAGGCGATGATGACGGCTTTGTCCTGATTTTTGCGGATAAAGTCGAGATCGTTGGACAAAGAGGGGCCGTTGCCGATGACAAAGACCGGCACGTTCTCGCGGATCTGCTCTGGCAGCTCCACATCATCGCGCCCCAGGCGTGCGTGGTTTAACAGCAGATGCGAGCCGTGGGAAATGCCAAAGAGATGATCGTCAAAAAAGCCCATGGCCGCATAGGTGCGTGAGTATTCCTTTAACACCAGATCGGTAAGCTCATTGATCTGCTCGGAGCGGTAGTGCACAAAGTTCCAGAAGAAGCCGGCGAGGAAGCGTCCGTGGCGGTCATAGAAGTTGTTCAGGTCGGAGTAGAGATTTTCCTTGTCCTCGCCGAGCATTAAATAGAGGCCGTAATTGTTCTGTTTTAAAAACTCGATTAAGGGCGCCCATTCAAAGGTGTGCAGCGAGGCAAAGAACACATCATTGTCAGGCTCAATGATAATAAGATTGGCCACCTCAATGCTCGCGTACAAGTGTTCCAGCACGTAGCCCAGGCCCACGCCGAACATGATGCAGCAGGGCACGGAGCCCGAGAGCTTGGGGGTATCGGGCTTCTGCTTGTAGTTTTTGAGCAGATTGATGGTGTCATTCATGTAGCGGATATGGATCTGCCCGAAATAATCGGGTTCATTGCCGTAGTTGACCTGATAGAAGTACTGATTGTCAAGCAGCACCTCAATCTGCTTTTTGCACAGCGCATCGGGATCCATGGTGTTGTAGAAAATGGTGTTGCTGTCCACCCAGATGAGATTGGGGGCACCCTCCGGGGTGCGGAAGAACTCCATGGTCTTGTTGGGACGGTAATTTTTAAAGGCGGCCGCAATTTCCGGCATAAAGTGCTCAAAGGCCTCAATGTTGCGGGCAAAGCGGTCAATTAACTCATCGGACATTTCAGCCTGCAGGCGGCTTAATTCCTTGATGTTCTGCAGATCCTCAAAGGTCAGCTTGCCAAAGTGCCTGCTTAAGTTCTCAAGCGAGGCAAGATCTGCTGCAGTCGGTTTGGCCATGGTGTTCTCTCCTCTTTTTATTCTTTATTTTATTCAGCGGGTGCGCCTTACCTGCCGGTAGGCCTGTGCTCCGGCCTGATTGTGATGCAGCTGCATCAGCTCCTTGCGCACGGCATCGCGCTTTTCAGTAAGGCTCTCGCTCATCTGTGCGTAATGCTCTTTAAGGGCAGAGCCAAAAGCCTCAAGCTCGGCCTTCTGTCCCTCGTCATCAGTGCTGTGCACCTTGTCGACAAATTCTTTGAGCAGATTCTGACGCTGCGCCGTCAGCTGCTCTGCCGTTTCAAAGTCCTCCTGCTCCAGGGCCTCCACGAGGGCATTTTCAAGTTCGGTAAGTCTGCTGATAATTTCATCGCTCATGATACAAAAACCTTTAGTCCTGTCTTTTTGTTTTAGTGTAGTGGAAAACCGGCAAAAAGACAGGACATCTGCCGCAAAGCGCGCAAAAAAGGGCGCAGCTTAAATGGTGCCGCGGGCGAGCGACTGGGTATTCTGGAACTCGGCGCTGTCGGCATCCTTGGCGCGGATCACTGCCGCTTCCTTCTGGGCCTCTACCGGGATGCTGTCCCAGGCCTGTTTTATCGGCATGAAGATCTGCAGCGCCTGATCGATGGGGGTGGTGCTGATTTGCACGGCTGCATCGGCGATGCGCTCTAACATATAGTCGTAGATGTCCGAAAAATTCTGGGCAATGGCGGCGTTGCGCTTGAAGTCGAGAGTGTTTTTTAAATTCTCGATGATGGCAGTGGCTGAGGCCAGCTTCTGGGCCTTGGCGGCCAGATCGCCGCGCTCAATGGCGCCCTTGGCCTGCGCCAGGCGCTCGAAGATGCCCTGATAGAGCATCTTGGTGATTACATAGGGGTCGGCCACCGCAATTTCAGCGGACACTGAGGTATTGCGGTAAGCTCTTAAATTGCGTCCGTACATGACATCTCTCCTGTGCGGCAAAAAGTGCCGCTGCATAATTATCCTGCTGGATTATGCAAGGAGTATGCCAGCGGACTAATCCTCCTGTTCCTGCAGGAAGTAAACGATGCGTCTTTCGCGCTGGCGGCGCTTTAAGATCTTGGTGAACTTGTGTCTTCTCTTGATGCGCCCGAGCGATGCGCTGTGACGGAATCGGTTGCGTAAACGCTGCATAAATACCTCCATATTTCCCGGAGTGGGATTTTAGCAGAGGATGGGGCCGGCCCTCTACTGCGGCCGCGCTTTTTAGGCAAAAACGGCCCTTTATTTGCTAAAATACCGCCCTGTATTTCTCATTACTATTAGGGTCGATTTGCTATGGAAATTTTGCGCGGCTCCTCAGCCTTATCAAATTATAAAATCGAAAAATTGGCAGCGGCTTTTGCAGCTGCCGGCCTTGATGCCGGCACCATTGCCGCTCGTTATGTGCACCTTATTGACACCAAAGAAGCTTTGGATGAACACGAACAGCAGGTATTAGCCCAGATTTTAAGCTACGGCCCGGTATCCCAGGAAGTCTCTGAAGAGGGTGAGCTGTTCTTCGTGATCCCGCGCATCGGCACCATTTCACCCTGGGCCTCCAAAGCAACTGACATCGCCCACAACTGCGGCCTTGCCAAGATCCACCGCATTGAGCGCGGCATCGCCTATTTCATCAAGAGCAAAGACGGCGCCGCCTTTACTGAGCCGCAGCGCCAGAAGATCGCCGCCTTAATTCACGACCGCATGATGCAGACCGTGCTGCCCACCCTGGAGAGCGCCAAAGCCCTGTTTGACAATCAGGAGCCGCAGCCTTTCAAGACCATTGCCTTAAGCACCGGCGGCCGCGCTGCCCTGGAGGAGGCCAATGTCTCCCTGGGTCTGGCGCTGTCCTCCGACGAGATGGATTATCTGGCTAAGTCATTTGCTGACTTGGGCCGCGACCCCACCGACATTGAGCTTTACATGTTCGCGCAGATGAACTCCGAGCACTGCCGCCACAAGGTCTTCAATGCCAACTGGGAAATTGACGGCGTTCCCCAGGACAAGTCGCTCTTTGGCATGGTGCGCAATACCTTTGAGAAGACCCCCGATTACGTGCTCTCGGCCTACAAGGACAATGCCGCGGTAATGGAAGGCTCCAGAGCCGGCCGTTTCTTCCCTGATCGCAGAACCCTGGAGTGGAGCTATCACACTGAGGACATGCCGATCTTAATGAAGGTCGAGACCCACAATCACCCCACCGCCATTTCCCCGTTCCCGGGAGCTGCCACCGGCTCTGGCGGTGAGATCCGTGACGAGGGCGCCACCGGCGTGGGCTCCAAGCCCAAGGCCGGCATCTGCGGCTTTACCGTATCCAATCTGCGCATCCCCGGTGCGGTTGAGCCCTGGGAGCATGATTTTGGCAAGCCAAGCCGCCTGGCCTCCGCCCTTGAGATCATGATCGAGGGCCCGCTGGGTGCTGCCAGCTTTAACAATGAGTTTGGGCGCCCCAATCTCTGCGGTTACTTCAGAACCTATGAGGAGGAGGTCTCCTCGTTCAACGGCACTGAAGTGCGCGGCTATCACAAGCCCATCATGCTCGCAGGCGGCTGGGGCAATATCCGCCGTGAGCACATTGTAAAAGATCACATCAACCCAGGCGCCAAGCTGATTGTCTTAGGCGGACCTGCGATGGACATCGGCCTTGGCGGCGGCGCAGCCTCCTCCATGAACTCCGGCGCCTCCAGCGAGGATCTTGATTTTGCCTCCGTGCAGCGCGGCAATCCTGAGATGCAGCGCCGCTGCCAGGAAGTTATCGACGCCTGCTGGCAGCTGGGGGCTGACAATCCCATCATGTTCATCCATGATGTGGGCGCGGGCGGTCTGTCCAATGCCATGCCCGAGCTCGTGGCAGACGGCGGCGTAGGCGGGCGTTTTGAGCTGCGCGCCATCCCCAATGACGAGCCTGGCATGTCCCCGCTGCAGATCTGGTGCAATGAGTCCCAGGAGCGCTATGTGCTGGCTGTCGATGCTGACAAGTTCCCGGTGTTTGAGAACTTCTGCAAGCGCGAGCGTGCGCAGTATGCAGTGATCGGCGAGGCCACCGCAGAGCGCCGCGTGGTGCTGCATGACAGCTATTTTGACAACTGCCCGATTGACCTGCCCCTTGACGTGCTGCTGGGCAAGCCCCCGCGCATGCACAAGAATGTCGAGCGCAGACAGCAGCACAGCCCGGAGCTCAACACCGCCGGCATCAGCCTGATGGATGCCTGCGAGCGCGTGCTGCGTCTGCCCTGTGTGGCTGAAAAGACCTTCCTCATTACCATTGATGACCGTACCGTGACCGGCCTGGTGGCCCGTGATCAGATGGTAGGCCCGTGGCAGGTGCCGGTAGCGGACGTGGCCGTCACTGCCGCCTCCTATGACAGTTATCACGGTGAGGCCGGCGCCATGGGCGAGCGCACTCCGGTGGCTCTGCTCGATCACGCCGCCTCCGTGCGCATGGCCGTGGCTGAGGCCGTGACCAATATTGCCGCCGCTGACATCGGTGATTTAAACCGCGTCAAGCTCTCGGCCAACTGGATGGCACCCAACGGCCACCCGGGCGAAGATGCCGGCCTGTACGAGGCCGTAAAGACCCTGGGCATGGACTTATGCCCGGAGCTGTCCATCACCGTGCCGGTGGGCAAGGACTCCATGTCCATGAAGACCACCTGGCAGCAGGACGGCAGGGAGCGCACTGTGACCGCTCCGATGTCCCTGATTGTCTCAGCCTTTGCCCGCTGCGAGGACATCCGCCGCACTCTGACCCCGCAGCTGCGCACCGACAAGGGCGACACCTGCCTTATCTACGTGACCTTAGGTGAGCGTCAGAACCGCCTGGGTGCTTCAGCCCTGGCGCAGGTGTACTCGCAGCTCGGCTCCAGGCCTGCCGATCTTGACAATCCGCAGCGCTTAAAGGGCCTGTTTGATGCCGTGCAGTTCTTAAACCGCAAAGATCTGCTGCTTGCCTACCACGATGTCTCTGACGGCGGCCTCTTTGTCACCGCCTGTGAAATGGCCTTTGCCGGCCACACCGGCATCACCATCCGCATGGATGAGTTAGGCTTTGACGATCTGGGCGTCCTCTTTGCCGAGGAGGCGGGCTGCTTAATGCAGGTGCGCGCTGAGGACAAGGAAAAGGTGCTTAACATCCTGTCAGGCCACGGCCTTGCCAGCTGCTCCTTTGCTGTCGGCGTGCTCAATGATCAGGACCGCATCATCTTCACCCGCGGCGGGGACGAGGTGATCAACGCGCCGCGCACCCACTTCAGAACCATCTGGGCCTCCACCACCCATGAGATGCAGCGTCTGCGTGACAATCCGCAGTGCGCCGATGAAGAGCATATGCTAAAGCAGCAGCCGGACAACGGCCTCTTCGTCAAGCTCACCTACGATCTCAATGAGGATGTGGCCGCCCCGTATATTGCAGGCTCCATTGCCCCGAAGATGGCCATTCTGCGCGAGCAGGGCGTGAACTCACAGGGTGAGATGGCCGCAGCTTTCAACCGTGCGGGCTTTAACTGCATCGACGTGCACATGTCCGACATCTTAAGCGGCCGCATCTCCCTTAAGGACTTCAAGGGCTTTGCCGCCTGCGGCGGTTTCTCCTATGGTGACGTGTTAGGCGCCGGTGAGGGCTGGGCCAAGTCCATCCTGTTTAACTCCCGCGCCCGCGACGAGTTTGCTGCTTTCTTTGAGCGCCAGGACACCTTTGCTTTGGGCGTGTGCAACGGCTGCCAGATGATGTCCACGTTAAAGGATCTCATCCCCGGGGCTGAGTTATGGCCGCGCTTTGTGACCAACCGCTCCGAGCGCTTTGAAGCCCGCTTTGTTGAGGTGGCGGTGACAAAGAGCCCTTCAGTGCTCTTTGAGGGCATGGCAGGCTCAATGATGCCCATTGCCGTCTCCCACGGTGAAGGCCGCGCTGAGTTCCGCGATGAGGCACATTTGAATGGCTTCATGCAGTCGGGCCTGGCCTGCGCCCACTATGTGGATCACGAGGGCAAAGCCACAGACCTGTATCCGCTCAACCCCAACGGCTCACCTTTTGGCATTACGGCCCTGACCAATACCGACGGCCGCTTTACCATCATGATGCCGCACCCTGAGCGTGTGATGCGCGCCGTGGCCAACTCCTGGCATCCCGATGAGTGGCAGGAAGACGGCCCGTGGCTGCGTCTGTTCCGCAATGCCCGCAAGTTCGTTGGCTAAACTTTAATGTGTAATTGGCGCGGATCAGCCGGCGGGCTGATCCGCGCTGCTGTTTTAGATTTTTTCTATGGCTAGACAAACCTGGTCTTCAAGACTCACTTATGTACTCACGGTGGCCGGTGCCACCATCGGTTTTGGCGCTACCTGGCGCTTTCCTTATTTAGTAGGCCAAAATGGCGGCGGTGCTTATGTGCTGACCTTCATTATTGTGATGGCCTTAGTGGGCGTGCCCATCATTCTGGTGGAAAACGTGATCGGCAGGCGTGCCCATGCCGACAGCGTGACTGCCTTTACCGGCACGGCCTGCGGCAAAGCCATTTCCCCTTTATGGAAGGGTGTGGGCTATCTGGGGCTCCTCGGTGCCTTCGGCATTTTGGCCTACTATATGGTGATCGGCGGCTGGGTGCTGTCCTATATTTTCAATATCACCGCAGGCGCCCTGGGCTTTTCCGGCCTTGATCTGTCCGTGCCGGTCACCAAGGAAGTGACTGAGGCTTTCTACACTGAGCATATTGAAAACTCGCCGCTGTCCATCATTTTCTATACCTTTGTCTTTGTGATCATCAATTACCTCATTTTGCGCAAGGGCATCATCAAGGGCATTGAGCGCGCGGTGAAGTATTTAATGCCGCTGCTCTTTATATGTCTGATCATCATGGTGCTGCGCAATCTGACCCTGGAGGGGGCAGGCCCGGGCGTGACCTTCTACTTAAAGCCTGATTTCTCCAAGATCACTCCGCAGCTGTTTCTGGACGTATTAGGGCAGGTGTTCTTTGCGCTGTCGCTTGGATTTGGCGTGATGATTACGCTCTCTTCACATCTCTCGGCAAAAGAGGACATGGTCAAGACCGCGGCCATCACCGGCGTCATCAACACCTTGATTGCGGTGCTGGCGGGCTTCATGATTTTCCCCTCGCTCTTCAGCGCCGGCCTCGCTCCTGATTCCGGCCCGTCCCTGGTGTTCAAGACCCTGCCCATTGCCTTCTCACAGTTGAGCTTTGGCAGCTTCTTTGCGGTGGTGTTCTTTGTGCTGCTGATTGTGGCTGCGCTGACCACTTCGGTGACCATCTATCAGGTGATGATCTCCGTGCTCTATGAGCGCTTTCACATCCGTGCTGCAGGTTCCATCAATATTGCGCTGTGGGTGGTGTTCATTCTCGGCAACATCCCCTGTGCCTTAAGCTACGGCCCCTTAAAGGATGTGACCTTCATCGGGCGCAATATCTTTGATGCCTTTGACTATATCAGCGGCAATATCTGCTTTGTGCTCACTGCCCTGGGCTGCACACTCTTTGTGGGCTGGGTGCTCAAGGAAGAGGCCTTAGCTGAGATCTCAAATCAGCATACCTTAAAGTCAGGGATTTACCGCCTGTGGTTTAACTACGTGCGTTACGTGGTGCCCTTCATCATTCTGGCCATCTTCATCTACGGTCTGATCTAAGAGAAGGCTGGTCTTCAGCGTGCCGCCGCAGCCTGCGGCGGCGCAAAAAATCCGCTATTTTAACCTCTGTGCACAAAAAAGCTCAAAATGCGCATAAAGTGCGCAGAATGCTGCTTTTTGCAGTGTTTTGCACAGTTTTGGCTCCCGAACCAAAAGAGTGCAAAAGCTGTATAAACGTGGTGAAAACAGGCTTTTTGCTGATCTGTTAAGGGGAATTACGGGCAAATTTTACGGCAGTATTTGCATCCGGAAATGAGATTTTCGACAATCAGGGCAGATGGAAAAACACAGCAAATTAAAGCGAGGTTCTATTATGCGCCATCTTATTTCATTGATGCTTTTAACCGCCGCTGCGGCTTTGCCGGCACACGCTGAGGAAGCTGCCTCAGTCGATACCGCCGCCAACGGCTTTGTTCTGCTCTCAGCCATGCTGGTCATTGTGATGTCCATCCCGGCCATCGGCCTGTTCTACGGCGGCCTGGTGCGCGCCAAGAACGTGATGTCCGTGCTTGAGCAGTGCCTCATCGTTTTTGCCATGTGTATCTGCATTTGGTTCATTCTCGGTTATTCCCTGGCTTTCGGCTCCACCGGCAGCGCCCTCGATGCAGTGATCGGCAGTTTTGAATATGTCTGCATGTTAGGCGTCACCCCTGATACCATGTCAGGCTCGCTGTCGCTTTACACCTGGTTTATCTTCCAGGGCGCCTTCCTGGCCATTTCCGCCTGCCTGATCGTGGGTGCAAGCGTGGAGCGTGTGCGTTTTGGCGCGCTGCTGCTCATTATCGCCATCTGGGCGGTGGGCTCTTACGTTCCCCTGTGCCACATGGTGTGGGGCGGCGGCTTTATTGACAGCGTGTTCCATGCCTATGACTTTGCAGGCGGCACCGTGGTGCACATCAATGCCGCTGTAGCTGCCCTGGTTTTAGCCAAGATGGTGGGCAAACGTACTGATTTGGGCCGTGTGCTCATTACCCCGCACTCACTGCCTATTACCTATATCGGCATGGGCTTCCTCTGGGTGGGCTGGTTTGGTTTCAATGCCGGTTCTGAGCTCGCTGCCGACGGCATCTCCGCCATGGCCTTTGCTGACACCGCCATTGCTCCGGCCGCTGCAGCCCTCTCCTGGATGGCAGCTGAGTGGATCATCTTCAAGAAGCCCACTACTTTGGGGTCGGCCTCTGGTGTTCTCGCCGGTTTAGTGGCCATCACCCCGGCCTGCGGCTTCGTCTCACCCTTTGGCGCCCTCGTCATCGGCCTGGTGGCAGGTCCTGCCTGCCTCTACGGTGTGCACGGCTTAAAGCGCCTGATTGGCCTTGACGACTCGCTTGACGTCTTCGGTGTACACGGTGTCGGTGCCATCGTCGGTGCCCTGCTCACCGGTGTGTTCTGCGCCCCGGCCTTAGGCGGCGTGGGCTTCAAGGCAGACATTGCCTCCATCGGCGGCCAGGTCTTTGCCCAGGCTGTCTCAGTGGTCATCGCCGTCATCTGGTCAGGCGTAATCACCATGATTGCCTGCGCCGCGGCCAAGGCCCTGATGGGCGGCAGCCTCAGAGTGGGTGTGGAAGACGAGCGCGAAGGCCTCGATCTGGCTACCCACGGCGAGCGCGGTTACAGCCTCTAAGATTAACAATTTCCTAAAGTGCAGTATCAAGCCGGGCTTGCCTGTCCGGCTTGCTTGATCCCAAAGCGGCACTTCCTTCCTTTAATTTCTTCCTCCTGAACTCTTCCCGGCAGTATAAACAGCGCGGAATTTTGCTTTCAGCTTCACGAAGGCCCAGGCAGAGGACAAAAGAAAAAGAAAAAGAAGAAAGAAGAAAGAAGAAAGAAGAAAGAAGAAAGAAGAAGAGGGAGCCTGTAAGCTCCCCCGTTCCCGGCCGTACAGTCAGTACCGGCGGCCGGGCCTTTAGTACCTTGCTTAAAGCTTAGAGTACTGAGGCAAACTTGTAGGCAATGAACTTGACCAAAGGCTTGTCCCTGGTCACAGCCGGGTTCTTGTCAGCAAACTCAGGCAGGTGCGGAGCGTCGGGGTAATACTCAGGCTCAAAGCACATGCCGCTTTGATTGGCGTAAGGTTTGCCGTCATCGCGGGCGATGATGGGTTCGCCTGCTGCAATGTAATTGCCGCTGTAGAACTGGAAGGCCGGGTAATCAGTGTAGACCTCCAAGGTCAGGCGCCCGTCCTCAGAGGCTGCCTTGACGGCCGGCACCTTCGGGTCGGCGCAGAAGAGATAAGGGTGGTCATAGCCCAGGGCGGCGAGCATCTGCTCGTCGTTTCTGAAGTCCTGGCCCACGGTCTTGGCAGTGGTGAAATCAAAGGCCGGGTGATCTTTGACGGACAGGATTTTGCCCGTCGGGATGGAGAGCTCGTCAAGCTCCATAAACTCAGTGGCGTTAAGCTGCAGGGTATGGCCCAGAATGGAGCTGTTGCGGCCGTTTAAGTTGAAGTAGGCGTGATTGGTGATGCAGGCCGGGCATTCTTCATCGCACTTGCCCACATAGCTCATGGTGAGCTTGTTGTCATCTGTGAGCTCAAACTTGACCGTGAGGTCAAAGTTGCCCGGGAAGCCCTGATCGCCGTCGGCGGAGTGCAGGGTTAAGGTAAGGGAGCTTTCATTTACTTCACTGAAGATAAAGCGGCGCTTGTCAAAGCCGTCTTTGCCGCCGTGCAGGCAGTGGATGTCCCCTGAGCTTAATACATAATCTTTGCCCTGCACGCTGATGCGGGAGTTTGCAATGCGGTTGGCATAGCGGCCGATGGTGGCATTGAAATAGCAGGCCTGGGTGTGCCAGTCGGCCGGATCTTTAACGCCCAGCAGCACTTCGCGCGGCTTGCTTTCACCGGCCACCGGAACCTTGATGGAGACTAAGGTGGCGCCCCAGTCCATCACGGTGACAGACATGCCGGCGGCATTGGTAATGGTCTTTAAAATCGGATTTTGTGAATAGCACTCGCTCATTTGAAAGTCCTTTTTATGGAAAGCTGTTTAAACTGTCTCCATTATAGGCAGGGCGGGAAAAAATAGGCAGATCCAGCGCGCAAAAGCGAAAAAAATGGCGGCCTGGGCGGCCGCCATCGGGCAATTTGTCTGAACTTATCTGAATTTAGTGTGCACAGCGCTCCCAGGCCGGCATGCTGCTTTCAAACTTGGCAATATCATCCTCGTGCTGCAGGGTCAGCGAGATGTTGTCCAAGCCGTTGAGCAGGCAGTGGCGGATGAAGGGATCGAGCTCAAAGCTAAAGTGCAGGGTGTCACAGTCCACCGTCATGTCCTCAAGCGAGATCTTGATCTTAGTGCCGGGTTTGGCAGTTAAGACCTTGAAGATCTGATCGACTTCATCGGCGGTGAGCTTGACAGTCAGCAGGCCGTTGCCCAGGGCATTGTTGTTGAAGATATTGGCAAAGCTCGGGGCGATCACCGCACGGAAACCGTAGTCAGTCAAAGCCCAGGGCGCATGCTCGCGCGAGGAGCCGTTGCCGAAGTTGTCGCGGGCCACCAAAATGGTGGCGCCCTTGTACTCGGGCTTATTTAAATTAAACTCCGGGTTGGGTTTGGTCTCAGCGTCATCGAGATAGCGCCAGTCGTGGAACAGATGCACGCCAAAGCCCTTGCGGCTTACTGCCAGCAAAAACTGCTTGGGGATGATCTGATCGGTGTCAATGTTGGCAGAATCAAGAGGAACAGCCACACCCTCGTGTACAGTAAACTTTTGCATTTTCCTCTCCTTTATAAAAACTCTCTGACGTCAGTCAACTTGCCGGTTACCGCGCAGGCAGCAGCGGAGGCCGGGCTCATCAAATGGGTGCGTGAGCCTTTGCCCTGACGGCCGACAAAGTTGCGGTTTGAAGTGGAAGCCACGCGCTTGCCGGCCGGAGCACGGTCATCGTTCATGGCAAGACACATCGAGCAGCCGGGCAGACGCCATTCAAAGCCGGCATCCTTGAAGATCTTATCAAGGCCTTCGCGCTCAGCCTGCTGCTTGACCCACATGGAGCCGGGGACTGCCAGGGCAGTGATGCCTGCTGCCACCTTGCGGCCCTTGAGGATCTGCGCGGCGGCGCGGAAGTCCTCAATGCGTCCGTTGGTGCACGAGCCGATGAAGACTAAATCAACCGGGGTGCCGGCAAGCTTCTGCCCGGGCTTTAAGTCAATGTAGGACAGGGCATCAGCGCAGGACTTGGCCTGCACCGGATCGGCAAAGCTCTCAGGGGCGGGCACACAGCCGGTGATGGCGCACTCCTGGCCCGGGTTGGTGCCCCAGGTCAGCTGCGGCTCGATGGCGGAGGCATCAAGCTCCACCACGGCGTCAAATACGGCGTCATCATCTGATTTTAAGGTCTTCCAGTACTCCAACGCCTTGTCAAAGTCCTCACCCTTAGGGGCATACATTCTGCCCTTAATGTACTCAAAGGTGGTCTCGTCCGGGGCAATCATGCCCACCGGGGCGCCAAACTCAATGGCCATGTTGGACAGGGTCATGCGCCCTTCCATGGAGAGCTCGCGCACAGCCTGGCCGCAGAACTCGACAGCGTAGCCGGTGCCGCCTGCGGTGGTGAGTTTGCCGATGATGGCCAGGATCAAGTCCTTGGCGTAAACACCCTTCTGCAGGCTGCCTTTGCACTCAATCTTCATGGTCTTGAGTTTGCCCTGCTTTAAGGTCTGGGTGGCCATCACATGCTCGACCTGTGAAGTGCCGATGCCAAAGGCCAGCGCGCCGAAAGCACCGTGGGTGGCAGTGTGCGAGTCGCCGCACACCAGGGTGGTGCCGGGCAGGGTAAAGCCCACCTGCGGTCCTACGATGTGCACGATGCCCTGATTGTCATTGCCCACCGGGAATAAGGTCACGCCAAACTTTTTGGTGTTGTCCATCAGGGTGGTGATCTGCTCCTGCGCCATCGGGCTGCAGGCAGAGAGCTCGAGCGACTTGGTGGAAATGTCATGATCCATGGTGGCCAGGGTCAGATCCGGGCGGCGCAGTTTGCGTCCTGCGGCCTCCAGGCCGGAAAAGGCCTGGGGGCTGGTCACTTCATGGACTAAATGACGGTCAATGTAAATGGTCGGCAGTTCGCCTTCCTTTTGGAATACGACATGGGCGTCGTATACCTTTTCATATAATGTCTTACCCATTTTTCTATCTGTCTTTCACGTGTTGTTCACTTAAACCTTTAAATTGCCGCAGCCACGGCATCGCCCATCTCACTCGTGGAGAGCGGGCCGCGCGGGCTGGCGCCGCTTTCCATCAGGTCAGCGGTGAGTTTGCCCTCAGAGAGCACTTTCTTGACGGCGTTTTCAATGGCTAAGGCTGCATCGTTTTGCTTTAAGCTGTAGCGCAGCATTAAGGCCGCCGAGAGAATCTGTGCAATCGGGTTGGCAATGCCCTTGCCGGCAATGTCAGGGGCCGAGCCGCCTGCCGGTTCATACAGCCCAAAGCCGCCTTCGCCGAGGCTTGCTGACGGCAGCATGCCCATGGAGCCGGTGATCATGGCGCATTCATCTGACAGGATGTCGCCGAACATGTTCGAGCACAAGAGCACGTCAAACTGAGCGGGGTCTTTAACGAGCTGCATGGTGGCATTGTCAATGTAGATGTGGTTTAACTCCACATCAGGGTAGGCTTTGCCCACCTCAGTTACCACCTCACGCCACAAGATGGAGCTTTGCAGCACATTGGACTTGTCCACCGAGGTCACCTTGTGGCGGCGCAGGCGGGCGGCCTCAAAGGCGATTTTGGCAATGCGCTCAATCTCATAGCGGTGATAGATCTCAGTGTCATAGGCCTTTTCCTCCGGGCCGGTGCCTTCACGGCCCTTGGGGGTGCCAAAGTAAATGCCGCCGGTGAGCTCACGCACGCACAGAAGGTCAAAGCCGCGCATGGCAATGTCAGCGCGCAGCGGGGACAGTGCGCCGAGGCCCTGATAAATGCAGGCCGGGCGGAAATTGCAGAAGAGCTTGAAGTGCTTGCGCAAAGGCAGCAGGGCGCCGCGCTCCGGACGCTGGGCAGGGGGCAGATGATCCCACTTCGGGCCGCCGACTGAGCCGAACAAAATGGCCGCACTCTCCTCGCAGAGCTTTACCGTATCTTCAGGCAGCGGGGTGCCCGCGGCGTCAATGGCGCAGCCGCCGGCGAGCGCCTCAGTCATGTCGAGCTTAAAGTCAAATTTGTCCTGTACGGCAGCAAGCACCTTTTTGGCCTCGGCCATCACTTCCGGGCCGATGCCGTCACCTGCCAATACGGCAATCTTGTACTGAGCGCTCATTTAGTTGGTCTCCTTTCCTTCTTTCTTTTCCTGTTCAATGATTTGTGCACGATAAATGCTGTTGCAGGCATGGATGAGAGCCAGGGCAGAAGCCTCAATCACGTCAGTGGACAGACCCTTGCCGTGATACTTTCTGTCGTTGTATTTCACATCCACGTCCACCTGGCCCTGGGCGTTCATGCCGGCGCCCTTGGCGGTAATGACGTAATTGATAAGCTCGCAGCGGATGCCGGTCAGGCGGGTGATGCAGTTGAACACTGCATCCACCGGGCCGTTGCCGGTGCCGGACTCAATGCGGGTGCGCTTGCCGATCTTAAGCTTGACGCTGGCGGTCGGAATGACCTGCTTGCCGCCTGAAACCACGTTCATGCTGTCGAGGGTGAACTGGGTGTCTTCCTCCTCAGTATTGGAGAAGAAGAGCAGGGCCTCCAGGTCATAATCAAAGACCTGGCCCTTCTTGTCGGCAAGCTTTAAGAAGCGCTGGTAGATCTCATTTAAGTCGTAAGTGCCTTCCTTGTAGCCAAGCTTGTCGAGGCAGGCCTTGATCATGTGTCTGCCGGAACGGGCGGTCATGTGCAGATTGTTTTCCTTAAAGCCTACGGACTCCGGGGTGATGATCTCATAGGTATTGCGGTTCTTGAGCACGCCGTCCTGATGAATGCCTGAGCTGTGGGCAAAGGCATTGGAGCCCACAATGGCCTTGTGCGGCGGCACCGGCTCGTTGCAGATGCCGGCCACTACCTGGCTCGCTCTGGCGATGTTCTCGGCCACAATATTGGTGTACAGACCGTCCAAGTACTGGCTGCGGGTCTTGATAATCATGGCCACTTCTTCAAGTGAGCAGTTGCCCGCGCGTTCGCCCAGGCCGTTTACGGCACACTCAATCTGGCGGGCGCCGTGCTGCAGGGCGGTCACGGAATTGGCGGTGGCCATGCCCAGGTCGTTGTGGCAGTGCACGGAGATGCGGGCCTTGTCGATATTGGGCACGCGGTTGAACAAGGTCTCGATGATGCCGCCGAACTCATGGGGCAGGGTGTAGCCCACGGTGTCGGGGATGTTCACGGTGGTGGCACCGGCATCGATGGCGCATTCAACCATGCGGCAGAGGTGATCGATCGGGGTGCGGCCGGCATCCTCGCAGGAGAACTCCACGTCATCGGTATAGGAGCGGGCGAGCTTCACGCTCTTGACTGCCATCTCCACGATGTCATCAAAGTTCTTGCGCAGCTTGTCCTGCACATGAATGTCAGAGGTGGCAATAAAGGTGTGGATGCGGTAATGATCGGTCACATCCTTTAAGGCCTCAGCCACGGCAGTGATGTCCTTATCCACGCAGCGGGACAGGCCGCAGACCACGGAGTTCTTGATGTGCTGGCCGATGGTCTTGACGGCTTCAAAATCACCCGGGGAGGAAATAGGGAATCCGGCCTCGATGATATCCACACCCAGCTGCTCCAGGCAGAGCGCAATCTGCAGCTTCTGCTTGACTGAAAGAGAGCTCGGCAGTGCCTGTTCGCCGTCACGCAGGGTGGTATCAAAAATCAAAACCTGTTTATCATCTCTAAATGACATCTGATTTCCCTCATATAAAAGTAACTTTTGTAAACTGCAGGCTATCGTAAGTTCAGAAAAACTGCACGTCAACCACTTTTTGCAAAACAGTGTCATTTAAAAATGAAGATCGTTGATTTTAAAGGAAATTTTGTTTTAAAACAGTCTCATTTTGTAATGAAAAAGTGAAGCTTTTGTGTTGCAAAATGGTGCAGGTTTGCAAAAACAGACTTTTGCAGAACACCTGCATTTTGCAAAACTGAGGGCAGGAGCCTGGCAGGGGGAGGCAGAGCTGCAGCGCCAAAACGTGCGTAAGCGGCTGTTCTGCCTTGATCTCAGCCTTGAAGAAAAGCTCCAAAAAAGCTAGAATCACGCGATTTTTAACAGTTTTTTACGCACAGTTTACGAGGCTTTTTCTATGCAGGAGCAGCACATCCTTTTTACCTATACTTTTGGTATGCAGGAAACCCTGGCCATTGCCGTAGTTTTGCTGCTGCTCGGGCGCCTGGTCAAGCGCTATATCAGCGTGCTGCGCCGCTTTTACATTCCCGCGCCGGTGATCGGCGGCATTATCTTCTCCTGTCTGACCCTGGTGGGGCACAATCTGCAGCTCTTTGAATTTTCCTTTGATCAAAGCCTTAAAAATCTGCTGATGCTCGCCTTCTTCACCACCATCGGTTTTGCCGCCTCCTTTAAGATGTTAATCCGCGGCGGCATCTCAGTTTCCATCTTCCTGCTCTGCGCCATTATCCTGATTTGCATACAAAACTGCGTCGGCGTGGGCATGTCTCTGCTCTTTGACTTAAATCCTTTAATGGGCCTTGCTGCAGGCTCCATTGCCCTGACCGGCGGGCACGGCACCGCTGCCGCCTTTGGGCCGGAGCTGGTCAAATCAGGCCTTGAAGGCGGCCTTACGGTCTCGGTGGCTGCGGCCACCTATGGTCTCGTCGCCGGATGCATGATTGGCGGCCCGGTGGGCAAGCGCCTTTTAAACCACTATAAGCTGGTGAGCAAAGACAAAAGTGTGGAAAATCAGGACATTGTAGAGGGCAAGCTTACCCCGGAGCAGAAGAACATCGACGAGCTGCTGCTCTTTAAGGCAGTGACCTATATCATCATCTGCATGGGCATCGGCCATTTCATTATCCTGGGCATCTCAAGCCTCGGCATTGTGCTGCCCGCCTATTTGGGCCCGATGATGGTGGCCGCTGCAGTGCGCAATTTCATGGATTTGAGCAAAAAGCCGCTGCCGCTGCACAGCATCAATGTGGTGGGCAATATCTCGCTGCAGCTCTTTTTGGCCATTGCGCTCATGACCTTAAATCTCTGGGAGCTGGCCGCTTTAGCTGTGCCGCTTGTCACCATCCTTCTGGTGCAGACTTTGGTGATGGCGCTTTTTGCCTACTATGTGACCTTTAACATGATGGGCCGGGACTATGATGCGGCGGTGATCGCCACCGGCCACTGCGGTTTTGGCATGGGTGCCACTCCCAACGCCATGGCCAATATGGAAACCTTTACCGGAGCCAACGGCGATTCGCCCAAGGCCTTCTTTGTGGTGCCGATAGTCGGCGCCTTGTTTATCGACTTTGTTAATGCCACCATTCTGACCATTTTCATCGGAGTTCTGGGGTGAGATCCTGTATAATGGGCCCCGTTTTTTAAGGCGGGCCTGCTGACGTGCGTGCGCGGGATTTCATTTGACGGCACTTTAAGCTCAGTGCAGCTGTACAAACCCAGGTTTCCAGACGTGTTTTTGGGACAAGTGCGGGCCTTTATTCTTTTGGAGAGATGTAATTTAATGACTGACAATGTAAACGGTGCCAACGGCACTGACGAGATTGATGCCCTGCTGGCAGCTTCCACCACCACCGGCGCAGCCGAAAGCACTTTGCTGCAGGAGAATGCAGCAGATGAGGATGAAGCTCCGCTCGTCAGCTTTAAGGATTTGGGCCTTGCTGACAAGGTGCTGCAGGCCGTTTCCGATTTAGGCTTTGAAAGCCCCACTCCTATTCAGGAAAAAGCCATTCCGGTGATGATGGCTGGCCGCGACATGATAGGCCAGGCCCAGACCGGCACCGGCAAGACCGCCGCTTTTGCCCTGCCCATTCTCTCAAAGCTCAATCCCGGTGAAAAAGCCATCAAGGCCCTGGTGTTAGAGCCCACCCGCGAGCTGGCCATTCAGGTGGCCGAGGCTTTCCAGAGCTTTGCAAAGCACTGCGAGGACTTTCGCGTCATGCCGATTTACGGCGGCGCCTCCTATGAAAATCAGATCCGCTCCCTGCGCCACGGCGTGCAGGTGGTGGTCGGCACCCCGGGCCGTCTGATTGACTTAATCGAGCGCGGCAAGCTCTCGCTCAAGGACGTGTCCTTCATGGTGATCGACGAGGCCGATGAGATGCTGCGCATGGGCTTTATTGACGATGTGGACTGGATCTTATCCCAGCTGCCCAAGGAGCGTCAGAACGCCTTGTTCTCCGCCACCATGCCCGATGCCATCCGCCGCATTGCCCACAATCACCTCGTTGATCCCGAGGAAGTGCGCATTGAAAGCCGCACCACCACCGCCACCACCGTGCATCAGCGCTACTGGGTGGTCTCAGGCGTGCACAAGATTGACGCCATGACCCGCATGCTGGAGGTGGAGAGCTATGATGCTGTGCTGGTGTTTGTGCGCACCAAGACCGACGCTGAGGATGTGGCCAACAAGCTGATGGGCCGCGGCATGGCCTGCGCCGCCCTGCACGGCGACATTCCGCAGCGCCAGCGCGAGAAGATCATCGAGCGCTTAAAGAACGGCACCCTTGACATCATCATCGCCACCGACGTGGCCGCCCGCGGCCTTGACGTTGACCGCATCACCCATGTGTTCAACTATGACATCCCCTATGATGCCGAAACCTATGTACACCGCATCGGCCGCACCGGCCGTGCCGGCCGCACCGGTGAGGCCATTCTCTTTGTCTCGCCGCGCGAGCGCCGCGCCTTAAGACAGATTGAGCGCGTCACCCGCCAGCGCATTGAACCGATGCGCATGCCCACCGTGGCCGACGTCAACAAGCGCCGTTTGGAGAATTTCCGCAATCAGATCATGGAAACCATTGAGCAGGGCGGCCTTGAAGAGTACATGGAGGTCATCTCCGATCTGCTCTCAGATGACAGCATTGAGCCGGAGATTTTGGCCGCAGCTTTGGCCAAGATGGTGCAGCGCGGCTCCAACCTGCTGCTTGATGAGGAGGCTGAAATTGCCCCGCGCAGCTTTGAGGAGCACCGCGGCGGCTTCCGCGAGCGCCGCATCCCGTCAGCCGAGCCCGCGCCGCTGCGCGATTTCCCGGAT